>JAABSG010000102.1 GCA_011390475.1 Geminicoccaceae bacterium | reverse complement strand
CATCATCGTCGCCGTCATCGTCGTCGTCGCCGTCGTCGCCGTCATCATCGTCGCCGTCATCGTCGTCGTCGCCGTCGTCGCCGTCGTCATCGTCGTCGTCGCTGTCCTGGGCGCGTGCCGTGGCGAGCGGGTCGGTGAGGTCGAGCGGATCTATCCAGACCGGGATGAAGAGCAGGACGAGGACGACGAGTAGGAGACGCGCGAAGGCGGTGGGGACGAGAAGGGCGGACAAAGACGATCTCCCGATGGTGGTCCGTTGCTGCAGACGCGACAGTGCTCCTGCGACAACGGCGCTGCCGAGCATCTCATCCGGCGGCACGGCTTGCCGTCAAGCCACTGGCGCATCGAACAGCCGGGCGAATTCCCGTCACCACAGCCGCCTCGATGTCCGCGGACCACAGCGGAGACATTGTCGGCAGCGCGACATTATGGCGGGGGCTGGACCAAATCAGCAAGGAAGTGATCTCGATCGCCCCGTCGCCGGCCACATTCGAAAAATAGCCTCGTGTTTCAGAAAGTGCGTACCGTAAAAAATTCTGCGCTGATGCGGCGGTGAAGAGTTTTTTCGTCATCTGATCTTGATCGCATTTGCCGAATCTCGGCGCTGCGACGCGCTCTTCACGAGAGCACTTCGTATTTGGTAGCCCCGTGGGAGACAAGAGCCCCGCACGATCGGCGAAGCAGCTTTTTTGGAGATGCCGTGGAATGGCCTGAAAAACCGTGCGTTGTGTCATCGAACGGTCAACGAATTGCCATCGGCGCCGCCGACGGCCCAATGAAATGGAAGGCAGCGCCGCCATGCTCCTCGGTTCCACCGGCCCGCTTCGGATTGCCCTCTATTCGCACGACACGATGGGCCTCGGCCATGCCCGACGCAACGGCCTGATCGCCGGCGCGCTCGCCGCAGCCCCGCTCGGTGCCGAGGTGCTGATGCTGACCGGGGCGCGCGAGGCCGGCACGTTTCCGCTACCGTCCGGCGTCGACTGCATCACGCTCCCGGCCTATCAGAAGGGGGTGGATGGCACCTACACGGCACGGTCGCTGATGCGGGCGACGGCGAGCCTGACCGAGCTGCGATCGCAGCTCATCGCCACAGCGCTCGACGCCTTCGCGCCCGACGTCTTCATCGTCGACAACGTGCCACGCGGTGCCTTGAACGAACTCGATCCGGTGCTGGAGCGGCTTCGGCGGGGCGGCGAGACGTGCTGTGTCCTGGGCCTGCGCGACATCCTCGACGAGCCGGAAGCCGTCCGTCGACAGTGGGCGAAGCTCGACAACGAAGCGGTGATCGAGCGCTATTTCGACGCCGTTTGGGTCTACGGCGATCCCCTGGTCAACGACGTCGCCAGCGCCTACGGGCTCGCTGCCGGGACCCGGGCCAAGCTGCGCCAGATCGGCTATCTCGACCAGCGGCTGCGCCTCGCGGACGCGGCGCAGCTGCCGCCGCTGCCTTCCCAGAGCATCCTCTGCTGTGTCGGCGGCGGCCAGGATGGTGCGGTGCTCGCCCAGACCTTTCTCGAGGCCGACTTGCCGCCGGGGCGGACCGGGCTGCTGCTCACCGGCCCCTTCATGCCGGCCGAGAAGCGTCGGGCGCTCGAGCAGCGTGCCGCCGAGCGGCCGGGCTTCGCCGTCTTGCCGTTCATCGCCGAGCCGATCGGCCACATCGCCAGGGCCGAACGGGTGATCGCCATGGCCGGTTACAACACCGTCAACGAGATCCTCTCGCTCGGCCGGCCGGGCCTCGTGGTGCCCCGCGTCCGGCCGCGCCAGGAGCAACTGGTGCGCGCCCAGAAGCTCGCAGCACTCGGCCTTCTGGATTGGCTGCACCCGGACGATCTCGATGCCCGCGCCCTCGGCGATTGGCTCAGCCGGCCGCAGGGTGAACGCCGTGACCCGCGCAGCACGCTCGATTTCGCCGCGCTCGAGCGGTTGCCGCACTCGATCGACGCCTTGCTAGCGCCGGAGCGACGCTCGTCGTCGGCGACAGCCACGGTGTCATCCCGGCGATCTCGCCTGTCGTCCAAATTGTCCCACGCCATCAGCCTGTCCCGATCAGCCAGCCATGAGGGAGCCCGTCATGTCCTCGACCCGCGCGCCGCTTAAGGTCGCCTACCTGCTCAAGCGCTATCCGCGCTTCTCCGAGACTTTCGTCGTGGGCGAGATCCTGGCGCACGAGGCGGCCGGGACGACTGTCGACATCATCGCCCTCAGGCCCGTCACCGAGCCGCATTTCCAGGGCTCGCTGGCGGCTGTCCGCTCGCCGGTGACCTATGTGCCCGAGCGGCCCGGCAAGCCCGCGCATCTCTGGGCGCTCCTGGACGATCTCCGGCAGAACTGGCCTCTGGCCTGGCGATCGCTCGAGCATGCCGAGGTCATCGACCCGGACGATCTCTTTCAGGCGCTCTGGGTCGCCCGTTTCGTGCGCGAGCGCGGCATCGAGCATTTGCATGCGCATTTCGCGACGGTGGCGACGACGGTGGCCCGGCTGGTGTCGCTGATGACCGGGTTGACTTATGGGTTCACGGCGCACGCCAAGGATATCTATCACGACTACCCGGAGGATCAGCAACTCGGGCTCAAGCTGCGCGACGCGGCCTATGTGGTCACGGTATCCGACTACAATGTCCACCATCTCCGCGCCGGCTTCGGCGGCGATGCCGCGGCGGTGACCCGCATCTACAACGGGCTGGACCTGGACGCTATGCCGTTCCGCTCGCCCGCCGAGCGGCAGCCGCTGATCCTCGGTGTCGGGCGGCTGATCGAAAAGAAGGGCTTCGATGTCCTGATCGATGCCTGTCGCCGGCTCGCCGATCACGGGCTCGACTTTCGCTGTCGGATCATCGGCGGCGGGGAGCGGCGCGCGGACCTCGAGCGGCAGATCGCCGAACTCGGTCTCGAGGAGCGGGTCGAGCTAGCCGGCCCCCTGCCGCGGGAGCAGGTGCAGGCGGCGATGCAGGAGGCGGCGGTGCTCGCGGCCCCTTGCGTGGTCGGCGCCGACGGCAATCGCGACGGCATGCCGACAGTGCTGCTCGAGGCCATGGCGCTCGGCACACCTACGATCGCGACGCCGGTCACCGGCATTCCCGAGCTGATCGAGGACGGGCGCACCGGGCTTCTGGTCGAGGAGCGTGACGCCCGCGGGCTCGCCTCGAGCCTGCACCGGGTAATCGAGGACGGTGACCTCCGATTTCGGCTGGCCATGGGTGCGCGCCGGCGGATCGAGCTCGATTTCGACATTTTCGAGAACGCGGCAAGGCTGCGGGCCTTGTTCCCGGCGCGGCCAGCGAGCGACGCCGTGCCGTTGCGACGGGCATCCTGATGCGTATCGCCTATGTCTCGGCCGATTTCGGCGTGCCCGTCTTCGGCACCAATGGCAGCTCGGCGCATGTCCGGGCGGTGCTCCGCGCCCTGCTCGAACGGGGCGCCACGATCGATCTCTTCGCCAGCCGGCTCGACGGGCCGCAACCCGACGACCTGGCCGCTATCCGGGTCCTGAAGCTGCCCCGCGCGTCCAGCAGCTTACCGCAGGCCGAGCGGGAACGGCGGGCGATCCTGGCCAATGACGACCTCGCCCGGGGGCTCGCCGACAACGGTCCCTACGAGCTGATCTACGAGCGGCATTCGCTCTGGAGTGCGGCCGGCATGGGCGTGGCGCGCACAGCGGGCGTGCCGGGCCTCCTGGAGGTCAACGCGCCCTTGCTCGAGGAGACGGCACGGTTTCGCACGCTGGTCGACCACCGAGCCGCCGAGCGCCAGGTGCGCCGCGCGTTGGCCGATGCGTCGGCCCTGCTCGCAGTGTCGGGCGGTGTCGCCGATTATCTCGGCGGTTTCGCCGAGGCGAGGGGCAAGGTGCACGTCGTGCCGAATGGGGTGGAGCCGCGGCGCTTTCAGTCACGCTCGAGCCAGCGAACAGGAGGCGATCCCTTCACCATCGGTTTTCTCGGCTCGCTCCGCCCCTGGCACGGGCTCACTGGCCTGATCGATGCCACCAAACTCCTGGTCGAGCGCGGCCTGCCGGTCCGCCTTGCGATCGTCGGCAAAGGGCCGGAGCGCGCGGCGCTGGAAGCGCAGGCCGAACGGCTCGGTATCGCCGGGCGGGTCGCCTGGACGGGCGCGGTGCCGGAGACCGCGGTGCCGGGCGAGCTTGCCGGCATGGACATCGCGGTTGCCCCCTACCCGGCCCTCGACGGCTTCTATTTCTCGCCGCTCAAGCTCTTCGAGTACATGGCGGCGGGATTGCCGATCGTGACCACCACCGTGGGCGACCTGCCCCGGCTGGTCGAGCACGGGCGGACCGCCTGGCTGGTCCGGCCCGACGATCCGAGCGCACTGGCCGATGGCATCGCCCGGCTCGCGGCCGATCCGGCGCTTTGCCAGCGCCTCGGCACGGCGGCCCGTGCCGCCGTGATCGAGCGGCACAGCTGGAGCGCCACGGCCGGACGCATCCTGGAGATCGCAGGCCTGGCTAGCATGCAAGAAGGCCGCGCGGCATGAGCGGGCGTCCGTCGAAATGGCGGCAGATGCTGCCCGGGTTGAGGCGTATCTTTCGCCATCTTCGGCCGCATCTCGGCGCCGAGCGCGGGCTGATCGTGGGCGCCGTCGCAGCCCTCCTCCTGGCAACCATTTTTCGCCTGGCGGAACCCTGGCCGCTCAAGTTCATCCTCGACCGGGTCATCCCGGCCGGCGGTGCCGAGGCCGGCTCCGGCATCACCGTCGTCGATGCGCTGAGTTCGAGCCAGCTGCTCGCGGCCTGCGCCGTCGGTGTGGTCGTGGTGATCGGCCTCAGGGCCTTGGCGCAGTATCTGAGCACCATCGGCTTCGCCATTGCCGGCAATCGGGTGCTGACCCGGGTGCGCGAGCAGTTGTTCACCCATCTCCAGCGCCTCTCCTTGCGCTTTCACGACCGGCAGCGCGCGGGTGATCTGACGCTCCGGGTGGTCAGTGATGTCGGCATGCTCAAGGAAGCCGCGGTCACGGCGTTCCTGCCGATGCTCGCCAACATTCTGGTGATCGCTGGCATGGCCGGAGTGATGCTCTGGGTCAACTGGCAGTTGGCGCTCCTGGCCTTTCTGCCCTTGCCACTGCTCTGGTTCGCGACGACACGGATCGGCAAGCGGATCCAGGCGGTAAGCAAGAAGCAGCGGCAGCGCGAGGGGGCCATGGCGGCGACCGCATCCGAAGCCCTGGGGGCCATGCGGCTGGTCCAGGCACTCGGCCTCGAGGAGCGCATCGGTCGCGATTTCAAGGGTGCCAGCAGCAAGGATCTGAAGGAAGGGGTGCGGGCCAAGCGGCTGGCGGCGGGCCTCGAGCGCAGCGTCGACCTGTTGGTCGCCGTCTCGATCGCGGTCGTGCTCTGGCAAGGGGCTCGGCTGGTCATCGCCGGAGCCCTGACGCCGGGCGACCTCGTCGTCTTCATCACCTACCTCAAGAACTCGTTCCGCCCGGTGCGCCAGTTCGCCAAGCATACCGGTCGGGTCGCCAAGGCGGTGGCTGCCGGTGAGCGGGTGATCGAGATCCTGGAGGTCGAGCCTGCGGTCCAGGATCGACCGAACGCCCTGCCCGCCCCGGAACTCCAGGGCGAGATCCGCTTCGAGCAGGTTCGCTTCGCCTTCGAGCGCGGGCCGGTGCTCGACGATCTCGACCTGGTCATCCCGGCCGGCCAACGGGTAGCGCTGCTCGGTGCCTCGGGTGCCGGCAAGTCGACCATCACCAATCTCGTGCTCCGGCTCTACGATCCCGATGCCGGCCGGGTGCTCTTCGACGGCCACGATGCCCGCGACCTCGCCCTCGCCTCGCTGCGCCGGCAGATCGGCGTAGTCCCGCAGGAGAGCCTGCTCCTGGCTGCCAGCATCGAGGAGAACATCAAGATCGCCGATGCCGAGGCGAGCCACGAGGCGATCGAGGCGGCGGCCCGGCTCGCCGACGCGCACGGCTTCATCGAGCGGCTGCCTGAAGGCTACGACACCATGATCATCGAGCGCGGCGTCTCGCTCTCGGCCGGTCAGCGACAGCGAATCTCGATCGCCCGGGCGGCCTTGCGGCGAACGCCGATCCTGGTGCTCGACGAGCCGACCACGGGGCTCGATGCGGCGAGCGAAGCCTTGGTCATCGAGGCCCTGATGCGGGTAGCACGCGGCCGGACGACGCTGGTCGTGACCCACGATCCCAAGCTCGCCGAGCGCTGCGACCGCGTCGTCTTCATCGAGGGCGGGCGGATCGTCGAGGACGGCACGCCCGCCCTGCTGTTGCGCAATCGGCGGAGCCGGTTCGCCAGGCTGTACGCCACCCGTCAGTACGCGGGACAAGCTTGGACGGAGGATGGTCATGACGCTGACGCTGCATGACGCGGCCGTGGCGGCGCGCGATCCGGGGCTGCCCGGTCTAGCCTTGCTGCTCGACGCGGAACGCCTGGCCGAGGCCGTGGCGAGGTTGCTGCCTGATGCCAGCCTTCAGGCGCTCGAGCCCAGCTATCTCCGCTACAAGCCCGGCACGAGCTGCCTCGCCGGGTTCACGGCCATGACGCGGCACGGCCGCGTCGATTTCGCGGCCAAGGCCTACAAACCCAGGCGCTATGCGGTCGAGCGGGCGCGCCCGGTGCCCGAGGGGCTCCGCTCGGCCGTGGGACCGGTGGCGCTCTATCTCGACGAGCCGGCCGTCCTGGTCCGCCTCGTGCCCTACGACCGCGAGCTCCGGGCGCTGCCCCGGCTCGTCGATCCCGACCGGCGGCAGGGGCTGCTCGGCAAGCTCGTGCCGAACCTTGCCGGGTGCGACTGGCGGCTGCTCCGCCACAAACCGGGGCGGCGGCATATCGGTATTCTGGAGGCGGCGGGATCCGTGCGCGCGATCGTCAAGCTCTATACGGAGTCGCACTTCGAGCAGGCTCGGCGCGGTGCCCGCTTTGCGGCCGGCATGGGCGGGCCGATCCTGCTCGGCAACTCCAACCGGCACGGCATTCTCGTCAGCGCATGGCAGCCGGGGCGGAGCCTCGCCGAGTTCGATCACGGCGATCCCTCGGCAGTGCCCGGGGCCGCTGCTGCGGGTGCGGCTCTCGCCGCGGTGCACGACCGGCGCTCGGCCAATCTGCCGCCGCGGAACCTCGCCGACGAATCCCGAGCCGTGAATGCGACGGCGCGATCGCTGGTCCGGCTCGCCCCCGACCTCGCCGAGCGCGCGATGCGCCTGGCCGATCGGGTGGCGGCACAGATCCTCGACCTGCCCGAGCGCATGGTTCCACTACACGGCGACTTCAGCGCCGATCAGGTGGTGGTGGGCGCCGACGGGGTGCACCTGATCGACTGGGATCGCGCCGGCACAGGCCCGCGGGCGCTCGATCTCGGTAGCTTTATCGCGCGGCTCGAAGCCGATGCATTGCGAACCGGTGGGCCGCTGCCGAGAGAAATCGTGGCGGCGTTCGAGGACGCCTATGCCGATGCCGCCGACCGGCGGCCGAAGGCGCTTCGCGTCTGGACCGCAGCTGCCCTCTTCCGCCTCGCGAGCGAGCCCTTCCGCCAGCGTCGTGCCGACTGGCCCGAGTTGGCATCTGCCCTGCTCGGTCGGGTCGAGCGGCATGTCGATCGGCATGCCGCGAGCGAAGCAGCCTTGGCCCCAACCCGGCGACGGCTTTCGGCATGAGCGCCGCCGTCCTCGTCGATCCCGACAACGCCGCTGCCGATCCGTTGCTGCCACAATTGACCGCGGCACTCGACCCGGTGCGCGCAGGCAACGCCCTGGCGCGCGATTGCCCGGCCTTGGCGCATGGCCCCCCCATCGCATCGATCCGCGTCATTCGCCACCGTCCTGGTCGCCGCTGCCTCGTACGCTACGGCTTTGCCGACGGCACGCCCGCGGTGCTGGGCAAGGCGACCGCCAAGGGGGTGCACAAGCGCAGCCTCGCCGTGCAGACGCGGTTGCACGCCGCCGGCTTCACCGCCCACGCCGGCGACGGCATCGCGGTGCCCGAACCGCTCGGGCCGGTGCCCTCGCTCGGCCTCTGGCTGCAGCGCGAGGTGGCGGGACGGCCGCTGCAGGCGATGCTGGACGGGCCCGGCGCCCTCGCTGCCTGTGAGCGGACGGCCATCGCTCTCGCTAAGCTGCAACGCGTGCCGGCCGAGGCCGCACCAGGCTGGACGACGGCCGACGAGTTGGGCGTGCTCGACGATCGCGTCGGCCGGCTGGCGGCCGGGCGGCCCGATCTAGCCAGGCGCGCTCTACGACTATTGGAGCGGTGCCGTGCGGCCTTGGGCCGCCTCGCGGTCTCGGCATCTTGTGGCATTCATCGCGATTTCTATCCGGAACAGGTGCTGGTCGACGGCGACCGGCTGCATCTGGTCGATCTCGATCTCTACAGCCGGGGTGATCCGGCGCTCGATGCCGGCAATTTCGTGGCGCATCTGATCGAAGCCTCGATTCGCACGACTGGCGAGCCACACGGCTACGACCGGCTGGCGACCGCTTTCGAGACGAGGTATCGCCGTGAATGCCCAACGGTGGGCAAAGCGGCCATCGCCGCCTACACACTCTCGAGCCTGGCCCGCCTCGTGCAGATCAGCACGGTCATGCCCGAGCGGCGCGATGCCACGGTGGCGATCCTGGAGGCCGGGGAAATCCTGGCGCGCCGCGTCTAGGCACCGCTCGGCACAAGCGGCTCGGGTCAACCAATCGATCGATTGATGCATTGACCGCGTTTCGAGGTCGGCCGATCTCCCTGGCTGTGCTCGTTGGCCACTTGGCCCACTGGCTGATCCGAATGGAGCGCTTGATTGATGCCCACCCTCGTCTTCGCCGCACCTGCCACCCCACTCGCTCCCGTCGCCGGCAGCGATGCCGTGTTTCCGGTGCGCCGCGTCTACTGCATCGGTCGCAACTACGCGGCCCATGCGATCGAGATGGGCCACGATCCGGACCGCGAGCCGCCCTTCTTTTTTCAAAAGAACCCGGACAATCTCGAGTTCAGCGGCACGTTTCCCTATCCGTCACGAACGAGTGATGTCCACCACGAGATCGAGATGGTGGTGGCCCTGGCCGAGGGCGGGGTCGACATTCCAGTGGCGCGGGCGCTCGAGCATGTTTTCGGTTACGCGGTCGGCCTCGACATGACGAGGCGGGATCTGCAGGGCATCGCCAAAGAGATGGGCCGACCCTGGGAAATAGGCAAAGCGTTCGAGCATTCGGCCCCGATGGGTCCGATCGTCCGGGCCACCGAGATCGGTCATCCGGACGAGGGGCAGGTCGTGCTGGAGGTCAACGGCGTGGTGCGGCAGGAGGGCAACCTCAACCAGATGATCTGGAAGGTGCCCGAGATGATCGCTTATCTTTCCGAGTATTTCGCGCTCGCCGCCGGCGACATCATCATGACCGGGACACCGTCGGGGGTCGGCCCGGTGGTCCGTGGCGACATGTTGAAGGCGCATGTCGAGGGCGTGGGCGAGATCACCGTCGAGGTGGTCTGAGCTGTTTCCCGCTGAGTTGCCGCAGTCTCACTTGCCACAGTCTCACTTGAGGGTCGGCAGCACCCGGTCGCGCACCGAGCGGAGGTGATCGCGCATTCGGGCCGCCGCCTCGGCCGGGTCGTGGGCTTCGATCGCGGCGATGATGGCGTCGTGCTGGTCGAAACTCTGATGAGTGGCCGGCGGCCGGTCGGTCAGCCGCTCCTGGCTCCAGACGATCGAGCGACGGACGACGTTGAGCGTATCGAAAAGGAAAATCAAGAGCTTGTTCTTGGTCGCCTTGGCGACGGCGTGGTGGAACTTGTTGTCCCAGGCCTCGTAGCTGCGCCAATCGGCTGCAGCCCTGCCGCGCTCGCTGCAGCCACGGATGGCGTCGAAATCCGCGCGGACACCGTGCAAGGCTGCCAACCTTGCCAACTCGGGCTCGACCGCGAGCCTGGCCTCGAGGACCTGGGCCGGGCTCGCGAGCTGGCCGAGGAAGGTCACGTCGTCGAGATTGTGGACCGGCCGGGCGCCGATGAAGGTGCCACGACCGACATGCCGCCAGATCAGCCCGTCGGCCTCGAGGCTCGCTAGCGCCTTGCGCAGTTCGGCGCGGGACACGCCGAACGTCTCGCTCAGCCGACGCTCCGGCGGCAGGCGGGCGTTGTGGCCGAAGCCGCCCTCGGCGATATAGTGCCTGAGCCGCTCGGGCAGCGCTGCTGGCACGAGTTCTTCCTGCTGCAACCATTGCCCCCATTGGTGGCGCGCCGACCGTCTATTGTGTCGTGCGCATCTCGCTCGACGTCAGCGTAATCGCCGGCTGATCTCGGACGGTAAGACGGCGGAGAGGCGAGATCAATCACGGCATTGGTTTTTCGCTTTTCGCCCGGTCGATGCGATACATCGCTGCGTCATGCGAAGAAGGGCGCGCGGTCATCAGGGAGAAGGCGATGCGTCTGGCAACCATCGAGCACGGCGGCAAGCCGAAGGCGGCCGCGATACGGGCGGACGGCACGGCGGTGCTGCTCGACGCGGCGGCGGGCAAGACGCTCGGCCTCACCGCCAACGATCGCGCACTCAGCGGCGACGTGCTCGACTTGATCGCCGGCGGTGCAACGAGTCTGGCGATAGCCCAACGGGTGGCCGAGGCCGGTGCTGCCGGCCGGGTAGAGACGATTGCCGCCGACGCCGTGCGGCTCCTGGCGCCACTGCCGCGGCCGAGGAAGAACGTCTTTTGCGTCGGTCGCAACTATGCCGAGCACATCGCCGAGGGCGAGCGGGCGCAGAATGTCAAAATCGGTGTCACCGAGGTGCCGGTCTTCTTCACCAAGCCACCGACCGCGGTGATCTGCCCCGGCGCCCCCATCCCGATCTTCGCCGATGTCTCGACCAGCATCGACTACGAGGTCGAACTGGCCCTCGTGATCGGCAAGCCCGGCCGCGATATCCCGCCAGAACGCGCCTACGAGCACATTTTCGGGTACACTATCGTCAACGATATCTCCGCCCGCGACGTGCAACGGCGTCATGGCGGCCAGTATTTCAAGGGCAAGGGCCTCGACGGCTCCTGCCCCATGGGTCCCTGGATCGTGACCGCAGACGAGATCGATGATCCGACCAGACTCGGCATTCGGCTTCGGGTCAATGGTGAGACCCGGCAGGACTCGACCACGGCGCAGATGATCTTCGACATTCCGACCCTGATCGCTTCGCTCTCCGCCGGGCTGACGCTGGAGTCCGGCGACGTCATCGCGACGGGCACGCCCTCGGGCGTCGGCTACGCCATGGACCCGCCCTGCTTCTTGCGATCCGGCGACGTCGTCACCTGCGAGATCGACGGCATCGGGCGCTTGGAGAACCCGGTCGTGAATGGCCGGGCGTAGACGAAACGAGCAAGAACGAACCGATCAAGGGAGACCGACATGTCCATCGAGAGGCTTTGCAACCAGACTTTCGGTACCACCGTGGCCGCCCTGGCCTTGGTGGCCTGGATCGCGGCACCGGCCACAGCGCAAGACGCGACCTCGGTCACCTTCGTCCAGCCGAGCCCTTCGGCGATCAACTCCTTTCCCGTGTTCGTGGCGATCGGCGAAGGCTACTTCGCCGACGAGGGCCTGGAGGTGACCGTCGAATCGCTAAACGGCTCGGCTGCCGTGCTGCAGGCACTCTCGGCAGGGCAGGCGGATTTCGGCCGCCCGGGGCCTGGGCCGGTAATCGCCGCCCGGTCGCGCGGGGTCGACGTGGTCTTCATCTACAATGTCGCGGCACGCTCCAACTTCGGCATCGTGGTCGAGGAGGAGAGCGACTATCAGGCGATCGAGGATCTCCGCACCACCACCATCGGCACCGGCACGGCGGATGGTGCCGAGGTCGGCTTCGCACGCAACGTTCTGCTCGGCGCCGGCATGACCGAGGGCGAAGACTTCGAGTTCCTGACGGTCGGCGACGGTGGTCCCGCCACCGCCGCTTTCACTCGTGGCGACATCTCGGCCTATGCGGCCTCGACCGCTGATGCGGCGATCCTCAACCAGCGCGGCGTCGCGGTGCGCGACATCACGCCCGCGGAATATGCCCGCTTCTTCGGCAACGGCCTGGCCACCACCGGCGAACTGATCCGCGAGAACCCGGAGTTGGTCGAGAAGTTCGGCCGTGCCTTCGCCCGCGGCCACGCCTTCGCGCTCGACGACGCCAACCGCGAGACAGTGCTCGGCCACCTGGCCGCCGGCAACCCGCAGGAAAGCGAGGATCCGGAGTTCGCCTCCGCCCTCTTCACCGCCGTCCGCTCGAAGACCATCCCGATCGACGACAGCATGGGCCTCGGCTACCAGCCACCGGAAGTCTGGGAAGAGTGGCAGGAGAGCATGCTCGCCGGCGGCGACATCGAGGAACCGCTCGACGACCTCTCGGCCGCCTACACCAACGAGTTCGTCGAGACCTGGAACGCCGGCATCAATTGATGGCGGCAACGCCAACTCCGACCTCGCCCGGTGAGCTGCGCCCGGGCGAGGCCGTCTACGAGCTCTCGGGCGTGGGCAAGACCTACGCCCGCAACGCCATCCATGCCCTCGAGGGCATCAGCCTGACGCTGACCAAAGGCAGCTTCTCCTCGGTGATCGGCTCCTCGGGCTGCGGCAAGTCCACGCTCTTGAAGATCATGGCGGGGCTGATTCCGCCGAGCCGCGGTCGAGTCGTCCTCGCCGGCCGACCGGTGACCGGTCCCCGACGCGACATCGGCATGATGTTCCAGCAGGCGACGCTCTTTCCCTGGCGCACGACCATCGAGAACGTCGTTCTGCCGATCGAGATCCAGGGCGGCCGGGCGGCGGCCCGGGCCGCCGAGGAGCAGGCAAAGGCGCTCCTCGCTCTGGTCGGCCTCGAGGGTTTCGAGCAGGCCTATCCGAACGAGCTTTCCGGCGGCATGGCGCAGCGTGCGGCGATCTGCCGGATGCTGGTGACGGAGCCTGCCGTCCTGTTGCTCGATGAGCCCTTCAGCGCGCTCGACGAGCTCTCCCGCGACTTCATGAACATGGAGTTGCAGCGGATCTGCATCGACCGCCACGCCACGGCCTTCCTCGTCACCCACTCGATCCAGGAGGCGGTGATCCTCTCGGACGTGGTCTACGTGCTGGCGCCTCGGCCCGGCCGCATCGCCGAGGCGGTGCCGATCGACCTGCCGCGGCCGCGCACGCTCGAGATGATCACCACGCCCGAGTTCGGCAAATTGGTCGCGCGAATCCGCGGGCGGCTCGACAAGGAGGCCTTCATTTGAGCGATCGCCTGTCGAACGCCGTGCGCGACCCCGCCGGCGATACCGGCGCCGACACCGTCTGGGCCGAGGAGGTCAGCTGGATCGATCGCGTCCCACGGTCCATCTCGATGCTCTTCGTCTTTCTCGTCTTCGTCGGGCTCTGGGAGCTCGTGACCCGGCTCGGCCTCGTCTCGCCGATCATCCTGCCGACCCCGGGCGAGACGTTTTTCGACCTGATCCTCGTCGGCCAGAATCTGATCGGCCGCGGCTACATGCTGGACGCGCTTGGGATTACCGTGCTCGAGGTGATCTACGGCTTCATCCTGGCGATCACCATCGGCTTCACCTTGGGCGTCATCGTCGGCGAGACGGCCTTCGGCGAGCGTGCGATCATGCCTTATCTGGTCGCCATCGACACTATGCCCAAGGTCGCCTTCGCCCCCCTGTTCGTGGCTTGGCTCGGCTTCGGCATCGCGTCGAAGGTGGCGCTCGCCGCCTTCATCGCCACCTTCCCGATCGTCGTCGGCACCGCCGCCGGCCTGCATGCCGCCGACGCGAACGCGCGGATGTTGTTCAAGACGATGGGCGCGTCGCGCTGGCAGACGCTATGGAAGATGAAGCTGCCGACCGGCCTGCCGCACTTCTTCACCGGCCTCAAGATCGGCGCCGTAGGCGTCATGGCTGGCGCTATCACCGGCGAATTCCTCGGCGGCGGCAAGGGCTTCGGCGAGCTGATCCGGATCGCCGCCTCGCAGCTCAACACGCCCCGCGTCTTCTCTCTCATTCTCTATCTCAGCCTCGTGGGCCTGGCGCTTTTCGCCTTCGTCGTCTGGGTGCAGCGCACCTTCGTCTTCTGGCACAAGGACCGCGTCGGCACGGGCGACGGCTGAGCCAGGGGGCCAGCAGGGTGGAAGAATCGGGGAGGCGGCGCCTCCCCGCGCCCCTCCGGTATCTTGTGTCGGCGCGCGGATGCGAGCCGGAGCCATGAT
>JAABSG010000101.1 GCA_011390475.1 Geminicoccaceae bacterium | reverse complement strand
CTTCCTGGCATTAGAAAGCGCTATTTATTTCGATAAGTCAAATTTTATTACTTTATTACTTTCTATTAATCCGCCAATAATGAGCCGACAGTAGGTCGTCAGCTGGCGTCGATGCGCGCCTCGAGCGCCGCGATCAGCGTCTCCAGCACCTTGACCCGGCCGTAGCGCTTGTCCTCGGCCTCGATCAGCGTCCAGCGCGCATAGCTGGTGCTGGTGCGGTCCAGCATGTCGCCGATCGCCTGATGGTACTCGTCCCACTTGGCCCGGTTGCGCCAGTCGTCGTCGGTGATCTTGTACTGCTTGAACGAAGTATTCTGGCGTTCCTCGAATCGCTCGAGCTGCTCGCCCCTGCTGATCGCCAGCCAAAACTTGACCAGCACGTGATTGTTTTCGACCAACTGCTCCTCGAAGGCGTTGATCTCACCGTAGGCCCGCAGCCATTCGGCCTCGGTGCAGAACCCCTCGACCCGTTCGACCAGCACCCGGCCGTACCAGGAACGATCGAAAATGGCGATCCGCCCCGGCGCGGGCAGCCGCCGCCAGAACCGCCAGAGATAGGGTCGGCTCTTCTCGTCGTCGCTGGGGGCGCCGATCGAGTGCACGGTGAACCTTCTCGGATCGAGCGCATAAACCATGCGGCGGATACTGCCCCCCTTGCCGGCCGCATCGTGGCCTTCGAAAACGATGACCACCGGCACCTGCCGCAGGGCTTTGTGCGCCGACAGCCGAAACAGCTTGCCCTGGGCCGTATCGAGACGATCGAAATAGTCTCGCTTCTTCAATTTGAGGCCGAGATCGAGGTCGTCGAGCCGATTTTTTCTGGCATAGCTGGGGATGATCGCGGGTGCCGCGGTGGGCTGCTCGCCACCATCGCCGGCGAGGTTGCGCTGAAGCGTTTCGAGGACGATGTGGCCGAAGGCGATATCGCGGTAATCGGGGTCGGCCGCCGGCAGGACGAGCCAGGGGGCGGCGTCGGTGCTGGTCAGTCTGACCGCCTCCTCGGCCACCGGGCGGATCTGCTGGCGTCGGAGACTACCCTTGCCCCAATCGTCGAGGACATGCCGCTCGAACTGGCGCGCCTTTCGCTCGAGGACCTTGCGCCGTTTCTGCTCGAGGTCCTCGGCGATGAAGGGCATCACCTTCAAGAGCTTGACGCCCTCGGCCACCAGCATCGCCTCGAACGCGTTGATCCGGTGCAGATTGCGGTGAAAGGTGTCCCTGTCGTCCAGCCCGTCCGCGGCCCTGAGCAGCACCTCGTTGTACCACGAGCCGACCACCACCCCGATCTCGCCTCTGGCCGGCAGATCTCGCCAGTAGCGCCAGAACGGCGGCCGGCGTTTATCGGCCTTGGTCGGCAGATGGTAGGCATTGGTCCGGAGCGTGCGGGAATCCAACCACTCGTAGAGGCGAAAGAGTAGCGGCCCCTTGCCCGCGCCGTCCGGTCCGGCGAGCACCACCAGCAGCGAGCAGCAGGCGGAATTGCGCAGCTCGAGCTGCGCCTCGATCAAGCCGGTGCGGAGCTTCGGCTCCTCCTCCGCCCGGGTCGTGTCTTCCAGCTCGTGCGGCTGCAGAGCAGATGCGAACATTGCCGACTCCGGATCGTTCGAGAACGCAATGAGCATATGCCACGGCCACGACCGCACAAGGATTTCGACAGTCGGGTGACGGGCTCTCCCTCAAGGCCCGGCCGGGATCGTCCGGATGGCGATCGTGGACGCCTCGGGCTTGTTCACCTGGGCCGCAAAGGCCGCCTCCAGGGCATCGAGGTAGGTCTCGGCCGACTCGATCCTGGGCCGCGGCTCGGCGAACAGCGGCTCGCGGCTGGCGATCACGGCGATCAGCTCTTCGCCAAAAGGCTCGGCGATCGTCAGCCACTGGCCGTCCGCGGGATCACCGATCCAGACCGCCTCCACCGGCGGCAACGGCGGCGCCTCGGCCTGGCGCATCTCCAGATGCACGACCATGCCGTCGGCGGTGAAGTAGTCGACCGTCAGATGGCTCGGGAAATCGGGCGTGAGCACCCGCAGAACCAAGGGCTCGGAAGCCGCCAGCCGATAGTCGGCGCGCGACGGAAAGAGATCGGCGAGCCGCGGCATCGCGGACTCCGCGTGCGCCGCCAGCATGTCGTAGAGCCGGCAGAAGCTGCCAGCCTCGTCGAGCCGGAACCTCACGTTGTCGATGTCCTCGAGGGTGCCGATGGCGGCCAAGATCTCGGTTCGCCCCGTGGGGCTGGTCGTGCTCCCCACCAAGCGTAGGCCGACCGTGGTCGGCTCCACCTCCAGCCTGGTACACGGCCGTTCTTTCAGTTCGCTGAGCAGGGAGTCGATGGCCTCCATCGTCGAGGGCTCGGCCGCTGGCGCCGCCGAGGGCAGGTCCGGCAGCGCCGCCAGCACCTGCTCGAGCGGCAACTCGTCGGCGACCACGGCCTCGCTCGACGGTGCGTCGGCATCGGGCTCGAGATCGGCCTGCAGACCCGCTGGCGCCGGCGCTGGCGGCAGGGACTCGCTCGTGACCGCTTGCCGCTCGAGCGCAACTTCGCCGACTGGGCGCAGCCACAGCACCGCGAGGCCGCCCAGCGCCAACAGCGCCAGCAGGGCCCCGACAGCTCGAGGTCGCCGCCGGCGACGCCGCAGCACCGGTGCAGTCGGTGGTGCCACGGGTGAGGCCAATGGCGCCGGTGAAAAATCCTGGGCCGGGGTCTGCGGCGGCTCGTCCATGCCGCACGGCGGGTTCGGCGGCGATGGCGACTCCGGCGTGACGGTGGCGAAGCCTTCGCTCGCGGCGATCGCCAGTTCCAGGGCCGCGGCGATGTCGTTGCCGGAACCGTAGCCGGCGGCCGCATCGGCCGTGACGAGCCGGCGCTGGACCGCCAGGAGCGGTGGCGGCAAACGTGCCGGCGAGAGATCGAGGGACACCTGCCGGTCAGCCGTCACCATGACCGCCATGGTGCGGCCGAGGGCAAAGAAATCGCACTGCCGATTGGCGGGCTCGCCTGCCGAGACGGTGGGCGCGATAAAGCTCGCGTGGCGGGTTTCGGGCGGCAAGGGGTCGGCGAGCCGGACGGTGCCGCCGACGAACAGCACGGTCAGCGGCTCGATGCCGCCATGCGCGGCACCTTGTGCGTGGAGGCGGTCGAGCGTCCGGGCAATCCGCGCGGTCAGGCGTGCAGCCTCACGCCAGTGCAGCGGCCCGGTTTGCTCGAGCCTCGCGGCAAGAGATGGCGGTTCGGTCGACAAGAGGTGCTCGCTCCGAAGGATCGTGACGCGCCAGTTCGGTCATCGACTGTGCAAGAGGTTGGTCGGCTTGTCGAGGGATCCCAGTGGCAATGGCCCAACCTGGAGGTGAACCGCTCGCTGGCCAGATGACGCCCTGAAAAGCCGCGCTCGTCGATCGAAGGCGGATTGGTGACTACCGGGTGACACAGTTAACAAATCAGCATCCCAACGACCACCGGTCGACCGGTTCGGCTTGCGCCGTGCCACGCGTCAAGCAACATTAATCGCTGGTAAAGACGAGGTGTGGATGGTGGTGCGCTTACGGATCCATGGTCGGGTCCAAGGTGTGTGGTACCGCGGGTGGTTGGTCGACCAAGCCTTGGCGCACGCGGTCGACGGCTGGGTGCGCAACCGTGCCGATGGGACGGTCGAAGCCTTGCTCGCCGGTGACGAGTCTGCGGTGCGGGCCTTGATCCAGCGCTGCCACGATGGGCCGAGGCTGGCCCAGGTGACGTCGATCGAGGAAAGTCCGGAAACGGTGCCACCGCCGCCCGGGTTCGTCCAGTCAGCGACGGTCTGACGGATCGTCAAAGGAGTTTGCCGCTGGGTGATGCAGCGGAATGGAGTTGCCGAGTGATCGAGGCTCGAAGCCAAGAGAGATTGACGATGTGTCGAAGTGGTTGGTCCAGGCGGGGCTTCACGTCCGCTTGTGTCGCCGGCGCGGGCATTGCCTGGCTGGTCTCCCCGAACGCCGGGGCCGCGAGTGTGATGCCGCTCGACCGCAGCTTCGCCATCCTCCGTGACGGCGACGATATCGGTCGCCACGACGTCCGTTTTTCGATCACGGCCAACGGGCTCGAGGTCAGCACCGACATCGACATCGCCGTCAAAGTCGCCTTCATCACCGCGTTTCGGTTCGAGCAGCACGCTCGCGAGCAGTGGCACGATGGCCTCCTCGTCCGCAGCAGCGTCACCACCAACGACAACGGCACGAAGAGCGAAACCATGCTCAATGCCAGTGGCGACGATCTGAGCGTTCAGGGCGGAGTCGATAACCGCGTGCTCCGAGTGCCGCTCGGCACGATGACCGATATCGCCTTCTGGAACCTGGCGATCGTCCGCCAGCGCGCGCTGGTCGATCTCCAGCGCGCCGAGCTCACCGGCCTCGCCGCCCGGCATTCCGGCGCCGAAGAAATCGAGGTGGGTGGCGCCCGGATCGCCGCCGAGCGCTACACCGTCGACGCCGAATCCGGCCGCAACGGCGACATCTGGTTCGATGCGGCGGGCAACTGGGTGAAGGGCGTCATGATCACCCGCGGCGAGAAGCTCGAGTATCGCCTGCTCGCCTGAAGCCCTGCTCACCTGAAGTCGATGGATTTCAGGCGCCGCGCTGCGTGATGTGCTCGGCCAGGGCAACGAGCCGCTTGGCCTCCTCGACGTGCAAATTCTCGACCAGCTTGCCGTCGAGCACCGCCACCCCCTGCCCGGCCTCGAGCGCTGCCGCGTAGGCGGCGATTTGCCGGCGGGCCAACGCCACGGCCTCGGCCGAGGGTCCGAACGCGTCGTTGGCGGCCTCGATCTGCTTGGGGTGGATGAGCGTCTTGCCGTCGAAGCCGAGCTCGCGGCCCTGCGTACACGCAGCGGCAAAGCCCGGGGCGTCGTCGAGATCGAGATAGACCCCGTCGACGATGGCGATCCCGGCCGCCCGGGCGGCGAGCAGGCAGATGCCCAAGGACGGCAGCAGTGGCAGCCGCGTCGCGGTGTGCTGCGCCAAAAGGTCCTTGGTGAGATCGGACGTACCCATCACCAGGCAGCCGACCCGTGGGTCATCGGCGATGGCCTCGGCATGCAGGACACCGCGCGGCGTCTCCATCATGCACCAGATGGGAAGCTCGGCCGGCGCCCCTGCGGCAGCGAGGACGGCCACCGCCCGGCGCACCATATCCGCACTCTCGACCTTGGGCAGGAGGATGGCATCCGCACCGGCGGTCGCCATGGCGGTGAGGTCGGCATGGCCCCATTCGGTATCGAGCCCGTTGACCCGGACCGCGATCTCGCGATGCCCGTAGGCGGCCTTCAGGGCCAGCGCCTCGCGGATCGCCGCCCGCCCCGCCGCCTTGGCGTCCGGGGCCACCGCATCCTCGAGATCGAGTATCAGAGTATCGGCCGGCAGCTCGCGGCCCTTGGCCAGAGCGCGCGGATTGGAGCCCGGCATATAGAGGACCGAGCGGCGCGGACGGGCGGTGGACGACATCGAGATTCTCCGAATGGCGGAACACACGTGGGTGCGTGGTGGATAAGCCAGTGCCGGCCGGACTTGAAGTCCCCGCACCGCCGCACCGCGACCAAATCAACTTGAAGTTTTTCTTTTTGCCGCACTTCGGCGCGGCTAAGGTGACCAAAACAAACCTCTGTCGGGGTCGGCGACCAATGATGGAGTGACGGTGATAGGCCCTGCCCGCAATCCGCGCCCTGCCCTGACGCGACGCCGGCTGCTCGATCGGTTGGCCCTCGGCCTCGGTGCCGCAGCCGTGCCGCGCCACGCGAGCAGCGATCTGCCGACAATTGCGCCGCTCACTTTCGGGGTGTTTCCCTATTTGCCGGCGCTGGAAATCGGTCGCCAGTTCGGGCCGATGGCGACAGCGCTGGCGCGGGTCGTCGAGCGGCCGGTCAGCCTGCAGACCAAGGGCGGCTTTCCGGCCTTTCTGGCGGCCTTGCTCGAGGCCCGCTACGACGTCGCCCTGCTCCATCCGTTTCTCTACGCCGACGTGGCAGCGATCCAGGACTACCGCCCGCTCGCCAGACTGCAGGAGGATCTGGCCGGAGTGATCGTCGGCCCAGCGGCGCAGCACATCGCCGGTTTCGCCGACTTGCGAGGTCAGACCATCGCCGTCCCGCCGGCGCTCTCCGCCGTCGCCAAGCTGGTGGCACTCGAACTCCAAAGGCTCGGGCTCGACGGGCCGGATGGCGTGACGCTGGCGCATTACCGAACCAAGACCGCCTGTCTGCACGCTGTCGTGGCCGGCCGGACTTCGGTCTGCGCCTTACCTGGCTTCGCGCTGGGCCAGCTCGCCAAATTCCCGTCCGTCGCCCTCGAGGCCAAGTTCGAGACGACGGCGATCCCGGGCATCCTGTTCGTCGGCCATGGCAGGCTCCGCGAGGCTGGCCTGCGCCAGCTGGAGCGGACGCTGATCTCTTGGAACGCCTCGGCCGAGGGCCGTCGGCTGCTGGCCCGGCTCGGCTGGCGCGGCATCGTGCCGATCGTGCCCGGTGAGTACGACACCGCCGATCTGCGCCAAGCCCTCGACCGATGAAGCGCTTCGGACTCTCCTTGCGGTGGCGCATCGTGCTCGTGATCTTCGCCTTGCAGCTCGCCCTTTGCGCCGCACTCTTGTTCTTCACGCTCAAGGAGCATTTGGCGAGCCAGGTCGAGCTCTGGCAACGGGCGGATCAGCACGTCGTCACTCTCTTGACCGATCTCGGTCGGGTGGCGCTGTTGACCGACGATTACACCGAGTTGCAGGTCTTCGTCGCCCGGACGGAAAGCTCGCGCCGGTTCGCCGACATGCTGCTCTTGGATCTCGCTGGCCGGGTGGTCGCGGGCAAGAACCCGGCGCGCATCGGGCAAACGATCGAGCCGCCGGAAACCGGGACCAGTGGCGGCCACTGGGTCATCGAGGTCGCGGCCGGCGAGCACCCGCTGGGCACGCTGGTCGTCACCTCCAGCGACGCTGCTCTCCACGACAGCTTCCAAGATGCCTATCGCCGCGGTGCCCTGGTCGCTGCCTTCGGCATGGTGCTGATGGCACTCTCCGCCTACTGGTTCGGCCATCTCTTGACCCACCGCCTCGCCCGCCTCGCCGCTACCGCCGACCAGATCAGCAGTGGCGACATCAGCGCCCGAGCGCAAATCGTCGGTGACGACGAGATCGCCCGGGTCGGACGGGCGGTCAACGGCATGCTCGATCGGCTCACCGACAATCTCGGCGCGCTTCGTCTGGCCCACGACCGACTGACCCTGCCGACCGAGGCGATGAGCGAGGGTTTTGCCATCTGGGATGCCGAGGACCGGCTGGTGCTGTCGAACCGGCGGTTCCGCAAGTTTTTTCGGAATATCGACACCTCGGCGATCAATCTCCCGTTCAGCGAGCTTCTCGATCGGCGCACGCGGCCGCTCCTGGCCCTCGACGATGCCGCCTTCGCCGCCTGGAAGGAGGAGCGCATCGCCTGCCGGCGGGATGGTGGCACCTGCACCTTTGCCCTGCTGGACGGCCGCCACATCGCGGTCAGCGAGTCGCGCATGGAGGACGGTGGCACCGTCAGCATCTATACCGACATCACCGATGCGGTGACCCGCAAGGCCGCTCTCGATCGCAGCGAGGCGCGGCTGCGGACGATCATGGGCTCGGTCACCGAGGCCATCGTCACCTTCGACGAAGCCGGGCAGATCGACAGCGCCAATCCAGCGGCCGAACGGCTCTTCGCGGTGTCCAAGAGCGTGCTGCGGGGCCAGCCGATGAGCGCTCTCCTGGCCGCACCAGAGGACCAGCCCTGCCACATGGCCGAGCTTCTGGAGCGGGCGCAGGGCCAGGCCTTCGAGACCACCGGACGCCGTGGCGACGGCCGGCGGTTTCCGCTCGAGATCTCGATCAGCCGAGCCGAGTTCGACGGCCGGCGCTACTACGTGGCCTCCCTGCGCGACCTGACACGGCAAAAAGAGGCCCAGGCCGTCATCCTCCATCAGGCGACCCACGATCCCTTGACCGGCCTGCCCAACCGCGCCCTCTTCAACGAGCGGCTGGAGCAGATCCTCGAACACGCCCGGCGCTCGAACGAGGTCGTGGCCGTGGCCTTTCTCGATCTCGATCGCTTCAAGGCGATCAACGACAGCCTCGGCCACGCCATGGGCGATGCCCTCCTCGTCCAGCTGGGCCAGCGCCTCAGGCAGGCGGTGCGCGCCGAGGACACGGTGGCGCGGATGGGCGGCGACGAGTTCATCATGATCCTGCGCGGCCTGCGGCGGCCGCACGATGCGACGGTGCCGGCTCGCAAGATCATGAACAGCCTCGAAACACCGATGCGGATCGAAGGGCACGAATTGCGCGTCACGGCCAGCCTCGGCATCAGCCTCTATCCGAGCGACGCCGATGACCAGGACAGCCTGCTCCGGCATGCCGACATGGCGCTCTATTGGGCGAAATCGCAGGGCCGCAACACCTATCGTCTCTACGATGCGGCCCTGCAGAGTGACGCTGTCGAGCGGGTCAAGCTCGAGAACGACCTCAGACGGGCGCTGGGTGCCGCACAGCTCAGCCTGGTTTATCAGCCGCAACTGGAGGTCGAGACCGGGCGGGTCGTCGGGTTCGAGGCCTTGATGCGCTGGACGCACCCCGAGCGCGGCGCGGTCCCGCCCGACCGCTTCATCGGCCTCGCCGAGGATTGCGGCATGATCGGCGATCTGGGCACCCTCCTGCTCGATCGCACGGCCTTCGACCTCGACGGCTGGCGCCGGCGAGATTTCGTTCCCGGCCGCCTCGCCATCAACATCTCGCCGCTGCAGCTCAGGCGCGGCGACCTCGTTGGTCAGATCCGCCGTTTTCTCGATGCGGTTGGTCTCGCGCCGGAGAAGCTCGAGCTCGAGCTGACCGAGACGGCCTTGATCGATGCCGACCGGCGCACGCAACGCGCCATCCACAAATTGCACAGGCTGGGCGTCAGCCTGGCGCTGGACGATTTCGGCACCGGCTTCTCCTCGCTGAGCAATCTCCAGCGCTTTCCGGTGCAACGAGTGAAGATCGACCGCTCGTTCGTGCGCAACATGACCAAGAAGCCCAGGGACGCGACGCTCGCCAAGGCGATCATCGGGCTCGCTCATGGGCTCGGCATGCGGGTGGTCGCCGAAGGGGTCGAGGACGTGGTCCAGCTGCAGATGCTCGACGCGTTCGGCTGCGACGAGTGGCAGGGCTTCTTGAAGAGCCGGCCCGTACCGGCGGCCGAGGTGCCGGGGCTTTGCCTGGACGAAGCCGCCTGATCAGGCGGCATGCCCTCGGCGCTGGCCCCTCGCCGCGAAGCGCCTCGCCGCGAAGCACCTCGGCAGTGAAAACCCCGACAGCAGGTCAGACGCTACTCAGGGCCCGGATTTCGGGCCCCGTCGGAACAGCAGATCGACGCCAGCAAGCAGCAGGGTGAGCACGATCACCACGCCGAGGTCGAGCCGCGGAACATTCCAGAGAAGGATGCCGAGAAAACCGCAGAGCATCAACAAGGCCAGGAAACTGAGGATGCGCTCGAGCATCGCGTCACTCCTCGGGGTTGCGTGTGGTGACGAAGTTCGCGAGCCAGCGTGCAGTGCGCAGCAGCCGCCCGTCGTCGCCACGCCGGCCGACCAGCTGAGCCCCCATCGGCAGCCCGGCCTCGGTCTCGAACACGGGCACGGTCACGGCCGGAGTACGACACAAGGTCCAGAGCGCGTTGAAGACGGGATCGCCCGTCCCTTCGGCGAAGGCCGGCGCCGGTCCCGGTGCTGCGGGCGTGAGAATTGCATCGCAACGCTGGAAGATCTCGTCGAGCCCGGCATTCAGGACAGCGGCCCAGTCGAGCGCCGCGATGTAGTCACGGGCCGACGTGGCGTTGCCCCGCTCGATAGCCCCCTGCATTTCCGGTGAAAGCAGGTCGAAACCACGCCGCGCGTAGCCGTAGTAGCACTTGGCGAGCTCGGCGAACTGGATGCGCTGGCGGATCGTGTCGGCCTCGGCGAAGACCGCCGGCAGCTCGACCGCGAAGCACTGATCGCCGAGCAGCGCCACGAGTTCCTCGAACGCCGTTCGGACGCTGTCGTCGGCCCGGTCCCAATAAGGCGTTCGGACGAAAGCGAAAACCGGCGGCAAGGGCGGCTCGGAAAGTGCAGTGTCCAGGAGCCTCGGCGGCGGCGCCGGTGCGGTTGCCGGGTCGTTCGGATCGTGCCCGAAGAGCACCTCGGCGAGCATCGCCGCAGCGGCAACATCGCTCGCCAGCACACCGAGCGTGTCCAGGCTCGGCGCCTGGGCGAGCACGCCACGCCGCGAAATGCAGCCGAAGGTCGGCTTGAAGCCGACCGTGCCGCAAAAGCTCGCCGGGCGGATGACCGAGCCCGCCGTCTGGCTGCCGATGGCAAACGGCACCATCCCGGCCGCGACCGCCGCGGCCGAGCCCGCCGACGAGCCGCCCGGCGAGCGCTCGGGATCGACCGGGTTCCTGGTCTTCGACGGCGCGAAGAGGGCGAGCTCGGTGGTCACCGTCTTGCCCATGATCACCGCACCCGCGGCCTTGAGCTTCTCGACCACCGCGGCATCGGCGACGGGCACCCTGCCGCGGTCGATGGCCGTGCCGTTCTCGGTCGGAATACGGACGGTATCGATGATGTCCTTGATCCCCACCGGCAGCCCGTGCAGCGGGCCGATCGGTCGACCGCTCGCCCTGAAGTCGTCGAGCGCTTTCGCCTGATGCCGGGCGAAATCGGGATCATGCCAGGCCCAGGCCGCCACGGCAGGCTCGCGCTCGCGGATCCGAGCGAGTGCCGCCTCGGTCACCTCGACGGCGCGCAGACTACCCCGGACGAGTCCGTCACGTAGCGCCACGGCATCGCCGAGCGGTATGGTCCGTTCAGCGGCCATAGAACAACTGCGGCAGATAGAAGACGACCTGCGGAAAGTTGTAGACGATGACCATGGATACGAAAACCATGAAGAGGAACGGTAGCACGCCCGCGAAGATCTGCGTCAGGCGCACTTCGGGCGGTGCTATGCCCTTGAGGTAATACGCCGACATCGCCATCGGCGGGGTGAGGAACGAGGTCTGCAGATTCAAGGCGACGAGGATACCGAAAAAGAGTGGATCGATGTTGAAGATGGCAAGCAGCGGCAAGAAAATCGGCACGAAGATGATGATGATCTCCGACCATTCCAGTGGCCAGCCGAGCAAGAAGATGATCAGTTGCGCCATGATGAGGAACTGCAGCGGCGTGATGTCGAGACCGCCGACGAACTCCGAGATCAGGTGCTCGCCACCGAGGTAGGAGAAGACCGAGGAGAAGGTGTAAGAGCCGACGAAGAGCCAGCAGACCATGGCCGTGGTGCGGACCGTGAGATAGACGGACTCGCGCAAGCGATCATAGGTCAGGGCACCATAGGCCGCCGCCAGGACGATGCCGCCCAAGGCACCGATCGATGCTGCCTCGGTCGGTGTCGCGAGGCCGAAGAGGATCGAGCCCAGCACCGCCAAAATGAGAAAGGCCAGCGGGAAGAACGAGGTCATCAGCATGACCACGAGCTGCCCCATCGGCACGTCCGGAACCTCTTCGTCGGTCGGTCGCGGAGCGACGCTCGGCTGCACGATCGAGCGGCCGACCACGTAGACGAGGTAGAGACCGACCAGCACCAAGCCCGGCAGGAGTGCTCCGGCATAGAGGCGGACGATCGAGACGCCGGAGGATGCCGCATAGACGATCAGCATGATCGAAGGCGGGATCAGGATGCCGAGCGTGCCACCGGCGCAGATGATGCCCGAGGCGAAGGACGGCTCGTAGCGCGCCTTCAGCATCGCCGGCAACGCCAAGAGCCCCATCAGCGTGACCACCGCCCCGACGATGCCGGTGGCGGTGGCGAAGAGCGCGCAGGTGACCAACGCGGCCACACCCATCGAGCCGGGCACGTTCTTCGACGCGATGTTGAGCGTGGAGAACAACCGGTTAACGATATTGGCGCGCTCGACGATGTAGCCCATGAAGAGGAACAACGGCACCGCCGTCAGCACCTCGTTGGACATCACCGTGTAGGTCTGATTGATGAACAAATCGAAAATGCGACTGTTGAAGAAGCCTTCGACCCAGAGACTGACGCCGTCCCACCAGGACGCGGTCTCGTCCAGCCGGTTGTAGCTGCGCCACATGCGACTGGGATCGAAATAGGCGTAGTAGCCGAAGGCGATGCCCATCGCCATGAGGGTGAAGGCGATCGGAAAGCCGAGGAAAACCAGGAAGATGAACAGCCCCAGCATGAACAGGGCGACCTGGGGGTCGGTCATACGTGGCCTCCCGGCCGGGTTTCCGCCTCGGTCGCTTTCTTCAGCAACAGGCTCTCGGTCTCCTGCACGTCCTCGTCGGCCTGGAGCCAGACATTGTCACGCATGCAGAGCAGGCAGCGGCAGACCTGGGCGATGCCCTGGATCACCAGGAGGATACCGGCGGCGACGATCACCGTCTTGAACTGGAAGATCGGGATGCCGGCCGGGCTGTTGACGCTGACCTCGGCATAGCTCCACGAGCGCGCGGCGTATTTCCAGCCGGCGAATACCAGGGCGAGGACGCCCGGGAAGAAGAAGAAAATATAGAGAAAGAGGTCGACCTTGGCCTGGGTACGCGGTTGCCAGAGGCGATAGAGGAAGTCGCCGCGCACGTGCCCGCCGCGCGACAGCGTGTAGGCCCCGCCCATCATGAAGAGCGTACCGTACATGATGAAAGACACGTCGAGCGCCCAAGGTGTCGGGCTGCCGAGGACGTAGCGGACGAAGACCTCGTAGGCGGTGCCGAACGTCATCAGGATGATGAGCCAAGCGAACGCCTTGCCGAACGCTCCCGACAGGGTGTCCGCGAAACGGATGAAGCCTACCATGACGGCGCTATCAGCCTCTGTTCATGCTCGCCGATACCAGCCTAGAGAACCGGTCCGGGCGTTGTGCTCGCAAAGAAACCGGCGACCGTGCGGCCGCCGGTTTCCTCGTTCATCGCTCGATCGGCCTCAGAGGGCGAGCCGACCCGGGAAGTAGTGCTCGTAGGCGAGCGCGTAGTCGGGCGCGTTCATCAGCTCGTAGTAGGTCACCTTTTCGACCCAGGCGCGCTGGCTATCCATGATCCGCTTGGAGAGATCGTCCTCTTCGAGTTCGGCGATCAGCTGGTCCCAGGCCTGGAGCTGGGCCTGGAGGATGTCCTGCGAGGTCCGATGCACCGCAACCCCGAACTCGTCGCGGATGCGCTGCAGGTCGTTCGAGTAGTTCTCCATCGCGAGTGCGGTATTCGAGGTCGAGGCGGCCTCGACCGCATATTTTGCAATCGCCTGGAGATCGGGCTCCAGGTCGTCGAAGAAATCGCGATTGAACAGGAACTCGAAGCTTTCCGAAGCCTGGTGATAGGAAGAGAGGTAGTAGTGTTTGGCGACATCGGGCGAGCCGAAGCGGAGGTCCGACGACGGGTTGTTGAACTCGAACGCGTCGATGACGCCACGCTCCATCGCCGGTACGATCTCGCCGCCCGGCAGTTGGGCTACCGACATCCCCATCGACTGGAGCAGATCGGCGGCGAGACCGACGGTGCGGTACTTGAAGCCCTGCAGGTCGGCCGCCGTGTCCACCTCCTGCTTGAACCAGCCGAACGGCTGGGCCGGCATCGGAAAGCCCATGAAGCCATAGACGTCGAGACCGAGGATGTCCTGGGTCAGCTCGCGATAGAGCTCGGCACCGCCGCCCTGATAGAACCAGCTCAGCATGGTGGTCGCCGAGCCGCCGAACACGGGGCCGGTGCCGAAGAACGACGCCGCCTTCGACTTGCCGTACCAGTAGACCGGTACGGTGTGGGCAGCATCGAGGACGCCGTCATGTACCGCGTCCATCACCTGAAAGGCGCCGACCACCGCACCCGCGGGCAAGAGATCGACCGTCAGTCGGCCCCCCGACATCTCCTCCACACGGGTGGTGTATTCCCGGGCGAAATCCATCCAGATGTCGGCCGCCGGCCACGACGTCTGCATCTTCATGACGACCGGCGCCTGACCGACGACCGCCGGTGCGGCAATCAACGAGCTGGCCGCGACGCCACCGGCGACGGCGCTTTTCCTGAGCAGAGAGCGGCGCGTGGCCGTCGTTGCTGTTGTCTTTTGCATGCTAGCCTCCCGAACTTGATGATCTCGTCAAACGATACCAGAGTCGAGGGCTTAACAGAAGGGCGTGCGGATTGGCAAGACGGCACGCCGAA
>JAABSG010000100.1 GCA_011390475.1 Geminicoccaceae bacterium | reverse complement strand
GCGCCGGAACACCCGGCCGTAGCCGGAGAGCGCGTCCACCCCCTCCTGGATCCGCGCCCCACCGGAATCGGCGATCATCACGAAAGGCGAGCCGACCTTGAGCGCATGGTCCATGCCCTGGACCATGCGCTCGGCGTGCATCCGGCCGAGCGAACCGCCGAGCACCATGAAGTCCTGGCTCGCCGCCGTCACCTGCCGGCCGTCGACATAGCCCGTGCCGGCGATCACCCCGTCGCCGGGCACGTGGGTCTGCTCCATCCCGAACGCGGTGCACTGATGGGTCACCCAGGCACCGATCTCCTGGAAGGTGTCGGGCTGAAAGAGGTAGTGCAGCCGCTCGCGCGCACTCCAGAGCCCTTTGGCGTGCCGCTTGGCGAGCTTGTCGCCGCCGCTGCCGCCGATCGCCGCCCGTCGCCGCGCCCGAAAGCGCTCGAGCTCGGTTTCGTCCAGAGCCATCAGCCTCTCCCGTTCTCGGCGACCCCTCCAGCCGACCGCCTGCGAGCGGCGGCGACCGCTGTGCGACCTCCAGCCATTTGACGCGAAGTCCCGGCCCGAGGGAACCCATGTCATGGCGCCGGATCCGAAAAAGCTTCGCTCGACCAGCTCATCCAGCCTCGTTGCGGCGGTTCGCGGCGCGGCTGGGTCTGCTATGACGGCGCTCGGTCGCTGTTTTTGCAGAGGTGAGCCGATGCGGCGTAAGAAATCCCGGCTGGTCTTGCGAAAGCGGGCCGCCCCCGGCACGGCACCCGGCCTGCTCGTCGCCGATCCGACGGCGGCAGCGACCACGGTCGCCGCCATCGGCTATGGTCCGGACCGGCCCGGACAGGGATTGGACGAGGTGCGAAACGTCGAGCCCACCGCCCTGTCCAAGCTCGACCCGCGAGGCGGTGTGCGCTGGGTCGATGTCGTCGGTCTCGCCGACCATGCCGCGATCCAGGCCGTAGCCGCCCAGTTCGGCCTCCACCCCTTGGCCGTCGAGGACATCACCAATACCCACCAACGCCCCAAGGCCGAGGTCTACGAGGGCCACCTCTTCATCGTCTTTCGCATGGTGAACGCGAACGGCCCGGTCGAAGGCGAGCAGGTCTCGATGGTCGTGGGCCGGAACTGGGTCCTCACCTTCCAGGAGCGACCCGGCGACTGCTTCGAGCCGGTTCGCGAGCGGCTGCGCCAAGGCCGGGGCCGCATCCGCCAGACCGGCGCCGACTATCTCGCTTATGCCCTGCTCGATGCGGCGATCGACGGTTATTTCCCCGTCCTCGAAACCATGGGCGAGGCGAT
Organism: Geminicoccaceae bacterium; assembly: GCA_011390475.1. Taxonomy (GTDB): domain Bacteria; phylum Pseudomonadota; class Alphaproteobacteria; order Geminicoccales; family Geminicoccaceae; genus SLRI01. Next base: position 12,962 of record JAABSG010000100.1, on the reverse strand, counting down.
CGAGACCCTCGAGGACAGTGTCGTCACCGACCCCGACCGCCGCCAGGTCGAAGAGCTCCACCACATCAAGCGTGACCTCCTCGTCTTGCGCCGCGCCATCTGGCCGCTGCGCGAATTGCTGGGCGCCCTCTTGCGCGACGAGACCAGCGTCGTCACCGCGACCACCCGCCCCTATCTGCGCGACGCCTACGATCACGCAGTCCAGCTCATGGACATCGTCGAGACCTACCGCGAGATCGCGTCCGGCCTGCTCGACGTCTACCTCTCGAGCCAGAGTGCCCGGCTCAACGAGGTGATGAAGGTGCTCACCATCATCGCCACCATCTTCATGCCGATGAGCTTCGTCGCCAGCCTCTACGGCATGAACTTCGACACCACCCACCCCTTCAACATGCCCGAGCTGGGCTGGCCCTTCGGCTACGCCTTCGCCCTCGCCATCATGGCCGCCATCGCCACCGCCCTCCTCTGGTGGTTCAAGCGCAAGGGCTGGCTCGGCGATGGCAAAGGCGGCTGACCAAACCGAACCGTGACGTCCCACCGCACCGGCTGGCCACCTCATTCTCCTCGAAACCGTCCGGCACTCGGGCTAGCATCGATCGGTTCGCGCGCCGCGCCCGCCTCGATCCCCGAGGTCGGTCGCGCCAGAGATCGGTGGGTGATGCCCGCCGGGCGAGGAGAGCCTTCGATGAGCCGCCTACCGTCGACCACCTTTGCCGTTTGCCTCGGTCTCGCCCTCGTCACCAGCGGTGCCCAGGCGCAGCAGCTCACGGTCACGCCCACCGTCGGGCAAACCGCCGAGCAGGTCACCGCCGACCAGACCGCCTGCATCAATCAGGCCGTGGCCCAGTCGGGCTTCAATCCCTCGGCCCCACCACCCAGCGCCCAAGCAGCCCAGCCTGTGGCCGGTGAGCGGGCACGGGGTGCCGCTCGCGGTGCCGCGGCGGGTGCGGTCCGCGAGAGCAACACCGATGCGGCGGATCGCGAGGTCGAGGACCTGACCGAGGGAGCGGCCAGGCTCGGTGCTGCCGCCGGTGGCGCCCGCCAGCGCACGGAGCGTCGCGAGGTGGCACGGGAAACGCAGGCGGCCGAGGCGACTTACACCCAGCAGCAGACAGCCTACAACCAGGCCTTCACGAGCTGCATGACCGCCAAGGGCTACACCGTGCAATAGCGACCCGCCGCCCCTACGGAGAGAACGGCAGCAACACCGGCACCAGCAGCACACAAGTGACCAGCGAGACCAGGCTGAACGGCACGCCGATCCGGATGAAGTCGCCGAAGCGGTAATTGCCCGGCCCCACCACCAGCGTGTTCACCGGTGAGGAGACCGGGGTCATGAAGGCGGTGGACGCCGCCAGCGCCACGATCATCGCGAAGGGATAGGGCGAAGCACCCAGATCGGCGGCGACGGCAAGCGCCACCGGCGCCATGAGAATGGCGGTCGCGGTGTTGGAGATGAACATGCCGAGCACCGCGGTGATGACGAAGATGACCGCGAGCACCAGCCGCGGCGAGCCGTAGCCCAAGAGCTCGAGCAGGCCGTAGGCCGCGAGATCGACGCCGCCGGTCCGCTGCAGGGCGAGCGAGAACGGCATCATGCCGACGATCAGCACCAGGCTCTGCCAGTTGATCGAGCGATAAGCACTGGCCATGTCGACGCAGCCGAAGAGACCCAGGAGCAGGCAACCGATCAGGACCGCGTGGACGTTGGGGACGATGCCGGTCACCATCAACACGACCACGAGTGCCAGGATGCCCAGGGCCTGCGGCGCCCGGTCGTGGGCCGGCAACACGTCGTCGAGCTCGGCCGGCATCTCCAGCGGCACGAGCTCGCCTGGATCCTGCTGCAGCGGCCGAATATCGGACCAAAAGCCGATCAAGAGCAGCGTGTCGCCGACCCGGAGCTTTTCCTCCAGCAGCCCCTCGCCGATCACCGCCCGGCCACGCCGGAGGCCGACCACGGTGAGGCCGGATTCCGAGCGCACCCGGGACTCGAGCACGGTCTTGCCGACGAGCCCGGACTCCGCCGGGACGATCGCCTCGACCATGCCGAGATCCTGCGCGCAATCGACGAGATGACGGTGGGTGGCACCCAAGGGCAAGAGCTCGACGCCGTAGTCGTGCGCCAGGGTGTCGACCTCGACCGCCGGCACCCGCACGTCGAGGAGCAGAATGTCGCCGGTCACCAGCTCACTGGTCCGGGCCGGCCGCAACAGCCGCTTGCCACGCCCGACGCCCCGCTCGATGGCGAGAAGATTGATGCCGGCATCGCGGAGATCGACCTGCTCCAGCCGGCGCCCGACGAGCTTCGAGCCCGGTTTGATGCGCACCCGATACTCGCGCTCGTGCAGGTTGTAGCGATCGATCAGCAGGCGGAAGGTCGGCCGCTGACGGGCTCTGGCCTCGGCACCCGCGTGGTTCGGCAGCCAGCGTCGCGCGACGAGCATATAGGCGGTGCCCAGCACCAGGACGGCGACGCCGAAAGGGGTGATGGTGAAGAAGCCGAAGCCGGTCTCGCCCTGGCGCATCAGCTCGGCATTGACGACGAGATTGGGGGCCGTGGCCACCAGCGTCATCATCCCGCTGATCAGGGCGGCGAAGCTCATCGGCATCATCAGCCGGGACGGTGCCGTCCCGGTATTCCTGCAGATCCTGAGCACGACGGGGATGAAGATCGCCACGATCGCGGTCGAGCTCATCAACGAGCCCAAGCTGCCGACCGCGATCATCAAGAGGGCCACGAGCTTCGTCTCGCTGCCGCCGGCCTGCTGGTTGATCCAGTCGCCCAGCCGCCGCGCCACCCCGGTGCGCACCAACCCCTCGCCGAGAATGAACAAGAGCGCGATCAAGACGATATTCGGATCGGCGAAGCCCGCAATCGCCTCGCCCACGGTCACCACGCCGGTCAGCGGCAAGGCCGCCATCATGATCGCCGCCACCACGTCCATGCGCGGCCGGTTGATGAAGAACATGACGATGGCCGAAGCCAGCAGCGCCAGGACGAGCGCCAGGGTCATCGGGTCAGCTCCCGCTCGCCTTGCTGCCGCTCAGCGCTGATCGGCCAGCGCCGCCATGATTCGGGCCCAGGAGCGGATGCCGCGGCGAAAGCTCTCGAACTCGTATTTTTCGTTCGGGCTGTGGATGCGGTCGTCCTCGAGCCCGAAGCCGGTGAGCACCACGTCCATGCCGAGCTTCTGCTCGAGCTCGTGCGCGACCGGGATCGACCCGCCGGAGCCGATGAAGACGGCGGCATTGCCCCACTCGGCGGTCAGCGCGTCCCTGGTCCGACCGAAGGCCGGCGCATCGACCGGAAAGCCGATGGCCCGGCCCGAGCCGTGCTCGATGAAGCGCACCTTGCAGTCGGCGGGCAGGCGGGCGCGGACGAAGGCGCGAAACGCCTCGCGGACCGCTTTGGGATCCTGGTCGAAGACGAGGCGGAAAGAGACCTTGGCCGAGGCCTTGGCCGGGATCACGGTCTTGAACCCCTCCCCCTGGTAGCCGCCGCCCATGCCGTTGACCTCGGCCGTCGGCCGCGACCAGACCTGCTCGAAGATCGACCGCCCCTGCTCGCCCGCCGGCACCGAGAGGCCGACCGCCCCCAAAAAATCGGCGGCATCGACGGGGAGATCGTCCCAGGTCGCCTTCAGCTCGGGCGAAAGCTCCCGCACGCCGTCGTAGAAGCCCGGGATCGTGACCCGGCCATTCTCGTCGTGCAGGTCGGCCAGGATGCGGGCGAGAACGTGGTTGGGATTGGCCGCGGCCGAACCGTAGAGGCCTGAATGGAGATCGCGGTCGGCCGCCTCGATGACGATCTCCTCACCACAGAGCCCCCTGAGCATGGTGGTGATCGCCGGGGTCTCGGGGTCGAGCATGCCGGTATCGCAGATCAGGCCGATATCCGCCTTCAGCTCGGCGGCATGGGCCTCGAGAAAGGGCGGCAGGCTGGCCCCGCCGGATTCCTCCTCGCCCTCGATGACGATGCTGACCGGGATCGGCAAGGCGCCTGTGACCGCCTTCCAGGCGCGGCAAGCCTCGACGAAGGTCATCACCTGACCCTTGTCGTCCGAGGCACCGCGGGCCCGGATGCACCGGCTGCCGTCGGGTCGCGTCTCGATGAAGGGCGCGAACGGGTCGTGGTCCCAAAGCTCCAGGGGATCGACGGGCTGGACGTCGTAGTGGCCGTAAAAGAGCGCCGAGGGGCCAGCGGCCGCCCGGGCATGGCCGGTGACGATCGGGTGGCCGGGGGTGTCGTGCAGCGTGGCCACAAAGCCGATGCTCTGGAGATCCTCGACATGCCACTCGGCACACTCGCGGCAGTCCGCGGCATAGGCCGGATCGGTCGAGATCGACTTGATCCGCAGCAGGGCGAACAACCGCTCGAGCGCCTGGTCGAGGTCGGCATCGATACGGGCGAGAACGGCGTCGAGGTCGGCCATGGTCGTCTCCAACGAAAACGGCAGCCGATGCGCCTGATCGGCTGCCGTGGTCTCGCCTCGACCGTCGCACGAGGCAACGGCGGCTGGCAAGCTAGCTTCGTTCCTGGCCTTCGACCTGCTCGGCCATCTCGGCGTGCACCTCCTGCAAGGCGGCACGGAGCTGGGCCTCCTTGGCGTCGTCGAACGAGCTGCGCATGATCTTGCCGCCCGATCCCTGCAGCTCCGCCATCACCTTCTCCGTCGTCATCTTGCGGATCAAGAGGAAGAGTGCGGCGTTGCCGGAGTTGAGGCTGGCCGACGCCTCCTTCATGAACGCGTCGTCGATGCCGAAATCGGCGAGCTTGCCGCCCAAGGCGCCGCTAGCGGCACCCACCGCCGCGCCGGCGAGCGGCATCATGAAGAGCAGGCCGATCAGCGTCCCCCAGAGCACGCCCGACATGGCGCCGGCCTTGACCGGGCTCACCAGCTGCTTGAGCTTGACGTTGCCGTCCGGCCGCTTGACGGCGACCACCGCGTCGCCGAGCTCGATCAGGTACTCCTTCTGCATCTCGAGCAGCCGCCGACGTACCTCCTCGGCACGTTCCTCGGTGGGATATTCGATGACGAGCAGATCGGCCATGACGTTTCTCCCTTCTCGTTCGGCGCTTCAGGCACTGATTCAACGGTATGACGCGAACGCCTCGGCAATGACAGCGCGATCACGGGTCTGGCGCAACAGCAGACCGAGCAGCAGCCTTGCCTTCAGGCCCGAGAGGTAGCCCGAGGGCACGAGGCCGCGGCCGATCAGGTCGATCTCGGCCCCCGGATAGCCGTAGGTCTTGGTGAAGACCGGCCCGGTCATCACCCGCGAGGCGAGAACCACCGGGATGCGCTCGGCGAGCGCCTCCAGCACCGGTGCCGCATCGGCGTGCACGTGCCCCGCCCCCATCCCCTCGATCACCGCGCCGGCATAGCCGAGATCGGCCACCGCTGCCATCAACCGCGTGTCGTCGCCCATGGTGGCGCGGAGCAGGGCCACCGGCTCGGGTGGACCGGCGGCGGTGCCGAGGCAGGGCTGGCGCTCGATCCGGGCATAGTAGCAGGGCCGGCCCTCGATCACCGTGCCGATCGACCCCGTCAGCGGCGACAGGAACGCCGACGGCAGGGCCGTGTGCGATTTCTGCACGAACCGTGCGGCGTGGACGTCGTAGTTGAGCACGACCAGCGTGCCGAGCCCGCGCGACTCGGGTGCCACCGCGACGCGCGCGGCCGCCAGCAGATTGGCCGGCCCGTCCGCGCCCGGCGCATCGGCACCGCGCATCGCCCCCGTCACCACCACCGGCTGGTCGCCCGCGACCAGGAGATCGAGGAGAAAGGCCGACTCCTCGATCGTGTCGGTCCCCTGGACCACCACCGCCCCGTCGACGCCGGCGGCGAACGCCGCCTCCAGCCGCTGGGCCACGGCCACGAGATCGGCCAGCGTCAGCGACGGGCTGGCCACCCGCAACGGCGATTCCGCCTCGATCTCGGCGAGCTCGGCCAGCGCCGGCACCGAGGCCACGAGCTCGGCCGCACCCAGCTTCGGCGTGATCCCCCCAGCCTCGGTCGGCACCATGGTGATGGTGCCACCGAGCGAGAGGATCAAGAGGCGGGGCTTCATGGCCGATCCGCGACTCTGGTCGCGTACTCGGCGGCGATCGCCCGCTCCTCCTCGGCACTCGGTTGCGGCGGGTTGGCGGGGATCTCGCCGGGCTTGTAGCTCGGCAGCCGGCCGGCCGGGATGATCGTCAAGGCGGCGAGCCCGGCCATGACGAGGAGGCCGATCTTGAGCGCCCGAAGCCTGGAGTCGGTGTTGATGCGGACCGCTTCCGCGACCTGCTCCGGCGTCGCCGAGGTGCCGTCCAGGATCACCAGGAGTTGGTCGTTGCTGACGAAATTGACATTGTCGAGATTGAGCTCGGCCTGGATCTCCGGCGGGAACTCGGGATTGTCGGCGAGGTAGCTTAGGACCGCGGTGCTCAACAGGCCGACCATGAGGGCACCCGCGAGTGCCGTGCCGACGGCGGCCGCCAGGTTCTGCGTGGTCCCCCGCAAGGCACCCACGTCGCTCGCCAGCTCCTTGGGCGCCGCGGTCACCAGAACGTTGAAGACGAGGGTGACCAGTGCCCCCTGGCCGAGTCCGAAGAAGAAGAGCCCGATCAGCACCGGCAGCTCGGTCCAGTCGTTGTTGACGACGAAGGCGAGCCAGAGCAGCGCCAAGGTGCAGACCGTGAAGCCGGCCCGGCCGATCTGCCGGGGCGACAAGCGGCTGTAGAGCCGAACCACCAGGAGTGCCGTGACGAACACCGTCAGGTTGAAGGGCATCATGGCGATGGCCGTCGCGATCGGCGTCCGGCCCTGGACGATCTGGATATAGAGCGGCACCGCGAAGTTGAGCGCGGCCTCGAGCGCCACGACGGCGAACATCGTATAGACCGCGGCCCGCTCGGATGGCGACATGACGACGCGAAGATCGAGCAGCGGCGTCTTGCCGGCGGCCGCCACCCGCCGGCACCAGGCGATCAACGACTGCAGGAGGATGATGCCGACGACGATCATGAGCGGTGCCGGCGACATCCCGAGGATGTCGAAGGGCGCGTTGGGGCCGGCAAAGCCCAGGCCCCAACGATTGAGATTGTTGAAGCCGAGGCTGATCAGGATGATGCCCGCAGCGGCCAGCACCACGCCGATAAAGTCGATCTGCACATCCGGCCGGCCATCGTCTTTCTTCAGCCGAAAACTGAGGAAAAAGACGATGGCCGAGACCACGATCAGAATGCCGAAGACCGGTCGCCAACCGATGAAGGTGCCGAGGATGCCGCCCGCAAGGAACGCCAAGGCGCTGGCCCCGGCGCGGGCCGAGCCCAGGGCGCCGACTGCCGTCGCCTGCTGCGTGCCGTGGTAATGATTGGCGATCAGCGCCACCAGCGACGGCACGATCACCGCGGCCGCCATGCCGCAGAGACCCTGGGCTGCCAGCATGACAGTGGCGTTGGGGCTGAAGGTCATCAGTGTCTGGGCCAGGAGGTAGAGTCCGACCACGATCTGGAACATCCGCGTGGCGCCGAAGCGCTGGGTGAGCTTGGAGCCCAGCATGACGAGACCGGCGACCGCCAGCGAGTACATGACGATGCCGGTCGCGACCGTGGTCGGCGGCACGCCGAAGCTGGCGACCATGCCGCTCATCGAGACCGGCAGGGCCGCGACGTTGAACGACATGATCGACTGGCCGAGAGCGATGGTGATCATCGGGACCCAGGTTTCTCGGGTCTCCGCAGCGCTGCCCGGCGCCGTGGCGGTTGTGCTCATGACGTGCCCACTCCTGATCGAACGGCTGCCGTCTGCTGCGGCGCTGGGTTCAGAGTTGCGGTTTGGAGGCGAAGAGGTTGAGGCCGAGTTTTTCCGACAAATATTTGGTGACTCGCTGGCCCTTCACGCTGTTGCCGGCCTCGTCCAGCGGCGGGGCGAAGGTGCCGAGCCCGCCCTTGCCGGGGGCGATGGTGACGATGCCGCCCCCCACGCCGCTCTTGCCCGGCAGGCCGATCTCGTAGAGCCAGTCGCCGGAGCGCTCGTAGAGCCCGGCGGTCGCCAGGAGCGCCAGGACCCGCTTGCAGTTGACGGGGTCGATCACCCGCTCCTTGGTCTCCGGGTTGACCCCGCCATCGGCGAGCGTGGCGCCCATCACGGCCAGGTCATGCGCGGAGACCAGTAGCGAGCACTGCTTGGTGTAGACGTCGGTGGCCTCCAGCGCGTCGCAGTACATCCGCTCGTAGCCTTCGAGCAGCTTGGCGATGCCGCGATTGCGTAGATTGGTCGCGGCCTCCGACTCGTAGATCTCCTGGTCGAGCTGCAAGTCCCGGCCGGCGAAGCGCGACAGGCCGTCCTGGATGAACCGCCACTTGGCCTCGGCCGTTTCGCCCGGCACCAGGCTGGTCGTCGCGATCGCCCCGGCATTGACCATCGGGTTCATGGTCCGATCACCATTGAGCTCGATCGCCATCACCGAGTTGAACGGCAGGCCCGTGGCATTCACCCCGATTTTCTCGCGCGCGGCCTCGGCCCCGATCGCCTGGCAGACCAGCGCGAAGACGAAAGGCTTGGAGACGCTCTGGATCGAGAATGCGTGGCCCGCGTCGCCGATCTCGTGGACCGCGCCATTGACGCCCACGATGGTGAAGCCGAAGAGATCACGGCTCACCCGGCCGAGTGCCGGGATGTAGTCCGCGACCTTGCCGTCATCGAGAGACTTGTAGCGATCGTAGGCCTCGCGGACGAGCCGGGCGACACGCTCCGGGTCGGGCAGATGACCGGTCGAGACGACTTCATTCACCTCGGTCTCGGGGATCTCCAGGGGCTCGAACATCAGGCGCGCCGCTGTCGCTTTCGGCCGGCAATCCGGCCGCATGTGGACGCGTCACCCAGACCATGCGGCGTGCAAAAATCACGCGGCGCCTGTCGCCATTCTATCATTATTGCTACCCTGATCTCGTGTTTTCCTGCCGCCTCCCTCAATCATCAGGAATCTCGGCGACAGCGTCGATGCAGCGAAATGTCAATTGGCGCGACGACGGCAAGTGGAGATGGAATTTTTTTACAGCGTTCGACGATTTACGCGCGTCGAAACATGCCGCGACACTAGTCGAGCCCCGCCTTCTCGAGCCCCTCGAGCAGTACTTGGCGATGCGCCGGCTCGGCCAGATTCCCGGCATACACCCCGGCATCGAAGAATGGGCTCACCCGCCGCAACCGGTGCAACGCTGCCGTCGCCGCCGCCGTCTCGCCGAGCTGGCCATGAGCGGCGGCGAGCAGCAAATACTGGGCCGGCTCCTCCTCGAAGCCGCCGCCGAAGCGATCGAACAATGCCACCACATCGGCATGGCGGCCGACCAGGTAATAGGCCATCGCGAGATTGACGACCCAGGAGGCGTCGGGATGCGGGTCGAGCCGAAGCGCCAGCTCGAGGGCATCGATCGCCGGCTCCGGCATCCCCGCATAGACCAGGATGCCGCCTCGGGTCGCCTGGCTCAGCGCGCTGTTGGGATTGAGCGCAATCGCCCGATCGCTCGCCCGCCGCGCGGCCTCCAGATCGCCTTCGAGACGCAGCACCTCGGCGCGCACCGCGTGCGCATGCGGGTTGGTCGGGTCGCTCGCCACCGCCTGCTCGACATGGCCCTTGGCGCGCTCCAAGCTGTCAGCCGGCCACTCGGTCCAGCCGTACTTGACGTCGTTCACCTCGCTCGTCGCCAGGCCGACATGCGCGTCGGCATAGCCCGAATCGCTCGCCAAGGCCGCCTCGAACAGCGCGCGGGCGGAAAAGTTGTCCTGCCGCTCCACGCTGCGCAGCAGCGCCCGGCCGCGCAGCACGAGATCGTAGGCGCCGAGATCCTGGGTCGGCCGCTCCAGCACGCGTGCCTGCTCCAGGCGGGTGACGCTGCCGGCGACTTCGCCCACCACCTGCCGCGTGATCGCGTCCTGCACGGCGAAGAGATCGGCCAGCGCCACGTCGTAGCGCTCGGACCAGAGCAGCACGCCGGGCACCGCATCGGTGAGCTGCACCGAGACCCGAAGAGCCTCGCCCGACCGCCGGATGGTGCCGCTGACGACGTAGCGCACGCCGAGTTCGCGGCTCAGCTCGTCGAGCGGCGCGGCCGCGTCACGGTAGGGGGCGACGGCACTCCAGGAGAGCACCAGGAGACCGGAGAAGCGGCCGAGCTCGCTGATCACGTCCTCGGTGACGCCGTCCGCGAAATAGACGCTGTCGGCGGTGCCGCCCGGCTCGCGGAACGGCAGCACGGCGATCGTCGGCTTGCCCGTGGCGAGGCGGGCGGCGACCGGCGCCTCGCTGCCGGCAGGCGTCGATCGGAACGCGCCGAGCTGATGAGCGGCGAGCCCGCCCAGCACCACGAGACCGACCAGTGCCGCCCCGAGCCAGCGCCGAAATTGCCTGGGGCGAGACCGCCAGCGCCGAACAGCCGGCGCTCTCCCGGCGCCGATCGCCGGGCGAACCGCATAGACGCGGACCGGCGCCGGCACGTTCTTCAGCCGCTGCCAGCCCAGATCCGCGAAGACGACGCCTCGATACTGCCGCAGCTGGTCGGCGACCGCGCCCGAGACGGCGATGCCGCCGGGCTCGGCCAGGCCCTCGATGCGGGCGGCGACATTGACCCCGTCGCCGAAGATGTCCTCGCCGTCGACGATGACCTCGCCGAGATTGATGCCGATGCGAAACGCGAGCCGCCGCGCCTCCGGCAGGTCGGCGTTCGTCTCGGCCAGCCTCGCCTGGAACTCGAGGGCTGCCGCCAGCGCCTCGCCGACACTCGCGAACTCGGCCAGGGTCGCATCACCGGCGGTGCCCACCACCCGGCCGCCATGGCCATCGATCGCGGTCTCGAACACCGCACGCGCCGCGATCAGCCGGGCGTGCGTGCCGACCTCGTCCTCGCCCATGAGCCGGCTGAAACCGACCACATCGGCGTGCAGGATCGCCGCCAGCCGTCGTTTCGGGCCAGCCGTCCGGGCATCGTGCCGGCCATCGCGCTCCGTCAAGACGTCTCCCTGGATCGACAGGCCCCTCACGCACCGTTGACTTGCCTCACGCAGGCGATTCTGCGACACAGCTGTGTTGACGGCAATAACCTGTCCTGCACCTTCGCACGGCTCCACCGGCGCCGAAAGCCTGAAGGAGAAAGCCAATGGTGCAAGCTTCGTTCAACCGCCTGAAGACCGCCCTCGCCGCTGTCATCATCTGTCTCGCGGCACTTGCTGCCCAGGCCGCCGAGGCGGTCAACACCACGGCCGACAACGTGGCCATCCAGGGCTACGACCCCGTCGCCTACTTCACCGAGGGCCGCCCGATCGAGGGCGACCCGGCGATCGCCCACGAGTGGCAGGGAGCGCTCTGGCAGTTCGCGACACCCGAGCACCGCGCGTTGTTCGCCGAGAGCCCGGAGAAATATGCCCCCCGCTATGGCGGCTTCTGCTCCGGCGCCATGTCGGTCGGCCGCAAGGCGCCGATCGACCCGGAGGCCTGGGTGATCATCGAGGACAAGCTCTATCTGGCCTTCTCGACCGACGCGATCGACCGCTTCGCCGCCAATGCCGACGCGACGATCCCCGCCGCCGACGGCCACTGGCAGGTGCTCGGCCGCACCGAGTAGTCCGGCTCGCCGGAGCAGCCGCAGCCATGCGTCCATCGATCAGCCAGAGCGTCGTCTTCACCTACACCGACGACCTCGCCCGGGCGTCGCGCTTCTTCCGCGAGGTGATGGAGCTCGACTTAGTGGTCGACCAGGGCGCCTGCCACATCTTCCGCTTGACGCCCGAAAGCTATCTCGGTGTCTGCCAGCTCGCAGACCGCCCCGCGGGCAAGGCCGGCCTCACCATCACCATCGTCAGCGACGAGGTCGAAGCCTGGCACGACTTCCTCACCAAGAAGGGCGTCACTTACGTCCAGCCGCCGAAAGCCAGCCCCGCGTTCGGCGTGTTCAGCTCGCTCTTCCTCTCCCCCGACGGCTACCGCATCGAAATCCAGCGCTTCGACGATCCGCGGTGGCACGCGGGGAAGGCAGAGAGGTAAGAGACCTATCGGGAGGCAGCGCCTCCCCAGCCCCTCCGTTCTTTTGGCACCGGCAGCTGTCCCGAACCTCGGCGAAAAGGTCCAGCGGCGCCCCGGGCGAGCTGACCGACTGGAACACCTGTCTCGACGACACCCCCACCGAGAGCGCGCCTTCCGCTGCAACCGCCGCACCGCCAACGCCATCAGCGACGGCTTCGGCCGGCTGATCCACCACGCCGTCAAGACACCGGCGATCACCTATCGCGCCGTCGTTGAACGAGCGTCGGCTCAGAGCCCGTCCGAGAAGTTTGCGAGGCTTTTCATCGGCTTACGATCGATCACCGGCGAGGCGCCGATCGTAGGCCGACCGACGATGCGCCGCAGCGACGGCCGACCAACTCCTCGCATCTGCTCACTGCCAAGCTCATGAAATACCTCGCAAACTTTTCGGACGGGGCTGTCAGGGTTGAGGAGAGTCAGTATAAATCGTTCTTCATTGGTTTATAGATTCATAGTGAAAAACGAAAGCTGCAATCCGTTAAGACCCAAGATGAATAATACCTTTTTTATTCTACCAAAAATTGCAGATGCTTCGATAAGTTTTAGATTGACAAGCGAAATTTACTTTAGGGTCTGGACTCAATCACATCCAGAACATGTAGATTGCAGCAAGTGCGACAGTATCGAGGAACGTTCGGGCCAGCTTGTCGTAGCGGGTGGCAACACGGCGAAAGTCCTTGAGGCGGCCGATGGTCGCCTCGACCCGCCAGCGGTGCTTGTAGCGTCGGCGATCGTGGCGGATCGCCTTTTTCCGATTGCTTCGGCCGGGGATGATTGGCCGGACGCCGGCCTCAGCCAACTTCTGGCGGAAGGCGTCGGCATCGTAGGCACGGTCGGCGATCAGGCGGTCGAACGGTCCGATCTTCGCCACGAGGTCGTCGGCCGCATGGATG
>JAABSG010000099.1 GCA_011390475.1 Geminicoccaceae bacterium | reverse complement strand
CGAACGCTTCAGCCGAGTATGGGCAGCGCCATAAGCTTCCTGAATTGGCGATTTTACTGTCCTGTGAACGTCATGATCACCAAGCAGATCCAGGGCGCCCCGAGCCTGAATGCGTTGCTCGGCAAAGCCCATGGAAGCCCATGTCCCGGCGAGCCGCGGGCAACATTCCACGAGTCCACCCAGGCCGCGGATCTGCGCTACCAGGCAATGTCTACTGCACGCTGAACAAGGCGTCGTGTGGAATGCCGCGACCGGATTGCCGAAAGTACGGCGACCTCTGTGGCGGCATGCGAGGTGTGCCGCTCCGTGGGGCAGGATCCGTCGCGCGGCGCTCCACCGCTTCAAGCGTTGGGAGGATCGCCTGACGGCGCCCCCTCGAGCCGGCCTCGAAGGATGGGCGCGAGGTGGTCGACGAAGCGACGCACCTTCGTCGTGATGAGGCGGTTTGACGGATAGACGGCGTAGATGCCGCTTTCCGGCAGCGTCTCGTCCGGCAGAACTCGGATCAGGCGCCCGCTCGCGATCTCCTCGGCAACTGCCCAGATCGGCAGTGCGCTCATGCCGATGTCAGCCAGCAGCGCCGAGCGGAGCGCTGCCGTGCTGTTGACCGAAATCACCGGCGAAACGGGGACCGTCAGCACCTCCTCGCCGCGCCGGAAGCGCCACTCCCGCGACCAGAATAGCGGCGAGAACCCAATGATCGGGAAGTGCGCAACGTCTTCGGCACGCTCGGGCAGGCCATGACGCTCCACGAAGCGGGGCGAGGCGCAGGCGAGCACGGGCGAGCTGCCGAGCTTCCGGACAATCATCGCGCCGTCGGGCTCGCGCACCACGCGGATGGACAGGTCGAGGCGATTCTCGACGAGACCGGTCATCTGCACGTCCTCGACCACCTCGACCGTGATCTGCGGGTTGGCCTCGAGGAAGCTCGCGAGCGCCGGGATCACGTACCGATCAGCGAAACCCTCCGGTGCGCCGATCCGCAGGTGGCCGATCGGCGCCTCTTGCCGCGCCATCACCTCGGCGACACCTGCCTGCGCCTCATCGAGCGCCCGGCGGCAGCGATCATAGAAGATCCGGCCGGCCTCCGTAGGCGAAATGCGGCGCGTCGTCCGGTCGAGGAGCCGTCCACCGAGCCGCGCCTCGAGCGTCATCACGGCCTCCGAGACGCGCGACTTCGACAGCCGTAGGCGGTCGGCGGCGGCGGTGATGGTGCCGGCCTCCACGACCGTGGCGAAGATCTCGATCTCGTCGAAGCGGGCCATGCGCCACGTTCGGTCAAACCGGACAATCTGTCCAGATTCCTCCGGCTACCCGGTGAGACGGCGATTGGCGAAAAACGCGGTCGCCTGAACCATCGATAGGGAGAAACGAGATGACCACGCCGTTCACCGCCGCCGCCATCGCCCGCCCCGGCGATGTCACCGAGAGCCTCGCGCTCGGCCACCACCGCATCCTCGTCACCGGCGCCCAGACCGGCGGCAGCCTCGGCATCTGGGAAGAGATCGTCGAGCCGGGCTGGGGTCCGCCACTGCACGTGCACCACGGTGAGGACGAGATGTTTTACGTCTTGGAAGGTCGCATCCGCATCTGGTGCGGCGAGGAGACCTTCGAGGTCACGGCCGGCGCGACCGCCGTGCTGCCGCGCGGCATACCGCACCGCTTCGAAAACGTGAGCGAGACCGTTGCGCGAATGCTGATCGCGGTGACGCCGGGAGGCTTCGAAAGCTTCTTCCTCGATGCCGCGGCGCTGTCCGACCGGAGCGAGGTCGCGATCATGAAACTCGCCGCGCAGTACCGGTTGGACTTCCTGCCTCCCGCCGAGCCGCAGGCGGCCTGAACTCGACGCCGCCACCCCACTGTCCAGCAGGGTGCGCGCTGCGGGGTCACGCTGCCCGGAGAGAGTGTGCTGGTGTCGCGCTTCGAGCGGCATCAGCACACACCAAGTCATCGGCGAGGCGTTGTCTTTTCGAACTCTGAAATCAACGAGACGCCCGCGCCTGGTCGCCCGTCACGGCGCCGTCGCGCAGCATCTCCACGATCGCCGAGCCTGCCGGCAACCGCGCAAGTTACTCGCCCCCCGCACCTAGAACTCCCGATTGTACTCGACGGCAGGCGCACACGCCCCCAACCTGCCCGTCCCGGAACCGACCGTCGCGCAGCCGCTCAGCCAGTTCGTCGCGCCGGCTATGCAGCAAACCAGACATGCAGCAAGCGCAGCGAGGAAATCTTCGTTTGACGGAAGATAGTCGCGGCTCGGCGCAGGTCACCCTTTCGGGACTTGGACCGCACGCCTACGGTTGCCATCTCTCATCGGCCGATTACGACCTGGCCCGAATGGCGAAACTGCTCGTAACCGAGGCCGCATGACGGAGGTAGGTGGCGCCGAGCATCGTGCTCGAGGCGACGCCACCTGTCGCCCGGTGCTTGCCGGTTCGCTCTCACCACACAACGTGATGTCGCTCAACGAGCCGAGCCCTTGTCGGACGCCGTTTCCAGTAGCCTGCTCGGCCTCGCGCGACAACGCCGGCCAAGCGACGCCACCCGCGTCCCGGCCCACCCCAGCGGTCTGCAAGCACCTCCCCGCGGCGACCTCACCTGACATGGTCGTTCGGGACGACAGCGCTCCCCTCATCGAGACTGTCGGCGAGACCCGGTGGCGAGTGCGAGACTTGTGACCTGAACAGGTCATCGAATCGGGGCGCCTCGAGCAGGGCCATGACGACGACAATCGCAACGGCGACGGCGCCGCCGACTGCCCAACTCTCGGCTCTTGCCGAGAGGGCATCGGGCCGGCGGAGCGTCGCGAGGTGGCGCCGCAAGCGTATGTCGGGCCGCGGCAGCGGCGGCAGAAGCAAGCCTGGACGGTTATCGCTGGGGAAGAGCGCCAACACCTCGCCAGGGCGGACCGGCTCGACGCGCAATCCTGCGAGACGGAGCGCCAGTGCGGCAAGGAGCGAGACGACGAGGCCGATGCCGACCGGGAGCAGGGCGGGGAGGAGGGATATCTCGGCCAGCGGCTTCGCCGGCGGCAGCTCGAACGGCCAGAGGAGAATCAACAAAGCGCCGATCGCGATCGATGCGGCCCATGGTGTGGCGAGGCCGGGGCAAGCGTCACCCGCCGGCCGTCGTGCCAGGACGACCAGGAACCGCGCCATCAGCACCGTCGTTGCCGTGGTCCCGGCCAGAACGAGCAGGATCAGCCAGTGCGTCGGGCCGAACGCCATGGCCAGCCCGTCCTTCAGCGCTTCCTTGGCGAGATGGCCGCTGGTCAGCGGCAGTGCGGCCAGCGCTGCAGCCGGAATCAGGAGCCCGAGGAGTACCGCGCGCCGGCGTGTTGGCCGCGGCTCGGCGTTGAACACACCGACGCCGAGGAAGAGAGTACTCTTGGCGACCGCATGATGCGCCGCAAAAAAGAAAAGTGCCGGTGCCATGAGCGGCCAGGTGTCCGGCGCCAGGAGCACGACACCCAGGGCCAGAGCGATCAGGCCCATTTGGCTGACGCTCGAATACGCGAGCACGGCCTTGGGGTTCTGTTGCGTGACGCCGATCAATGCGGCGAGGAAGATCGAGACGAGGCCGGCGGCGGCCAGGGCCGTGCCGTGATTCGGCAGTGCCGTGACACCGAGCGGCAGCACGAGCACGATGCCGAAAAGGCCGGCCTTGATCATCGAGCCGCTCAAGACCGCACTCGCCGGTACTGGTGCCGCGGCATGCGCGAGCGGCAGCCAGAGGTGCAGCGGCACGATGCCGAGCTTCACCGCGAAGCCGACCACCAAGAGCGTCGTTGCGCCCTCCGGCAGCGGTGCCGCCCGGAGGTCGGCCAGAAGGGTCGACTGTGCCGACCAGGCAGCACTGGCGAGGCCGGCGAAAAGGGCGAGTTCGCCCAGCACGACGAAGGCGATATAGACCTTGCCGGCATAGTAGCTCTCGGCACTCCGGCCGTGCACGACGAGGCCGTAGGCGGCGAAGCTCATCAGCGCGAAGAGTGTGTAGAAGCTGAAGACATCGTAGGCCACGAGCAGGCCGAGATTGCCGCCCATCGCGAAGAGAAAGCAGGCGAAAAAGCCGGTGCGGTCGTCGTCGTTCCGCAAGAGACGCATCGCCGAGACCGTCGCCAAGAGCCAGAGCACGCTCGCGAAGAAGAGAAACGCGCGGCGCAGCTCGTCGACGCCGATCCTGGCCCCCAACAGGAGCCAGGGCTCCTCGAAGGTTCGTGGCTCGATCACGAGAAGCGCCGCGGCGAGCGCCGGCAGCGGTGCGAGCCAGACCGTCGCGTGCACGAGCTGTCGAAACGGTGCGAAGGCGAGTGCGATGGCCAAGAGGAGCGGCAGGCCGGGAACGGCAAAGAGCAGGATTTCGGTCATGGTGGTGGCCGGTCAGAGGTATTCGAGCGAGATGATGGCACGGGTCCAGCCCAAGGGGCTGAACGGTGCGTCGGCGAGCAGGCCCGCCAGGATGACGAGGGTCGCCGTCACCAAAGGCGGTGCCAGCAAGAGCCAGCTGACGGGATCGCGCGGGTGCGCCACAGCGTTACCGTCCGCTGGTCTCTCGAACCAGGCTGCGTGCAGGATCGGCAGGAAATAGAGGGCGTTGAGCAGGCTGCTGCCGAGCAGCAACGCCACGATCCAGCCCTGGTCGACAGCGATGCCGCCGGCGGCGAGGTGCCATTTGCTGATGAACCCGGCGAGCGGTGGCAGCCCGATCATGCCGAGTGCCGCCACCGTGAAGGCGAGCATGGTGCCGGGCATGGACCGACCGACGCCGCGCATCTGGCTGACCGCCTTCACGCCCAGCGCCTCGGCGAGATTGCCGGCGCACATGAACATGGTGATCTTCATCAGGCCCTGATGGATCAAATGTGCGAGCCCACCGATGGCGGCCACCGGGCTCGCCAGTGCCACGCCGAGGGCGATGTAGGAGACCTGGCTGACGGTCGAATAGGCCAGCCGGCGCTTGAGGTCGTCCTGGGTCAGCGCCATGAGCGAGCCGTAGAGGATGGTGGCTGCAGCAACGAACGCCAGTGGTGTCATGAGATCGAGCATGGTCGCGAGGCCGATGCCGTAGACATCGTAGACAACACGAATGATGCCGAAGGCGCCGGCCTTGACCACGGCGACCGCGTGCAGCAGCGCGCTCACCGGGGCAGGCGCCACCATGGCGATCGGCAGCCAGGCGTGGAACGGGATCAGCGCCGCCTTCACCCCGAGACCGCCGATCAAGAGCAGGAAGATCAGCTTGAGCTCGAACCCGTGGGTCTGCGCCAGATCGCTCAGCACGCCGCGCGGGACGAAGGTGGTCGTGCCGGCGAGCGTCCACAGCCAGACCGTGCCGATCAGGAGCAACAGGCCGCCACCCAGCGTATAGGCCAGATAGATGCGGCCGGCGCGGTGCGCCTCGGCGGTGCCGCGATGCACGACCAGCGGATATGTCGCGAGCGTCAGCAGCTCGTAGAAGACCAGGAAGGTGAAGAGGTTGCCGGCCATGGCGACGCCGACGGTGGCGCCGACGCAGAGGCTGAAGAAGCCGAAGAAGCGGCTCCGATGCGGCCCCTTCTCGAGATAGCCGACCGAGTAGATCG
>JAABSG010000098.1 GCA_011390475.1 Geminicoccaceae bacterium | reverse complement strand
CACCGCGGAGAGTGCTACGAAAAGCACCGAGAGCGCATCGGCCTGCAGCACGAGATCGAGGCCCGGCACGAGCTGAAGCCGCGCCTCGAAGAGAGCACCGTTCGCGACCTGCCAGCTCAGCCACGCGACGAGACCGAGCTTGAGCAATGCTGCGGCCAAATTGAGGGCGGTGCGCAGCCGGGCACTCTCCTCCTGCAGCATGAAGATGACGGGGGCGATCCCGAGCGAGGTGACGAGGATCAACAGGGGCAACGCACTCACGGGACAACCTCCGGAACGACGAACGGACTGCCGACGGCGAGCAGCGAGAGCGGCGTGGCTGCCAGGAGTCCCATGGCGATCGCGACCACGGCGAGGCCGAGTGGCCAAAGATCGGCAGCGTCCAGCCTCGACGGCATGATCACCGGCCCCTCGACCCGATCGAAGCGCAGGAAGCCCGAGATCGGCCGCATCAGGTAGGCGACGCTGAGCATCGTTCCGAGGACCATCACACCGACCCAGAGCCATGCATCGGCGCGCATGGCACCTTCGAGGAGGAGCCACTTGCCGAGAAAGCCGGCGCTGGGCGGCAGGCCGATCAGGCTGACGGCGGCGAGCGCGAAGGCGACCTGCGCCATTCCCGGCCGCAGTGGCTCCCGGTGCAGCCGCTCGAGGCTGTCGTGGCCGAGATGCTCGGCGATGCGGCCGACGGCGAGGAACATCGCCGATTTGGCGGCCGCATGCGCCAGGATCAGGTAGACGGCGCCCTGCCAGGCCGTCTCGCCACCGATCTCGTCGGTGAGCGCGAAGACGAGGCAGATGAGCCCGATCTGCGCCACCGTCGAATAGGCGACGAGCAGCTTGAGGCGATCGACGCGCATGGCCTGGATCGACCCCCAGACGATCGCCCCGGCGCCGAGCAGGCCGATGAGCGTGCCGAGGCCGGCCGTCGGCGCGAAGACGTCGACCCAGAGCCGCAGCGCCACGTAGAGCGAGCCCTTGACGACGAGGGCCGAAAGCAAGGCGCTCGCCGGTGCCGTGGCGTTCGAGTGCGCCGCGGGCAGCCAGAAATGCAGGGGAAAAAGCGCCGTCTTGATGGCGAGGCCGGCCAGCATCAGGACGAGCGCCATCGACAGGGCCGGCGTCATCTCGTCGATGGCGCCGAGGCTGGCGAGATCCACCCGGCCCGTCGCGGCATAGAGATAGTCGACGCCGAGCAGGAACAAGAGGCTGCCGAGGAGGCCCGCGAAGAGATAGGTGAGGCCGGCGCGGAGTGCCGCGGCCTTACCGGAAAGGACCGCGAGGCCAACGGCCGAAAGCCCCAGAATCTCCAGCGAGATGTAAATGTTGAAGACGTCGCTGGAGAGATAGAGGGCGTTCAATCCGGCAAGCAGCAAGAGCCAGAGCGGCCAGAAGAAGAGCCGCTGCCGTTCCTCGGCGGGCGCCTCGGTGGCGCCTTTCGCGGCGAAGCTCCGGCTGGCGGCGAGGCCGACGAGCATGCCGATGCCGGCTGTCGTCACCAGCATCAAGGCGGCGAAGCCGTCGACCCTGAGAGCAATGCCGAGCGGTACTGTCCACCCACCCAGATGCGAGATCTCGGGCCCGCTTGCCAAGAGCCGTGCCGCCAGCGCCGAGCTCGCAGCGCCGACGAGCGCCGTCGCACCGAGGCCGATGCCGACGGCGGCCGACGGCAGCAGGAAAGCGGCGACGGCGGCCAGCAGTGGCAGGATCACCACGAGCGAAGGTAGATCCCAGGTCATGATCTCAGGTGTCATGGTCGACGGATCGCTCCAGATCATCGAGGCGGCGGATCAGCGCGAGGGCTGCCGCTGTGGTGCTGACGAGGACGACGATGCCGGTCAGCACGAAAGCGTGGGGGACAGGGTCGGCGGCGGCTTCCGGGCCACGATAGGCCGCGGCGATGAGCAGCGATGCGATGCCGGCGGCGAAGACGTTGAGCGCCACCACACGGCGCAAGAGGTCGGTCGTCAGGACCAGACGGTGCAGGGCCACGCCGATCAGCAGGATGCCGCCGAACGAATAGAGAAGAGCCGTGCTCATCGGTCGCTCTCTCGCGTCGGGCGACCGCTCGGCGCAGCACCGAAGAAGAGCCCGGCGAGCGTCGCCGCGATGGAAACGGTCAGCATCGCCTCGATCACCAGAATCCAGGTCTTGGCGGCCTCCGGCGGATAGCCGAGGAAGGCGTTGCCGAGGGCGAGGGTCGCTAGACCGGCACCGGCAAAGCCGACCGTGCCGAGGCCGAACACCAGGCGGGCCGGCAGGCGATCGGCTGCCGTCGGTGTGTAGAGACGGCCGAGCAGCAGCACGATCCCGACGGCACCCAGAACGGCCCCTGCCTGAAACGCGCCACCCGGCGCAAATCCGCCGAGCCAGAGCAGGTAGCCGGCGATCAGGACCATGACCGGCAGGACCAGCCGCGCGAATCCGAAGAAAATCGAACCGAGGCGTGGTGCGCGCCGGTCGGCCTCGGCGTCGCCGAGCAGCCAGACGACGACCACCACGGCAAACAGCACGACGACCTCGAGCAGCGTGTCGTAGGCGCGAAAATTGAGCAGCACCGCGGTCACCGGGTTGTCGACGCCGCTCACTGCCAGATTGGCGAAGACGGTCTCGGCGAGCGAGGGCGCCGGGCGCGGGATCAGGACGAGGACCGCGGCCAGCATGCCGGTGAGAACCGTCACCAGGCCCATGACGCCGAACCCGAGCGCGCGCGACGGCCGGGCATCGGCCGCAGCGTCGCCCGCAGCCCGACCGCGGCGATGACGCCAGGTCTTGAGCAGGAGAGCGCCGGTGATGCCGGAGCCCACGGCGGCCTCGGCGAGCGCCACGTCGGGTGCCTGCAAGCGCACCCAGGCCAGTGCGACGAAGAGACCGAGCACCATGAAGAGGACGATCATCTCGAAGCCGTCCCTCGCCGCGAGCGCCGCCCAAGCGAGCCAGACGATGGCCCCGATCAGCACGAGATCGAACACGAGCCAGAGCAACATCGATCTCAACTCCCCTGGCCAGAGCGCAGCGCATGGCGCGCGATCAGATGCCCGCTCGTAGCACTCGCGAGGACGACGAAGAACCAGATGAGCATGAGCTTCAGGGTCACCGACGTGTCGGCCGTCAGCAGAGCCGTCCCGAGTGCTATCAGCGCTAGGCCCAGATTGTCGGCCTTGGTCAGCGCGTGCAGCCGGCTGAAGACATCCGGGAAACGCAGCATCCCGACCGTCCCCGCCACGAAGAAGCCGAGCCCGGCGAACAAAATGCCGATGGCCAGGATCTCAAGTGGCGTCATGGTCTCGAACCTCCCCTGTAGCAACGAAGCAGACGACGGCAATAGCGGCCAGAATGGCGAACACGAGTGCTATGTCGAGCAGCCGGGGCATGGCCATGGCGACGGACATGAGCATCAGGAGTGCGACGGTCGTGGTGCCGAGAAGTTGGGCCGCGAGCATGCGATCCGCCTCGCTCGGGCCGCGCACCACACGCACGAGCCCGCCCAGAAGCGTCAGCAGCAGCACCACCATGAGCAGCAGCAGCACCTCGCTCATGGCGATTCACCCTTTTCGGGCAAGCCGAAGAGATCGCGCACCCGGCGGGTCAGGCGAGCGAGCTCGGCGTCGAGATCCGCTGTTTGGTCGAGCGTGTGCACGGTCAGCCGATTGCCGTCGATTTCAGCCGTCAGGGTGCCGGGCAGGAGCGTCACGGTGTTGGCGAAGAGAGTCATGGGTGGGCCCGGCGGCAGCTCGATCTCGAACTTCTGAAAGCCCGGGTCGAGCGGCAGTCGCGGATCGAGCGCCCGCAGCGCCACGTCGACGGCACCGCGCACGGACTGCCAGAGAAAGAAGGCGGCAAAACGGATGGCACCGAAAACGTCGAGGCGGCTCGCGGCTGGACGTGGCAGCAGGGCCGCCAGAACGGCGCCGAGTGCGACGGTCGGCCCGCCGACGAGCCAGGAAGCATGATCGCCCGGGTTGAGCAGCCACCAGATGCCGGCGAGGACGGTGGTGGTCGCGACCCCGGCCCGCAGCCGGTCACCGAGGGACGCGGGCTTTCGGAAGCCGCGGATCGGCGCGCCGCCCGTCTCGAGGCGGGGCTCCGGTCGCGCGGGCGACCGGTCGGTTCGAGCCGGACCCTGCAACAGCACGGTCGGTCGGGCCATCATGCAGCTCTCCATTTGCGGCGTCAGCGTCGCTGAAGTGAAGAGTCCGACATCGCAACCTTACGTCGCACGGTTGCCAGAGGGGCCCGGACCCGTTGCTTCTCCTACCCGCTGGGGTGATTCCATGTTCGATGCCCGGGGCGCAGCCCGCATCCGGACATCTGCACGACATACGCGGCGAAGCGTCGGCGCATCCCGAGATTCCGTGAAAAATCACCACGGACCACGGCCGAGGACGAGTTGCGGCGACGGCCGGAAGAGAGCGATCGTGGGACAACGCGAAAGGGCCGCCCGATCGGGCGGCCCTCGAAGCAGCTGCGGCGACGCCTGCAGCTCAGTGCGGTTGCACCCGAACCTCGCGTTCGATGCCGGGATCGTCGGCCGTCACGCCGTCGTCGATGCTGTCGACCAGGTGACGACGCATCGCCCAGAGGCCAGCGCCGAGCGTCACGAGACCGAGTACGATATGGATCCAGGTGGCGAACGGCGACCTCGCGAACACGAAGACCCAGGGCACGAGCACCATCACCACGCCGAGGGCAATCAACGCCCATCGATCCCAATCGTCTCGGCGAAACAACGGCTTGCCGGCGATGCCGATGCCGATGATGCCGATCAGGAAGGCGCTCGCCGCAGCGACACCGCCATAGGGCAGAACGAAGACGCTGGACGCGAGGAGCGCCGAGGCACCGAGAGCGATCAGGTTCGGTCGGAAAGGCGCTGCAAGGAGCCTGGTCATGACTTGTCCTCCGATTATCGTGATTGATTGACACAACCGACCGCGAGCGGTGGCTCTCTCGGCACGCGCGTCGCCACCGACCTCTCGGCATCGGCCACGCGTCTCGCCACAGCCGGGTCGCGGCCTGGTTCGAACGGAAGAGGACGAGTCGACTGCCGCCGTCATCCACTTCACGACGACATACGCGCGGCTGCCTGTTGGCATCCCTACGCTGAGCGCTTCTCGATTCGAAATGGTGAGCGCGTCGCTGACAGGCGATGCAAGAGCACCGCCGACGGCATGCTACTGGTTCATGCCGACGAAATGGCCAGCGCCATGGTCTGACCGACGTAATGGTAGGTGACGCCGGCGACCTCGCCGTAGCGGCACTCGATCCTGATCTCGTCCGGTGGACGATGGGCCGATGCCAGAAGCGGCAGCGTGATCACGCCGTCGCGTTTGATCGGTCGCTTGTCCTCGAGCCGCTCCACCTCGATGAATCGAAGCAACACGGGTTCACCCGCATGCGCCAGCCGCACCGGGCCGATACTGAGCGGAATGTCACCGACCATTCCGCGAAACGGCGACAACGGCAGCGCGCCGATGGCCGGCACCGGGGCCACGCCGCAAGCGGCAAAGCTGATCGTCGTCGTCCCGCCGGCGCTCGGCTTTCCGGTCAGGAAGCCTGCTCCGCCGAGGTAGCCTGCCCCACTCAGGTAGCCGAGAGCGAGACCGGCGACGACGGCAACGGCGGCGGCATCGAACCGGACCGTCCGAATAGTCGCCGGCAAGCGGTATCGACGCCTCATGGCATTCGATCGATCGGTGGGGTCAGTGGGTGATCGAGCCGTTGAGCTCCGCGGCGATCGCGCGGATCTGCGTGTCGCTGGTGCGGGCGACCACTGCGTAGTCCAAACCGCCATCGGTCCAGTAGCCGACCTGCTCGCCGGCCACATCGTGGACAGCGAAATCGAACAGCGGGGCGTTCTCCGGATGCCGCGCGATGGTCAACGACAGCCGATGACCGGCGCCGTCTTCGTAGAGGAACTGTGCCAACGGCCCCTCCTTGGTCCCTTGCAGCCGAGCCCCGATGAACTCGACGCCGAGCGGTGCGAGCGAGGGGACGTCGACGGCATGGCCGAGCTTGCTCGAGAACCAAGCCACGACCTCCTCCCGCGCGTCCGCATCGAGCTCGACGGGACGTACTGTGTCGCCGGCGAAGACCCGATGCGCACCGACCGCCTCGGCGACATACTCGGGCCATGGTGCCGAGGGCGCGCCGAACTGCGCGTGACCGATCCAACCGGCCGTGACCAGCACCACCGCGGCCGCCGTCCGCATTGCCCAAAGACGAACCCGGGAAACCTGCCCGTAGCGCGCCTGCCGTTCGAGCTTGCGGGCCAGTTCGCGCTCGAGCGCCGCCGTCTTCAAATCCACTGTCGGCTGCAGCAATTCGTCTGCACCGTCCCGCAGCAACTGCTTGTGCCGGGCGTAGGCGCTGTAGCGGCCGAGCTCGGCCGGGTCGCCGGACAGCCGGGCCTCGACTTCCGCCGCCTCGTCCGGTCCCAACTGGCCGTCGAGATAGGCGCTCACGTCGTTGATCATGGCGTTCTCGTGCATGGCACTACGGTTCATCGCTCGAACCCCCTTCCTTCAGGTCAGCCGACGAGCCGAAGCTTCGTCGTGCGCGCGCCCTCGACCAAGCGGCGCAGCGCTTCCCGCCCGCGGCCGAGGCGCGAATAGAGCGTACCCAGAGGGACACCCAGGACCTTGGCCGCATCGGCGTAGCTCATGTCCTCGAGGGCGACGAGAACGATCGGTCGCCGCTGCGCTTCGGGCAGCTCGTCCAGGGCATCGAGAACCTGCTGCAGCTCGACGCGTTTGGGCTGGTCGGCCTCGGCGACCGGTTCCGGCAGCTCGAGCATCGCCGTCTCCCGCACCCGCTGCTTGCGCAGGTCGCTGACATGCGTGTTGTGCATGATGCGGAACAGCCAAACCCTGAGGTCGGCGCCGGGCAAATAGGTGTGGGCCGACGCGATCGCCTTGGCGAGGCATTCCTGCACCAGGTCTTCGGCGTCGTGCGCGTTGCGGGTCAAAACGAGAGCATAACGGCGCAAGCTGGTCACGTGCTCGTGCAGCTGCTCAGCGATTTCGGCCATCGGGTCCTTCCCTTGTGCGAACTCGTTGCACATACGCGCGGCCGGCGTTCCTCATCCGCCTTCCTGCCGAAAAAATGTGTCCGCCCGGGATCCCGACCAGCCGAGCGTGTGGGCTGCGCATTTTCTCGTGGATCGGGGGATGCGGCAGTCGGTTCGAGCGTAATTGCGGTCGACGGTATCGAATGCCGGTCCCGACGTCGGGCCGCCGGTGCCGAAGGACGTCGCAATTGCTCGGAACGGGTATTGCGACCGGCGCGGAAGGGAACAGCATGACGGGCGACACCTTGGTCGGTGACGGCGATAGGGTCGGTGGTAGCGACAGGCCGGCGCACGAGGGCGCGCCGCTCGCGGCGAAGAAGGCTGGCAGGACACGCCCCGGCGCCTGGTTCGTGCGCGGTGTTGCGGCGCTCACCGTGTTCGGCGTCGTCTATTACGGCGTGATCGGCAGTCTCGCGCATCGCATCGACAACGATGTCGATTTCGCCGCCGCGGAGGAGCCGGGCGGCAGTGCTGCGGTGAGCATGGCGATCGGCCTCATCCAGCGCGAGGTCGTCGACAATGGCTGGATGCCCAACGATCCTTGGTTTGCGCCCAATGCCTTGCTCGACAACACCCCCAATTTCCAGCAGGGCATTATGCGCGCAATCGCCCGCTTCTCGTTCGAGATGCTGGATCAGATCGCCCGCACCCGAGGGTCGTCGAGCGCAGATCCGGACCTCGAGCGGGCGACAGGCTTTCTCCAGTTTCCGGGCGACGTGTGGTTTCTCGACTTCGAGAAATCCTGGCTGCCCACCATCCCGAGCGAGGATCAGTATCGGGCCGGCTTGCGCGCACTGCAGGCCTACAATTCCAGACTTGCCGATGGCCGGGCAGTGTTCGAACGGCGTGCCGACGTCCTAGCCGCCACACTCAGCCGGATTTCCGCCGATCTCGGCTCACAGTCGGCGACGCTGGAGAACAAGGTCGGCCAGGCCGGCGGCTGGATTTTCAGCACCCGCGCCGACGACATCTTCTATCAGAACATGGGCATGCTTTACGGCTACCACATGGTGCTGAGCAAGCTCGGCGAGGATTTCGCGCAGCGGATCGAGGAGCGCGGTATCCGGGCCCTTTGGAACCAGGCCATGGCGAGCTTGCGCACCGCCGCGCAACTGCAGCCGCTGATCGTCGTCAATGCGCCCGGTGCCGACAGCATCTTCGCCAACCATTTGGTATTGCAGGGATTCTACATGAAGCGAGCGATTCTGCAGCTCGAGGAAGTCGCGAGCGCGCTCGCGATCTGACCGCATTTGCCGCCGGAGGGTGCGGCGCCGAACGAGCAGTCGCCACACCGCCTTTCGACCGCCGATCCGTCGCGAACGACAGCCTTCGGCAACGCGATCGACCAACCGCGAAAAACCAGAGGAGGACAACATGCTCGGCTATATCTTCGACGATCTTCTCGCAGTCGACTGGCGGGGCGTCGTCGCCTGCCACGGCTCAGCCGCCGTCATTCCACAAGCCCGACAGGTCATCGGCCGCGCCTATCGCGAATGGCGCCACGACCGCGACGTCACGCGCATTGCCGACGTGCTCGGCCAACTGTCCGATCGGCAGTTGCGGCTGCTCGGGCTGAACCGTGCGACGCTGGTCACCGAGCTCGAGACCGTGGTCGCCAGCAACGCCGCCCAACGGGAGTATGCCGAAATCGGTCGAGAACCGACCTTGCGGCTGACCTAGCCGACGCTGGAGAGACTGTGCCGCCCGCAGGCGGATGCACATGCACCCAGCGGCGAGCGGATCGGGTGGCGGGGTGA
>JAABSG010000097.1 GCA_011390475.1 Geminicoccaceae bacterium | reverse complement strand
CGCGAACCATCGGCGACGTCTTGGCGACCCGCAACCTGATGACCGATCTGCGCGAGGCCGGCACCATTCGCGGCGGCGGGCGGCCGTTCGGCAAGGCCGAGCGCTCGCGCTTCCTCGAAGCCTTGGACCGCGTCGTCGTCGCCATCCGGCGAGGTCGGTAAACACATTGGCGTAGTGGGGGACGCCGATCGCAAAAGTTCCCCATCCTGGACAAAGTTTCACGGCCGGACGTTCCCAGCGACCCTATTCTCACCTACATTGCAGTTTGTATTGTGGGTGGTAATCGCCAGCCGAGGGCGGAGGTGCAGCGATGGATCAGCTGACCGGGACGGCGATCGAGGATTTCGTCAAGCGCCTCGGCGCCGATGCCGAGCGAGCGCTGCAGGCCATCACGGGCACCACAACCGACAGCCCCTGGGCGAGCTTCCAGCGACCCGGTGATATCGTCCTCACCCGCGGCAGGCGGCCGGTGAGCCATCTCAATGCCGTAGTGCAATCCATCCTGGAAGGCGGCATTGCGCGGGCAACCCATGCGATGATGGTCGCGGCCCCTGGCTACTATGTCGATGCCAGCATCCGCTTCGGCGTTACCGTCCTGCCGGCGCATCTCTTCTGTATGGATGGGGTCGTGGAGCGATTACGCGCGGCTGCGGCCGGCGATGCTGCGCCGCCGCCGCCGCCGATGTGGCGAAGGCGATTGGTGGGGGCGTTCCGCCATCCGGACTTCGAAAGCCAGCCCGAGCGGCAGCAGGCGCTGACGCAGGCGATCGCCGAGCAGCTCGGCCAGCCCTACAACATGCGTTTCATCTTCAAGCGGGTCAGAACCCCGGACGACGACCGCACCGCCTTCTGCTCGGAGTTGGTAGCCCGTACCTTCGCCAAGCTCGGCCTGCCCATCGTGCCCGATCGCCGGTTCGCCGCCGTGCTGCCGCACACGCTTCTGCGCAGCCTGCGGAACCGGGGTTGGGTCGATGTCAGCGACGATTATCGCACCGGTCTGCCCCGCGCCTTCGCCGCTTGAACCGCGTCAATAGCCGGTCGGCCGCCAGACGTCGGTGATGTGACGCGGCAGGCCGAAGCGGTCGATGGTCACGAGATCGAAGCGGCAGTCCAGACCGGCGAGCTGCGGTTGCTCCTTGAGGTACCAGCGCGCCGCGGCGGCGATCCGCCGTTGCTGCTGCGGCCCCAAAGCGTAGAGGGCGCTCTCGGTCGAGCGGCGGCCCTTGACCTCGACGAACACGAGGCAGCTTCCGCGCCGGCAAACGAGATCGATTTCGCCGAAGTGGTTGCGCAGCCGCCGGGCGAGTACGCGATAGCCCTTGAGCCCGAGCCAGAGCGCCGCTACCTGCTCCGCCGTCCGCCCGAATCGCTCCGTCACCCGGCTGCCCATCCATCCGCCCACCTGCCTCTCAACTGAGGGGTGATTTACGAGCTTCGAGATCCCTTGTCGATGACTGTACGCATTCGTGGTGCTCAGCCGTGGTGGATGGCGATCGTCTTGAGCTGGCTGAACTCGTAGAGCGCTTCGAAACCCTTCTCGCGGCCGTGGCCGGAGCGTTTGACGCCACCGAAGGGCAGTTCGATGCCGCCGCCGGCGCCGTAGCCGTTGACGTAGACCTGCCCCGCCTTCAAGCGACGGGCGACCCGTAGCTGTCGGGCCCCGTCCTTGGTCCAGACGCCGGCAACCAGGCCGTAGGCCGTGCCGTTGGCGATGCGGACGGCATCGGCCTCGTCGTTGAAGGGGATGGCGACCAGCACCGGGCCGAAGACCTCCTCCTGGGCCAGATAGTGATCGGGCGACACGGGGCCGTAGAGCCTGGGCGTGGCGTAGAAGCCCGCTGCCGGAAGATCGCCGGCGAGCCTACCTTCGGCGAGCAGCTCGAGGTCGCTCGCCCGCTCGACGAAGCGGGCGACGCGCTCGTGCTGCTGGCGGTTGATGAGCGGGCCGAGGTCGAGGTCCATGGCGTGGGTGCCGACGCGAAGATCCGCGAAGCGCTC
This sequence comes from Geminicoccaceae bacterium, assembly GCA_011390475.1. Lineage (GTDB taxonomy): Bacteria > Pseudomonadota > Alphaproteobacteria > Geminicoccales > Geminicoccaceae > SLRI01. The sequence continues at coordinate 12,428 of JAABSG010000097.1, read as the reverse complement.
GGCGAGCCTAGCGGTGACGGCATCGAAGACCGAGCTTTCGATCAAGACCCGGCTGCCGGCCGAGCAGGTCTGCCCGGCGTTCTGGATGATGGCATTGGTGATGATCGGCAGGGCATGGTCCAAGTCGGCGTCGGCGAACACCACCTGCGCCGACTTGCCGCCGAGTTCGAGGGTGCAACCGATGGTCCGCTCGGCCGCGGCCTTCTGGATCAAAGTGCCGACCTCGGGGCTGCCGGTGAACGAGATGAAGTCGATGTCGGGGTGGTGCGCCAGGGCCGCACCCGCCTCCTCGCCGATCCCGGGGACGACGTTGAGGCCGCCGGCCGGCAGACCGCAGTCGAGGGCGAGCTTCGCGACCTCGAGGCAGGTGAGACCCGCATCCTCGGCGGGCTTGAGGACACAGGCGTTGCCCATGGCGATGGCGGCCCCGACCGACCGGCCGAAGATCTGCGCCGGGTAGTTCCAGGGGATGATGTGGGCGGTCACCCCATGCGGCTCGCGGATGCCGGTGACCAGCCAGTCGTTCAGGAACGGGATCTGCAAGCCGTGCACCTTGTCGGCGGCGGCCCCGTAGAATTCGAGATAGCGGGCGAGGCAGTTGATATCGGTGGCAGCCTGCTTCGTCGGCTTGCCGCAGTCCATGGCCTCGAGGGCGGTGAGCTCTGCATGACGGTCGCGCACCGCCTCGGCCATACGCGAGAGGACGCGGCCGCGTTCGGTGGGGGTCATTCGGCCGTAATCGCCGGTCTCGAGCGCCCTGCGGGCAGCAGCCACAGCGGCATCTACCTCGGCCTTGCCGCCTCTCGCAGCTGCGGCGAATGGCTTGCCGTCGGACGGGCAGACGATCTCGAACGTCCGGCCGTCCGCTGCGGGCACGTCGCGGCCGTCGATCAGACAATCATAGCTTTGCATGGCGAGCCTCCCCTCCGGTCCTTGCGAAAATTAACGTGTTGTGGCTCCTCGGGCGCTGTCGAGCAAGGATTTGCCATGACCAAGCCCAAGGATCTCGAAGGCCTCATCGTCGTCAGCGTCGAGCAGGCAGTGGCCGCCCCCTATGCCAGCGGTCGGCTTGCCGATGCCGGGGCCAGGGTGATCAAGGTGGAGCGTCCAGAGGGCGACTTCGCCCGCCGTTACGACCGTTATGTGAAGGGCCAGAGCGCCTATTTCGTCTGGCTCAACCGGGGCAAGCAGTCGGTTGCGCTCGACCTCAAGGACGGGGCCGATCTGGCGTTGCTGCACCGGCTGATCGCCAGGGCCGACATCTTCATCCAGAACCTGGCCCCAGGAGCCGCGGCCCGGCTCCTGATCGACAACGCGACGTTGCGCGCGCGCCATCCCCGCCTGATCGCTTGCTCGATCTCGGGCTATGGCGAGCACGGGCCCCTGTCCCAGCAAAAGGCCTACGATCTTCTGGTCCAAGCCGAGACGGGCTTGGCCGGTATCAACGGCACTGCCGAGGGGCCGGCAAGGGTCGGTGTCTCGGTCACCGACATCGCGGCTGGGATGACGGCTTTTCAGGCGATCCTCCAGGCGCTGATCGGCCGCGGCCGGACCGGCGAGGGACGGGCCATCGAGGTCTCGCTCTTCCACGCCACGGCCGACTGGATGAACGTGCCCTATCTCCAGCACCGCTACGGTGGTCACACGCCGGTGCGCTGCGGCTTGGCGCATCCGACCATAGCACCCTACGGTGCCTTTACCTGCGGCGACGGCAAGGCCGTCCTCTTCTCGATCCAGAACGAGCGGGAGTGGCAGAGCCTCTGCGCCCGGGTCCTCGGTGCTGCCGAACTAGCGACAAATCCGAAGTTCCAGACCAATCCCGACCGAGTGGCGAACCGGGCCGAGCTGGAGAGCCTGATCGAGCTGGCCTTCGCCGCCGACGACCGCGAGACGGTCATCCGCAAATTGGCGCATGCCGGCATCGCCTACGGCCGTCTGAGCTCGCTCGACGACCTCGAGCAGCACCCGCAGCTTCAGCTGATGCCGGTCACGACACCAGCGGGACCGATCGAGCTATTGGCGCCGGGTGCGGTGGTCGATCAGACATCGCTGGCACCCGACCCTGTCCCGGCACTGGACGAGCACGGGGCCGCGATCCGCTCGGAATTTGCCGAATAGGGGCTGTTGGGTAGACTAGAGGTGGTTGAAACAAGGGACGGGCTCATGCGTTTTTCGAACAAAGTGGTCATCGTCACCGGCGCTGGCCGAGGCATCGGGCGGGCTTGTGCCGAGGCCTTCGCGGCGGAGGGTGCTGCTGTCGTAGTCGCCGATATCGATGCCGACGCCGGCAACGGCACCGCCAATGCCATCAACGCCTCGGCCGTCGCGTCGGGGGGCTCGGCGCTCTTCGTCGCTTGTGACGTCGGCGACGCAGAACAGTGCGGCGCCCTGGTCGATGCGACGCTGGAGTGGGCCGGCCGGCTCGATGTCCTCGTCAACAATGCCGGCGTGGTGAAGGCCGGCGATTTTCTCGAGCTCAGCGAGGCCGATTTCGACGCGGTGATCCGGGTCAACCTCAAGGGCGCCTTCCTGATGGGCCAGGCGGCGGCGCGGGCCATGGTGGGACGGAGCGCACCCGGGGCCATCGTCAACATGTCGTCGATCAATGCCCAGGTGGCCATTCCCAACCAGGTTCCCTATGTCGTCAGCAAAGGCGGGATGAACCAGCTGACCCGCCTGATGGCCTTGGCGTTGGCCGACAAGGGAGTCCGGGTCAATGCCGTGGCCCCCGGGTCGATCGCCACCGAGATGCTGCAGTCGGTGATGACCGACGAGGCGGCCAGGCGGACCATCCTCTCGCGCACGCCCCTCGGGCGTCCGGGCGAGCCCGCCGAGGTGGCCCGCGTGGTGCTCTTCCTCGCCAGCGACGAGGCGAGCTATGTCACGGGCGAGGTGGTGACGGTGGATGGCGGCCGGATGGCCTTGAACTATACGGTGCCTGTTCCTGATTGAAGGGTGTATCCGGCAGGTGCCGACGATAAGGCCGGTTGACGACACGGCTTTAACCCCGTACGCGAAGCGGTTCGTGAGCCCCGGCCTCGCCGACCCTGTCGACATCGGCCGTGCGTGGCTCGCCCATCGCGCGATACCTCGCCGACACGCATTTTCAAGGAGACGGGCATGGACAAGCCGCTCATGCCGAAAGCCACGGCGGTTTGGCTGATCGACAATACCGGGCTGACCTTCGATCAGATCGCTGATTTTTGCGGCCTGCATCCGCTCGAGGTCAAGGGCATCGCCGATGGCGAGGTCGGGGCGGGCATCCGCGGACTCGATCCGATCGGCCAGGGCATGCTGACCCGGGCCGAGCTCGAGCGCTGCCAGAAGGATCCGAAGACGCGCCTCTCGATCGCCAAGTCGGTGGCCGCCAACGTCAAGCCGCCGAAACGCAAGGAGCCTCGCTACACGCCGCTCTCCAAGCGCCAGGATCGCCCCGATGCCATCGCCTGGTTGCTCCGTCACCACCCGGAGGTCCAGGACCATCTGATCTGCAAGCTCTTGGGCACCACGAAAAACACGGTTCAGGCCGTGCGCGATCGAACGCACTGGAAAAGCCAGGAAATCCGCCCCCGCGATCCTGTGCTGCTCGGCCTCTGCCAGCAGATCGAGCTGGATGATGCGATCGCCAAGGCGCAAGCCGAGGCCGAGAAGGCGGCGCAGAAGCTGGCACCGAAGCAGGCGCCGGCCGCCGCCGCGGAGGCCGAGCCGGAGCCGGAAGGCGAATCGATTCCCGAGCCGGCAGCGGCGTCGGAGCCGGATGATGCGGTCGACGAAGCAGAGTCGGCGCTCGATCCTGAAGTGGCGCAGGACCCGGAAATGGCCGAGGACCGTAACGCCTGAGCACCGGTGCTCGAGTGGCTCGGCACCTCGTTGTCTCGGTCTTCAGCCGCGCTCGGCGCTGCCGCGGCCGTCCTCGGACGGGCCTTCTTCGGTGACGATCTCGATCCGCGCCGCGCGCCAGTAGCGGGCCGAGAGGAGGCGGCGATCCTGATCGATGAGGTCGGCGATTTCGCGCAGCCGGCTGGCCACGCCGCTGGGTAACGAGCCCGGGCGGACGAGGACGCGAAGGGCTACGTCGTCGAGCAATTCGTGACGGAGCGCAATCTGCGGGGTCGGATCGGCGCCGCTGCCGATGTCGCTGTCGATCGTCACGAATGGCTGCGGCTCCCGCCGGCCGTAATCGTCGAGCAGCCGCTCGCGCTCGGGTGCCGGCTCCGGTGTGGCGACAATCCCGGCCTGCAGCGTCTGCCGATCGTCGCGGGGCAGGCTATTGAACAACGCCCGGGCGTGGCGCAGGGCGCCGAGCTGGCCGGAGGTGAGGGCTTTCTCGATCGCGTGGAACAGCAGGCTGTCGGTGCCGAGTTCGTGCCGGACGACGGGCCGCAGCTCCTCCAGAAAAAGGCCGAGGCCTTGACGTTCGCCCGGGTAGCGCTCGCCCGACGGTGACCGTTTCTCTGTCATTTCCCTGCCGCCTTCAAAAGCACCACCTGCCCGAATTCGCCGCTGCCTATCGTTCCGTGCCGAAGACCCGCGATCTCGAAGCGTGGACAGTGTTAGCGGACTTTAACAAATGTGACAGCCCGCTCAATCCCGAAGACGCGCCCGAACCACTCCATGGGGTGCGGGACCGGTGACCGTTTTGCTTCATGGTCAATGCCCGCCGACCCCGTTCCGCTCGCAGAGGGCCGCGATCGGACACGCCCCGCAGGCCGGTCGTCGGGCCCGACAGCAGCGTTTGCCGTGGTTCAAGAGCCACATATGCGCCCCCCAGCGCCAGCGCTCGGGCACCCGGCGGTCGAGATCGGCGGCCAGCGCCGCCTCGGTCTTGCCGGATGCCAAGCCGGTGCGGCCGGCGACCCGAAAGACGTGGGTGTCGACCGGGATCTCGGGCGTGTCGTAGACGAAGCGCAGCATGATGTCGGCGCACTTGCGACCGACGCCGGGCAGCGCCATGAGCGTAGCCCGTGTCTCGGGCACGACGCCGCCATGCCACTCGAGCAGAGCTGCGCACATCCGCTTCAGGTTCCTGGCCTTCATGTTGTAGAGGCCGCAAGGCTTGATCAGTGCCGCGATCTCGGCCTCGGGCAGGGCCAGGATCGCCTCGGGCGTGGCGGCTCGCTCGAGCAGTTGCCGCTTGGCCAGGGCCGTCATCGCGTCGCGCGATTGGGCACTCAGCATGACACCCACCAGACTGCCGAACGCATCCCGGCCGAGCTTGGCCTCGATCGCGCGGTCGGCGGGCTCCGGGCGGTTCTCCTCGGGCGCGTCGGCCGCGAGGATCGCGAACAACCGGTCGATCTGGTCCGCATCGAGCAAAACCGCTATCGCTCCCGCCATTCAGTCGAGGAAACGCCCATGTCGGACGGCATCAGTAAATCTATGGCGCACCAGCGTCACGCCAAGCTCGCGGTGGCTGAGATGCAGGCGCTCGTCACCGACGGCGTGCCGCTTGCCGCCTATCTCGGCTGCCGAGTCCTGAGCCTCGACTACGGCACTGCCAGCCTCTGCCTACCCTTCAGGCCCGAATTGCTGCGCCCCGGCGGCACGATCAGCGGACCGGCGATGATGACCCTGGCCGACGTCGCCATCTGGAGCGCCGTCCTCTCCATGCTCGGGCCAGTGGCACTCGCCGTTACCACCGACCTCACCTTCCACTTCCTCAAGAAACCACCACCCGGCGATCTCCTCGCCCACGCGCGAACCCTCCAACTCGGCCGCCGACTGGCCATCGCCGACTGCACCATCACCGCAGCCTCCGACCCGCGCCCACTCGCCCACGCCGTCGGCACCTACGCGCTGCCGGAGCGCGACTGAGGCGCAAGCAAGGGACGAAGGTCACAAAGTACGGGGAGGATGATCCTCCCCACGCCCCACCGTTCTTTTGCTTGCATGGCGGGCGAGATGATCACGGTCGCGTTCGGTATGGCGTCCTACTTCGCGATCGGGCAGAGATCGGCTCTGGTGCACCCAAATCCTTGATCCGCAGGAGCTTCTCGGAGGGATCTGACCCCCTCTCGCGTCGGCGTTGAGGATCGCCTGCAACTACCGCAACTGGCTGTCCTTGCTACCCCGGCGATTGAACGATGACGCCGTCGGACGTGAATCGAGCGCCGATTGGCAGGCCACGCAGGTTCGGGCACCGGGGAGCGCTCGACGTCGCGCCTCGGGGATTTCCTCGCCGCACCGGGCACAGTGGGTCTCGCCCTCACCGGCCAGCATTCTTGCCCGGGCCAGCCGCACGGCGTCGGTCACCGTATCGTCGATCTGCTCTTGAACCGCGCCATCGCGCGTCCAACCGCCTGCCATGGTCTTAATATCTCCTTCACCATCACCCGACAACGAGATGGGGAACGGTCGCCGAATTCCAACGACAAAAGAACGGAGGGGCCTGGGGAGGCGCTGCCTCCCCAGATTTCTTCTCTTCTACAACGGCTTGGGCGCCTCCCTGCGGAGCAGCTCGGGCCAGAACCAGAAGACCAGGGCGAGTGCCACGAGTCCCTCGCCCGCGATCACTTTCTGCGCCGTCGCGGCACCCAGCCATTCGGCCATCAGGCCGGCGTGGAGAAAGCCGAAGGGGGCAGCACCGATGGCGACGGTGACGAGGCCCATGACGCGGACGCGGATGGCGGGTGGGCAGGCGGCGATGGGCAGGCTGATCTGCATGGCATTGAAGCCGGCCATGCCGAAGCCGGCGACGAAGAGGGCCATGGTGGCGGCCAGCGCCGTGGTGGTGAAGCCGAAGGTGAGAGTGCCGCAGAGAAAGAGGAGGGCGCCCAGGCTGTAGATGCGGGCGAAGATCGGCGGGTGGGCGTTGGCGATGATGACGAAGGCCGCCATCAGGGCGCCGGTGGCTTCGGCGGCCATGACGAGGCCGATGAAGGTGGGGCTGAGCAGCTGCACGGTCTCGAGGATGACCGGGGCCAGGGAGATGTAGGGGAAGGCCCAGAAGTTGAAGACGAAGGTGACCCAGATGGTGCCCATCAAGAGTCGATGGCGGCGGACATAGGCGATGCCTTCGGCGATGGAATCTTTGATGCCGGCTCTCGCCTGCGGCACCTCCGAGGCGACGTCGTCGGGCGCGGTCAGGCGCCAGCAGAGCCAGAGACAGAGCCCGTGGACGAGGGTGCCCAGCGCAAAGACGCCGATCACGCCGGTGGTATCGAGGAGCAGGCCGCCGAGCGCGGGCCCGACGATGCGCGTGGTCTGATTGGAGACGACCTCGAGGCCCATGCTGGCCTGGACGCGCTCGAGGCCAGCGGCCTCGGCCAGAGCGGTGCGGCGGATCGGGGTCTCGAGGGTCCAGGCGAAGCCGGCCAGGAGGGCTGCAGCCAGGAGGTGCCAGAGCTCGAGGCTGCCGGAGGCCGTGATCAGCCAGAGGGTGGCGCCGATCAGGGTCAAGAGGCTGAAGACGGCGACGAGCACGCGGCGCTTGGGCCAGCTGGCGACCAGCGCGGTCATGAAGGCGCCGGCCAGGAGCGGCAGCATGCGGGCCGTGGTCATGACGGCGACCCAGAAGGGCGAGCCGGTCAGTTGCAGGGCCAGGAGCGCGAAGGCGAGGATTTCGAGCCAGCGGACGATATTGACGCCGACGCCGGCGAGCCAGAGGTCGCGGGCGGCTGGCGCCCGGATGGCGGCGAAGGGGTTCTGCATGATGGCTGTTCGGCCCGACGCCACTTCGGGCGCGGTGGCTCCCTGATCGTTCTTCTTGTCCGGCTACTCGCCCGGCGGGCCGGGCAACGGCCGGCTTCAGCTCGGCGTCAGCCAGCCGCGCGCTTCGATGGTGGGCAGCATCTCCTCGAAGATCTCGTCGGCGGTGCGCTCGGCCGCGCCCTCGATGGTGGCGGTGCCGGTCGCCTCGCCATAGGCCTGCACGCCGGTGTTGACCAACAGGCCGAGCGGGTTGCCGCGGGCAGCGACGGCCAAGGGCACGAGCGAGCCCGGGACCTTGCCGCCGCCGGCATGCACCTGGCCGCTGCCGAGTGGGCGCAGGCCGGTGGCCGTCATCTGAAAGCCCTCGACGGCGGTGGTGAGGTCGGCCGCCCCCATGCCGAAGCCGACCACCACCCGTTCGGTGGCGCTGCCTTCGTCGATCGAGAGAAAGTAGCCGCGCAGCTTGACATCGCCATTGGCGAGGAGCGGCTGGCCCTCGGTCCGCACAGCCGGCAGGCCGACGCCTTGCAGGTTGGCGACGAGCGCTTGGGCGACGGCGGCGCCGAGCGCGCGAGCGGTTGCCGCCTGCTCCTCGGTCAGCGGCACGGTTTGCGTCTCGAGCGCAGAATGGTCCGGCAGATCGGCCGGGGTCGCGACGAAGTCGTGGACGAAAATGCGGTCCGGGCGGGGGAGCGGCTCGTCCACGAAGACCTGGCGCTCGGTGACCTCGGTGGTGGTGCAGGCAGCGAGCAGGAGCAGTGCTGCCATGGGCAGGGTGGCGAACCCGGTCGTTCTCGTTCGCATGGCAATGGCGTCCCTCGTGTTTTCATGCGGCGGGTCCAGCTGGACTCCGCCCCTGCCCGAGCCGGGACGCTATCGCCATTTGCGGTTCCTGCCCAGTCGGTTCTTGGCGTCGCTTGCGGCGCTAGAGCATGCTGGGCAGAACCCGGTCGGGCGGGCGGTGGCCGTCGGCGAAGGTCTTGATGTTGATGATCACCTTCTCGCCCATGTCCTGGCGGCCCTCGATCGTGGCCGAGCCCATGTGTGGGAGGAGGACGACGTTCTCGAGGGCGAGAAGCCGAGGGTTGATCTGCGGTTCGTGCTCGAAGACGTCGAGCCCGGCACCACCGATCTCCTTGTTCCTGAGCATTCGGGTGAGCGCCGGCTCGTCGATTACCTCGCCGCGGCTGCAGTTGACGACGACGGCGTGCGGCCGCAGCAGTTTGAGCCGGCGGGCGGAGAGGAGGTGAAAGGTGGCTGGGGTATGCGGGCAGTTGACCGAGACGATGTCGACCCGCGCCAGCATTTGGTCCAGGCTCTCCCAAAAGGTGGCCTCGAGCTCGGTCTCGAGACTTTCGTGGACGCGCCTGCGGTTGTGGTAGTGAACTGCCAGGCCGAAGCCCTTGGCCCGCCGTGCCACGGCCGAGCCGATCCTGCCCATGCCGAGGATGCCGAGGCGCTTGCCGTGGATGCGGTGCCCGAGCATCGAGGTGGGTGACCAGCCGGTCCAGTCGCCCGAGCGGGCGAGCTTCTCGCCCTCGACCAGGCGCCTCGAGACCGCGAGGATCAGCGCCATGGTCATGTCGGCGGTGTCTTCGGTGAGCACGCCCGGCGTGTTGGTCACCGTGATCCCGCGCTTGTAGGCGGCTTCGACGTCGATATTGTCGACGCCGGTGCCGTAATTGGCGATCAGCTTGAGTTGCTCGCCAGCGCGGGCGAGAAGGGCAGCGTCGATGCGGTCGGTGACGGTGGGCACCAGCACCTCGCAAGCCTGCATGGCGTCCACCAGAGCGGCGCGGTCCATGGGCGCATCGTCGTGGTTGAGCTTGGCATCGAACAACTCCATCATCCGGGTCTCGATGACGTCCGGCAGCTTGCGGGTGACGATCACCGAAGGGCCTTTACGGGGCATTCTCGCTCATCTCCTGTAACGCAGCCCAAAGCCTGTATCTCGACCGGAAGACCCGGCCCCTTGTCGAGGCCTCGTAGCAGAAACCCGGGCCGCTCACAAACCACGACGAGACGCTCCTGGTCACATGCCCTGCCGCATCGGAGCCGGCCGCGGCCAAGCGCTTAACAGGCAAACTCGAGAAAGGGCTTTGAAGCCTGCGGCGACGCTTCCTATACAGGGCTGCAGCGAAGCCTGTAGAGATCGCGTGATCCCCTTCACCGCCATCGAGGTGCCCGATCTTGGTCCGCCGCATTTTGCTCTCGCTCGCCCTCCTGGCCGGCCTCGCGATCTCGAGCCCAATCTGGCTCGCCGCGGCGGCCGCGCAGTCGACCGGCCTGCCGCTGCCGCGCTTCGTGTCGCTGGCCTCCGACGAGATCAACGTCCGCACCGGGCCCGGCCAGATGCACCCGATCCGCTGGGTCTTCACCCGCCGCGGCGTGCCGGTGCAGATCGTCGAGGAGGCCCAGGACTGGCGCCGCATCGTCGATCACGAGGGCGAGACCGGCTGGATCCACGCGAGCCTCCTTTCCTCCAGGCGGACCATCCTCGTCACCGGCGACACCCGCCCGCTCCGCCGCACCCCCCGCCATGACGCGCGCATCGTCGCCATGGTCGAGCCGCTGGTCATCGGCAACCTGCTCAACTGCGAGCGTAACTGGTGCCTGATCGAGGTGGACAGCCGCCGCGGCTGGCTGGAGCGCGGGCAGTTCTATGGGGCGTTGGAGACGGAGATGGGCGGGTAGGGGCCAGAAAAGGGCAGATAGAAGAGAGGAAGGCCGGAAAGGCAACACCTCTCCGGGCTCCTCGGATTTCTTTTGTGCTGGTGGAGGTTGGCGACGGCGGGCACGATGGTCTTCGGCCGGTGCCGGCATCGGCGGCCCGGCTCGTTGCGAGGAGATCGGCTGGATGAAGGACCCTTACGAGACGCTCGGCGTCGCCCGCACGGCGACCGACCGGGAAATCAAGGCTGCCTACAAGAAGCTGGCACGACAGTTCCATCCCGATCTGCATCCCGACGACAAGACAGCGGAAGCGAAATTCAAGGAGATCTCAGGCGCCAACGACCTCCTCAAGGACCCGGAGAAGCGCCGCCGCTACGATGCGGGGGAGATCGATGCCACCGGCGCGGAGCGGCCGCACGAGCAGTTCTATCGCGACTTCGCCGACGGGCCCGGCCACGGCTCGCATGCGGCCGAGGACGGCTTTGCCAGCAACGAAGACCTCGAGGCGTTCCTGGCTCGCGCCTTCGGTGGCCGAACCGGGCAGCCGCGCGGTGCGGCCCGAGCGCGCGGACAGGATGTCAGCTACGTCTTGCAGGTGGGCTTTCTCGAGGCCGCCAACGGCGCTGTCCGCACGCTGCACTTGCCGCACGGCAAGGTGCTCGAGGTCACCATTCCGGAGGGCGCCGAGGATCGCCAGACGCTGCGGCTGAAGGGGCAGGGCATGCCGGGCTTCGGCGGCGGGCCGGCCGGCGACGCCTATGTCGAGCTGCACATCCAGCCGCATGGCCATTTCCAGCGCAAGGACGACAATATTCACGTGGAGGTGCCGGTCACCCTCCAGGAGGCCGTGCTCGGTGCCCGGATCGCGGTGCCGACCATCAAGGGGCCGGTGACGATGACCATTCCCGAGGGCTCGAACACCGGCACCACCCTGCGTCTGCGCGAACGCGGCATTCGCAACCGCAAGTCCGGGCAGCGCGGCCATCAGTTCATCACGCTGAAGGTTGTGCTGCCGCCAGGCGAGGAACCGGACCTGAAGGCGTTTTTGGCGACGTGGCAACCGAAGTCACCGCACAATCCGCGCGAGGAGATGCTGCGATGATGCGCATCGACGAACTGCTCGAAGCGATCGCCGAGCTGCGGCGGAGCGATCTCGAGGCATGGATCGAGGACGAGCTCGTCGTGCCCCAGCGGGAGGCCGCGGCGCTCGTCTTTTCCGAGCGCCAATGCGCCCGAATCCGCCTGCTCTGCACGCTCCGCTACGAGCTCGAGGTCGATCCGGACACGCTGCCTCTGGTGGTGACGCTGGTCGACGAACTCTACGACACCCGGCGCCGGCTCCTCACCATGACGGCCGCCGTGACGACCCAGGACGAGGCCGTGCAGGCGGCGATCCTCCAGGCGATCGAGCGCGTGAGCCGCCCACCGAGCGACGCCGCGACGCCCGGCGATCAGGCGGGATGATCTGAGCCGGGCGTGCGTGGACGGAAGCGAAGCGGGAAGGCAGGCATCGCCACGACCCCTCCGGCTCGGTGACGCGGCCATGACGATCGGTGTCTTCGTCCTGGTCGACGCCGATCTTGTGCACCGGATCCGGCCGATGGACCACCTCTGCCTGCTCTACCTTTGGATGGTGGTCGAACTGCCGGATGCTGCGCGCTTCAATGACACCATCGGTTGCGACATCGGTTGCGACCGCCTCGACGCGAGCGAGGCCGAGATCGAAGGCGCCGCCAGGGAAGCCGAACGGCGCGACGTCGGCATGTCGCTTCCCGATCGCGCGGCCATTCTCGAGCAGCCGCGGCTCTTCAGGTCGCCGAAGGCCGGGAGTCCCTCTGCCGCTTGCTCGCCGTTCCAGCGCCCGCCACCCCTTTCCCGCGCCGGACTCCGAGAGGCGGCTTCTCGGAAGTGTCGGGCGGGGACCCCGCTTGACCTGGTGATTGGTGCCGAGGCGGACAGTGAGCCTGTCGATCGAACCGAGGGAACCTTCCAGCACCGCGGAAAGTTGACAAGCCGACCGCCCCTCGAGGCCAGCGACGTCGCGGCGGGCCTGCAGCGCGGGCGCTGCCCAATCGGCGTCGGACATGCCGTGCGCTCGGCCGAGT
>JAABSG010000096.1 GCA_011390475.1 Geminicoccaceae bacterium | reverse complement strand
AGTCGGGGCAGTGGGGTGCCCTGGGCTGGTTGTAGCCGCAATGGTGGCAGGTCAGGCGGTCGCCGAAGCGGTGCGAGACCAGCCAGGCGGCGCAGTTGGGGCAGCGGAAGCGAAAGCCGCAGGCGCGGCAGATGGTCAAAGGCGCGTAGCCACGGCGATTGAGGAAGAGCATCGACTGCTCGCCGCGCTCGAGCGTCTCGGCCAGGGCCCGGCGCAGCGTCGGGCCGAGAAAGCTGGTCCGGGCCGGCTTGTCGCGGCGCAGATCGACCAGTTGGATGCGGGGCTCGGTGGCCGCCGCAAAACTGCCTTCGACGCGAATGTGATGGCGGGCCAGGCCCAGGGTCTCCAAGGACGGGGTGGCCGAGCAGGTCACGAGGCCGGCGTTCTGCAGTCGGCAGCGGAGGCGGGCCACCGTCCTGGCATCGTAGATGACGCCGTCTTCCTGCTTGAAGCTGGTGTCGTGCTCCTCGTCGATCACGATCAGGCCGAGATCGGGAAGGGGGAGGAAGAGGGCGGAGCGGGCACCGACCACGACCGGCAGGCGTCCGGCTGCCGCCAGCTTCCAGGTGCGGCGGCGCTGGGCGCCGGTGAGGCCGGAATGCCAGACGGCGGGCGGGGTGCCGAAGCGGTCGGCGAAGCGCTTGAGCCATTGGGCGGAGAGCGCGATTTCGGGCAGCAGCACGAGAACGGAACGGTTTTGCGCCAGGGTCGCGGCGATCGCCTCGATATAGATCTCGGTCTTGCCGGCGCCGGGGCGGCCCTCGAGCAGCACCTCGCCCTCGGGCGTGGCAGCGAGGGCCTGGACGAGGGCGTCGGCGGCCGTGGTCTGCGCCGGGGTCAGGCGGCCGGCATCGGGGACGGCAAAGGCTACGGGAGCGGGTAGTGCCGGCTCCATGGTCCGGGACGCCAGATGGCCCTTGTCGACCATCGTCTTGACCACGCCGGCCGAGACCCCGGCGGCGCGGGCGAGACCGGCCGCGGCCTGCGGCCCACCTGCCTGCAGCGCGTCGAGCACGGCTGCCTGCTTGGCGGTCGGCTTTTCGGGCGCCGCTACCAGCTCGATCACGGTCTGCAGGGGTTCGGGCTCGAAGGCGGCGGGTGTGCTCAAGACGAGGCGGAGCACGGCGCCGATGGGCGTTACGGTCTCCCGCGCCGTGGCCTCGATCAGCCGGCGCAGCGGCTCGGCCAAGGGGGGTTGATCGAGAATGCCGAGCAGCGGCTTGAGTCGGGCGGTGGGCACCGGCTTGGTCGAGCCGCCTTCCCAGACGACGCCGACGAGGCGCCTGGGGCCGAAGGGGACCACGACATAGCTGCCCAAGGGTGGCGGTGCTGCGTCGAACGGTGGATCGAGGCGGTAGTCGAAGGCCATGCCGAACGGCAGCGGCAGCAGGACGGCGAGGGTGGGTGGGGTCATCGTTGGAGCTTGTCCGAGCTTTGCTGCCGATGGTCGCTTCGCGGTCGGTCGAGTGCTAGCATGCCCGGGCGCCCTGGATAACCCTGGAGCCCCTTGCATGCTGGCCTTTGCCGAGCCCGATCTCGAGGCCGCCTATCTCGCCTGGTGTGCCTGGCTGGCGCACGAGAAGCGGGCGGCTTTGCGCACGCAAGCGGGCTACCGCCATGACCTGCAGGCTTTCGTGCAGTTCCTGGCCGGGCATCAGGGCGGGCCGGTCGGGCTCGCGAGCCTGCGCGAGCTCGCGCCCATGGGCTTTCGCGGCTGGCTCGCCTGGCGGCTGAAGGAGGGCTATGCCAAGAGCTCGACGCAGCGGGCGGTGGCGGCGGTGCGCGGCTTTCTCGATTTTCTCGATGCACGCCACGACGTGCACAACCCGGCCCTTCGCGCCATGCGCGCACCCCGGGCGAGCCGCCGGTTGCCGCGGCCGTTGGCGGTCGCCGAGGTGGCCGAGCTGACCGATGCCGTCGCCGTGGACGGCGATCAGGCGCCCTGGATTCTCGCCCGCGACACGGCGATCCTGCTCCTGCTCTACGGCGCCGGCCTGCGCATCGGCGAGGCGCTCGGGCTGGACCGGGGCGATCTGCCGGGACGCCTCGACCTGCCGCTGCCGGTTGGGGACCTGCCGGGTGGGGGCGAGACGGTGCTGCGGGTCATGGGCAAGGGGCAGAAGGAGCGGCTGGTGCCCCTCTTGCCGGTGATCGGCGAGGCGCTGGCTACGTATGTCGCGGCCTGCCCCTATGCCCTGCCGGCGAACGGGCCGCTCTTTCTGGGCGCGCGCGGGGCACGGTTGCAGCAGGCCGTGGTGCAAAAGCGGGTGCGCGCGCTCAGGCGGCTGCTCGGCCTGCCGGAGACCGCGACGCCGCACAGTCTCAGGCACAGTTTCGCCACGCATCTTCTCGCCGGCGGGGCCGATCTCCGCTCGATCCAGGAGCTCTTGGGGCACGCCAGCTTGAGCACGACGCAGCTTTATACCGGCGTCGATGCCGAGAGCCTGACCCGGCTCTATGCCAAGGCGCATCCGCGCGCCTGACGCCTGGACGGCCCCGGGAGGGGGCAGGCCCCTCTGAGAACCTGTTGCCGAGCAAAGGCCTGGTGACCGCCCTGCCCCCCGGGCTATCGCCGCCGCCGGAGGCCCGGCAGCTGCCACCCACCGTCGGCGGCTGGTCAGGAAAGGCTCAGTGGGTCTCGGCGAGGGCCCGGTCGACCAGGTGGGCGGTGCCCTTCTCGACGCGGTAGATGCGGTCGGCGACGTCGAGAAATTCCGGGCGGTGGGTGATGGTCAGGATCGTGGTCGTCGTGGTCAGGGCCTTGATCTCGCGGGCGACGGCGTAGGCCGTGGCGGGATCGAGGGCGCTCGTCACCTCGTCGAGGATCAGCAATTTGGGGCGACGGACGAGGGCGCGGGCGAGCGCGATGCGCTGGCGTTGGCCGCCGGAGAACCGGCCGCCGCCCTCGCCGACCACGGCGTCGAGCCGACCCTCGAGGTTGCGCACGAAATCGTCGATGCCGGCGAGTTCCAGCGACCACCAGATCGTCGCCTCGTCGATGCCGTCGTCGCCGAGTGTCAGGTTCGCCCGGACACTGTCGTGGAGGAGAAAGACTTCCTGCGGAACGTAGCCGACGAGGCCGCGCCAGTCGTCGAGGTCGAGCTCGGCGAAGGGCACGCCGTCGATCATCACGCGGCCGCTGTCCGGCTGGTGCAGGCCGAGGAGAATGTCGACCGTCGTCGTCTTGCCGCCGCCCGACATGCCGGTCAGCACGGTGAGCGCGTGCGCTTCGAGCTCGAGCGAAAGGCCCTCGAGAACCGGGGTCTGGCCGTGCGCGAAATGAAGGTCGGCGAGCTGGATGCGGTGCTCGAAGGCGGCGGGGCGGGTGCCGCTCTTGAGCTCCGGATCGGCGCCGATCTCGTCGATCAGGTCCTTGGTCGAGATGAACGCACTCTCGAGGGTCATGGCCTTTTGGTAGACCTTCTGCAGCTTGCCGATCGCGTTGACCGAACGCGAGACGACGAGGCCGGCCACGATGATCTCGGCCAAGGGCGCTTCGAAGAAGGTGAAGAGGACGTAGAAGCCGCCACCGAGAAAGACCGCCATGACCACGAGCTGCAGGTTGTTGAGCATCTCGGTCAGCACGACCTCGCGGCGGACGGCGTTGCGTACCTTCCTGATCTTCTTGCCCAGGAGATTGGCGAACGGCGCCTGGCGGCCCATCGCCCGGATGACCTTGAGATTGTTCAAGGTGTCGTAGAGGAAGATGATCAGCTCGCGCGTTCGGTAGGTCTGCTGCCGGCCGGCCCGCTTGCTCGCCTTGATCAGGCCGTAGAGGCTGATGATCAACGCGAGGCCGAGAAGGGCCGCGAACAGCGCCAGCCGCCAGGAAATGACGACCGCGATGATCGCCATGACCAGCGCCTGGGCGGACAGGGCGATGAATTCCGCGCTGAGCATGTAGGCGCGGGACGCGCGGGTGGCGTCGTTGCTGATCACCGTGGTGATGCGCCCCATTCGCTGGTTGGCGAAGTAGCGCCAGCGGACCTGCATCAGCTTGGCCACCACCTGGCGCCGCAGTTCGGCCGAGACCGCGGCCGAGGTGTAGCCGACGAAGCTCATCGCTCCCATGGTGGTCAGCGCCCTGAGCGTCAGGGCGATGACCATGATGACGATCAGCGGGCCGATCTCGACCGGCAGTCCGGCGGTTTCCATGAAGCCGCGCAAGACGATCTCGGCCGGCGAGGCGGTCTCCGGCGAATTGGTGGCGACCGAGATGACCGGGATCAGGGTGGCGAGGCCGATACCCTCGAAGATGCTGGCGACGACCAGGCAGGCGACGACCGCGAACGCACGGCCGCGGCCGGTCGAGAAGAAGATCGTGAAAACTTCCCGCATCGCGGTCCTTCGTGGCGGTCGGCGGTCGGGCTGGCCGTCGGGGCTGGCGGCCGGGGGCGGCCGATCTCGCTCCGGGTCCTAGCCGACCCGGCGCCGAGGGCCAAGGCCGGCATGGCGCCGGTCGCGCTCTTGCGCCGCGGTCGGGGTCAGCCGAGTGGCGCATCGCGCCAACGACAAACGGCCGGTCGTCTCCGACCGGCCGCTGCCGTTGGTCTAGTTCAGTCGCTGGGCGTTCAGTCGGCCGGATCGATCAGGTCGATCTCGACCCGCCGGTTCTGCGCCCGGCCCTCGTCCGTGTCGTTGGACGCGACGGGCTGGGATTCACCGAACCAGGCCACGGTCATCCGGTCACGCGAGACGCCGGCCGCTTCGAGGTAGGACGCGACGGCTTCGGCGCGTCGCTCGGACAGTCCCATGTTGTACTCTTCGGTGCCGACGCTGTCGGTGTGACCGTCGATCCGCACCGTGACGTCGGGATTGGCGAGCAGGAGCTCGGCCGCGGCGTCGAGTTCGTCGGTGAAGCCCGGCTTGATCTCGGAGCGGTCGAAGTCGAACAGCACGTCGGAGCTGAGCGAGATGCGATCCGGCAAGACTTCGTCGACCGGCGCCTCGAGCTCGGCCAGGGCCGCGTAGACGGCGTCACGGCAGGCCGCGATGTCGTCGGGCTGGAAGTTTTCTTCCTGCTGTTCGAGCCAGCAGTCGAAATCGGCGACGGCCCGTCCGGCGGTAGCCGGCAGCCGCTGGCCCGGTTCGCCCTGCACGGCGGCCATCAGCCGCTGGTAGACCTCGCCGGTCTCGGCGGCGTGCTCGGGGGTCAGGGTGCGGGCACCGGGCTGCTGCGGCATCACCCGCTGACCGGCCGACGCCATCAACGCCTTCTCGGCGTGGAAGATCGTGTCGGTAAAGTCCTGCATGTCGTAGAATTCGTACTGCGCATGGCCGAGATAGGCCTCGTACGCAGCGGCCTCGTAGGCGCCAGCCGGCGCTGCCGCACTCTCGGCTTGGCCAATGGCCTGGGTCGCCGGCCCCCGATTGGCGAACTTGTCGCCCAAACCATCGAAGTTGGGCCCACCCGAGCAGGCAGCCAGTACGAAGGCGGCACCTGTCGATAACAAACCAAAACGTGAGAGACGCATCGCCTCCTCCTCAAAAAAGATTTCGAGCGAACATTAACGAGCGCCCATCCGTTGTACAGTCCTGTTCTTGCGAATGTCGGAAAGGTGTGTCGTTTCAGCCCATTGCGAGGCCAGTGGGGGCAGTGCCGTCGCTCGGCGGCGCGTCGAGGCGGCTTCGACGGGGCGCGGCTGTGACGGATTGGCTGACTGACAAATCGCCGATCGACGGCTAGGGTTCCCTCGCGGTTGGTCGGTTTCGACCCTGTCGATCGGGAGGCCCGCCGGCATGCGGGTCCAGCAGAAGGGAGTTCGGCGATGCCCGAAACGGAAGGTCTCGGCAAGACCGGGTGGGCGGCCTTGGCCGTCTTGATCTCGTGCATCGCGCTCGTCGTCGTCTTCGGCTTCAGTGCCGCGATCTATATCGGCCTCGTCGGCACCGCCGCGGCCCTGGTGATCATGGTCGTCCTCTGTCTCGGCGACATGCGGCAGAGTTGAGAAACGGTCCGGCCGCTTACTCGGGCTCCCGAGGGGTGGTCGGCAGCTGCAGCAACGTCGCGAGCTCGCGCCATTCGCGGGCGCCCATGCCACTGTTCGATGCATCGACCTGCTCGCCCGCGAGCAATCGCTTGACGACGGCGAGCCCTTTGCCGGAGAGCGCCGCGCCGTCGACCCGATGGTCGCGAAAGGCGGCGGCGGTCACTGGAACCCACTTCTCGATGATCTGCGCCAGCACCTCGGCATAGGCCCGGATCTCGTATTGGGCGTGTGCATCCGCCCTGAGGGCCACGAAGTGCAGCAAATTGTGCAGGTCGATCTTCCAGTACCACTGGGTATAGGCGGAGAGCGGCAGCACCATTCGGGCGAGCTCACGGCTGAGCCCCGGTTCGCCCGGGGCATCGCCCAGGAGCCAGCGATAGGTCGCCTCGGCGCTGGCGGCACTGGTGTCGAGCCGGTCGAGCACGGCTTCGGCCATGCCGCTATCCAGCGGCTCGCCCCGGCCCTGGCGATTGTGCGCGGCTTGCGCCGCGAGCTGGCCGATCTCCGGCCGGTAGGTGCCGTCGTCGAGCACCGAGTAGCGGGCCGAATACTCGTTGACGCTGGCCGTGCGGTGGCGGATCCACTGGCGGGCGACGAAGATCGGCAGCTTCACGTGCAGCTTGATCTCGCACATCTCGAAGGGCGTGGTGTGGCGGTGCCGCATCAGGTAGTCGATCAGGCCCCGATCGCTCGAGACCTGCTTGGTCCCCTTGCCGTAGGAGACCCTGGCCGCCTGCACCACGGCCGCGTCGTCGCCCATGTAGTCGACGACGCGGATGAAGCCTTGGTCGAGCACCGGCAGCGGCTCGAACAGAATGGCTTCGATGGCGGGCACCACGGCACGGCGGGTGGGCTGCTCGGTGGCGCGAAGCTCGGCGATTTCGGCCAGGGCGTCGGCGGACAGGGTCATTCAGCGTACCATGTTATGTTTTGAGGACTCGATCGGACGCCCGCCGGGCAAGCCTCTTTAAGCCGGCGCCGATCGGGTCTATATACGTGGTGCCGGAGATATCCGGCTATGGTGATAAACGCCACTCGGAATAAGCGTTTCGGACCCGGGGGCAGTACCCGGCGCCTCCACCAAACCCATCGCTTTTCATGATCTGGTTGTCGGACATGAAGGGGGATCCTTGGGGGCGACATAGGCTCGACGAGCGTGGTAAAGGGGTGGTTTTTGCCCGGCATGGTACCGCCGTTATCGGACCATCATGACAAGTGCCAACGACAACCGTATGGCTCTCGCTGCCTAATCTTTAGGTAAGCGCGGCTGGCAGGGGCCGGGCAACAGAATCCTGCCGAAAAGTCCAGGGAGCTTCGGCACTCTGGCGCGGCCCGGGGGGCGCCGGGCAACAGAAGCCCCCCAACTTGCGCATTTTCACAAGCTGACTATCGTGACCTCACGACACCGGTTCGTCGCCACCAGGCGGGATATCGGCTCGGTTTCGATCAACCGCGGCACCGGGCAGGTGCCCGAACGCGACGAAGGCCACATGCGGCGGCAGAGAATCGACTACGGCCAGTTGGTTGAGGCAGCGTTACGCACCGTCGTGCGCGACGTATTGCGGCAGTTCGCTGCCGGCGAGGTGCCACCGCCCCACCATTTCTACGTCACCTTCAGCACCCGGCATCCGGGGGTGGAAATTCCCGATTATCTGCACGCCCGCTACCCGTCGGAGATGACGATCGTCCTGCAGCACCAGTTCTGGGACCTCGATGTCGGCGATGACGGCTTCGGCGTCACCTTGAGCTTCAACGACCAGCCCGAACGGCTCATCGTGCCTTTCGAGGCGCTGCGCGTTTTCGCCGACCCCGGCGTCGAGTTCGGCCTGCAGTTCACGTTGGGCAACGAGAACAGCGGTGATGCGGGCGAGGCGGCTCCCTTGCCGCTCGCTGCCAAGACCGGCGCCAAGCCGCGCCCGGTCAGCGACGGTGACAGTCCGAAGGAGTCGGCCGAACAAGGCGACGGTGCCGAGATCGTGACGCTCGACCGGTTCCGCAAGAAGTAGGCTCGGCCGGTTTCCTGCCGGCGGCGCGTCGCGCATGGCAGCGCTCGCGACCAACGCCGGCAGCCTCCCGATCGGCGGGCCGCTCTTTCACCTATCGACAGATGGCCGGTCGGTTTCGGCGTTTTTTGGCCGCGGACGGCCGCTCGCCTCGACACCGTTCGCCGCCTCGACACCGTTCGCCGTTGGTCGCCCCGGTACTCGGCGCTGCGCATGGCGTCGTTCGTCACCGTCGAGCGTTGGTCGCGAGCGCGGCCGAAAACGCGAAACCCGGCGGCGCCCTTCGCTCTTGGTGCTTCGAGCCGTCACCGTTCGCTGTTGGTTTCGGCGCCGATACTGCTTGCTTGTCGACACCTCGGCCGTCGATGTCGACTCTCCAACAGGTGTCGTGTCGCTCTTCGAGCCGTCGCACGCCGGCCATGTGGTCGCGGACGCCGGACCGGCGGTCCACTGCGCGCCGACCAACAGCCGACGGTGACACATCGAGACACCGACAGCGAACGAGGACGCACGGCTACTGATCGGGGCGGTGGCACCCGCCGGTGCCGTCGCGGTGAGCGCCACCAACAGCGAACGGTGACGAAACGGCAGGTGAGCAGGCCGTTGTGGCGGCGCGCCTGTGGCGAGAACCGTCGACGCGGCGCCGCGTCCAGTTGACAGGCGGCCTCCGTCGTTACATCCCGGCCGGCAATGATCGACTGCTGCATGGGGGATTGCGATGACCGGCCGAGTGCGGATCGAAGAGGACACGTTCGGGCCGATCGAGGTCGAGGCCTCACGCTATTGGGGGGCGCAGACCCAGCGGAGCCTGATGAACTTCAAGATCGGTGGCGAGCGCATGCCGCTGCCGCTGGTTCGCGCCTTGGGCGTGGTCAAGCGGGCGGCGGCCGAGGTCAACAAGGCGCAGGGCTCGCTCGACGCAAGGCTTGCCGATGCCGTCGTTGCCGCGGCCGACGAGGTGATCGAGGGCAAGCTCGACGACCATTTCCCGCTGGTCGTCTGGCAGACCGGCTCGGGCACGCAGTCCAACATGAACGCCAACGAGGTGATCGCCAACCGGGCGACCGAGCTCTTGGGCGGCGAGCGTGGCCAAAAGGCGATGGTCCACCCCAATGATCACGTCAACCGCGGCCAATCCTCCAACGACACCTTCCCGACCGCCATGCACATCGCGGCCTGCGAGGAGGTCTATCATCGCTTGTTGCCGGCGCTCGAGCATCTGAAGAACGCGCTGGCGGCGAAGGCCGAAGCCTTCGAGGACATCATCAAGATCGGCCGCACCCATCTCCAGGATGCCACCCCGTTGACCCTCGGCCAGGAGTTCGGCGGCTACGTCCAGCAATTGATCTACGGCATCGCGCGGATCGAGGCGACGCTGCCGCGGATCCGCCAATTGGCGCAAGGCGGTACCGCCGTCGGTACCGGCCTCAACACCAAGCGGGGCTTCGATACGGCCTTTGCCGAGGCGGTGGCGCGGATCACCGGGCTGCCCTTCGAGACAGCCCCCAACAAGTTCGAGGCCCTGGCCGCCCACGATGCCCTGGTCGAGCTCTCCGGTGCCCTGAACACCGTGGCCGTCAGCCTGATGAAGATCGCCAACGACATCCGGCTCTTGGGCTCCGGGCCCCGCTGCGGCCTCGGCGAGCTCAAGCTGCCGGAGAACGAGCCCGGTTCCTCGATCATGCCGGGCAAGGTCAACCCGACGCAGTGCGAGGCGATGACCCAGGTCTGCGCGCAGGTCATGGGCAATCACGTGGCCGTCACGGTGGGCGGTGCCAACGGCCATTTCGAGCTCAACGTCTTCAAGCCGGTCATCATCTACAATGTCCTGCAGTCGACCCGGCTGATCGCCGATGCGTGTGTCAGTTTTGCCGATAACTGTGTCGTCGGGATCGAGGCCGACCGCGAACGGATCGACAAGCTCCTGCACGAGAGCCTGATGCTGGTGACCTCGCTCAACCCCAAGATCGGTTACGACAATGCCGCCAAGGTGGCCAAGAAGGCACATGCCGAAGGCTCGACGTTGAAGGCGGCGGCCCTCGCTCTGGCCCTCCTCGACGAAGCCGAGTTCGACGCCCTGGTCCGCCCGGAGAAAATGATCGGCCCCGCCGACTGACCGCTTCGAGTGGGGCGGCGGCGTGCCGCTCGAAAAAGATGTCGCGCTCGAGGAAATCTTAACCTTCGGCCGTTAATCTCCCCATCATGACGACCCGGCGCATGCTGTTCCTCCTGCCGCTCGCGTGGCTCGGGCTTTCGTTTCTGCCCTGGGCGCCTGGTGGAAGAGCGGCCGAGCCGCCACTTTGCAACGCCGCGTCCGCCGGCACGGTCGCCTGCATCGCTGGGCGGCTCTGCCGCTGTGGTGACGCGCGTGCCGGCAGCATGAACGACCGCCCGGCCGGCTATCGCTGGGATTGCGGCGTGCTCCGTCCCCACTGCCAGCGACCGCCCGCAGCCGCACCGCGGGGCGAGGTGCTCGACGATCTCCGCTTGATCGTGCCGGCACCGCCCATCGGCGCGCTGGCGCCACCACCGCTGCGACCGTCGCCCAGGCCGATGAAGAGGCGACCGCCCTGACCCGGCGAATCTGGATTCAACGTACAGGCGTGCGCCCGAGGATTTAGTCGCGTTGAACTTGACGACAGGACGCAAAGCCTGCGACACCGTTTCGGCGATGGCGGCCCGGCAACGGAGGCGTGCCGCTGCGACGACAACGACCACTGCGTCTGTCCATCGGAGCCATGGCCGACGCACTCGAGCCGCGGGTGGTGATGGCAGAATGCAGACCTCGTTGGCGCAGCATTACGCGGCCTTGCTGCAGCAGACGTGGCGGGGCATGCTCGGGGCATCCGCCTTTGGTCGTGACGGCCGACTGGTCGACTGGCGCTCGGCTCTCTTGCCGTCGATCGCCGGGGTCGCCAATGGCGAGGTGACCCGCCTCTTCGATCCCGCCCGGTTGCGTCAGCCGGAGACCGCCGGCGCCATGGCGCTCAACAGCTTTCTTCCTTGGCGCGATGTCCCCGATCGGCTGCAGCTCGCCGGGCATGGCCCCTTCACCGAGCTGCGCTTCCTCGCGCGCTGTCCGACCGGCGTGCGCGGTACGCCGCCGATGCTCGACCTCCTGGCCATCAATGGCGCGCAGCTGGTGGCGGTGTCGGCCCGCGGCGCCGACTATCTCGGCCACAAGCCCGGGCGCCTGGCGGCCGCCTACGAGACGGTGACGCTACCGGACGGCATGGAGGGCTGGCAGCAGTTGATGGCCGGGCTCGCGACCGAACCCGGCCGCTATCGCCACCTCGATGCGGTCTCGCTCTTGAAGAACGCGATCGGTCTCGCCCGCACCTTTCCGGGCTACCGGCTCACCCTGGTCTATCTGTTCTGGGAGCCTACCCCGGCCGATGCGCTCGCCTTCCATCGGCATCGGGTCGAGATCAAGAGCCTCGCCCAGACCGTCGCCGGCTCCTTGGTCGGGTTCTCGGCGCTGAGCTTCGAGGAGCTCTGGTCCGGGTGGGAGGCGGAGCACCGCGAGCCCTGGCTGCGAGAGATGGTCGCAGAGCTGCGCGCGCGCTATGCCGTGGCCATCGGGGCCCCGGCTGCCCTATAAACGCCATCGAGCGCATAGCCGCTGCCGCCGCCGAGCGAGCGCCGGCAGCAGCGTCGGATGGCGGTGGTAGTGGTTCGTGGCGGCTATATGGGGGAAACGGGCGAGGATGGCGGAGAACGGCCGCACCTATTTCGACCGGCAGGAGGTCCGCGACCCGGGCGAGCGCGAGCGCTCGATCTTTCACGCCTTGCCGGGTCTGATCCGCCACGCCATCGACAACGCCCCCTTCTTCCGTGAGCAGTTGGTGGGCGTCGAGCCCGATGCCGTGACCAGCCGGTCGGCGCTCGCGAAGATTCCGCTGGTCCGCAAGTCCGCCCTCGCCGCCCGCCAACAGGCGCATTTGCCGTTCGGTGGTCTGGCGGCGACGGCAACCGCGAGGCTCGCCCATCTCTATGCCACCGAGGGCCCGCTCTATGGTCTGGAAGGTGGCCGCGGCGATTACTGGCGCTTCGCCCGGGCGATGTATGCGGCGGGGTTCAGGCGCGGTGACGTCGTCCTCAATGGCTTCGACTACCATTTGGTGCCCGACGGCTTCATGGCCGATTTCGGCGCCCGTGCCATGGGATGCCCGGTCATCCCCGCGGGCTCGGCCGAGCTCGACCGGCAGGTTCGGGTGATGGTGGACCTGGCCCCGGTGGCCTATACGGGGCGGCCGGCCGATTTGCGCGCGCTGCTGGAGCGGGCAACGGCGCTCGGGGTCGGGGCAATCTCACTGCAAAAAGCCCTCTTGGCCTTCGAACCCTTGGCCGAGGCGGATGCCCGGGCCTTGGCCGACGCGCATGGCATCGCTGCGCTCCAATGCCACGCCACCGCCGATCTCGGCCTGATCGCCTACCAGAGCGATCTCGCGGGTGGCTTCATTGTCGATGAATCGATGATCGTCGAGATCGTCGACCCGGCGACCGGCCAACCCTTGCCGCCGGGGCAGACCGGCGAGCTGGTGGTCACCGCCTTCAACCCCGATTATCCGCTGATCCGCTTCGCCACGGGCGACCTCACCAAGCAACTTCCGGGCGAGAGCCCCTGCGGCCGCACGAACATGCGGCTCGCGGGCTCGTTGGGCAAGGTGGCGGGAGTCGTTCCGGGGTGACGGTTGCCATCGACCGTGCCTGATCTCGAACGCTATTCCATCGCCCAGAGCGCCGCCGGCTTCGAGGCGGAGGGCCTCGCCTGCCGTCGCGGCGGCAGGCTCCTGCTCGATGCTGTCGACTGGCGACTCGCCTCCGGCGACGCGCTGCTCTTGAAGGGCGCGAACGGCAGTGGCAAATCGAGCCTGCTTCGCCTACTCGCCGGTTTCCTGCGCCCGGCCGCCGGTTGCCTGCGCCACGGTGGCAGCGACGTCTTCGCTGATTTGCCGCAGTGGCGCTGCCTGTTGCATCTCGTCGGCTACCAGGACGCCTTGAAGCCGAGCCTGACCGTGACCGAGAATGTGGCGGCCGTGTGCGCGCTGCTCGGCGGCAGTACTGCCCGGCTGGCGACCGCTCTCGACCGCTTCGGCCTCGCCGAGCTCGCCGACACGCCGGCGCGCTTTTTGTCCTCGGGTCAACGCCGCCGGGTCGGCCTCGCCAGGCTGGTGGCCGTGCCCCGCCCGATCTGGCTCCTCGACGAGCCGGCAACCGGGCTCGATGCCAAGAACCGGGGGCGGCTGGAGGCGCTGATCGACGAGCACCGCGCGGCCGGCGGGATCGCCGTGGTCGCCAGCCACGGCGATGTGGCGCTCGAGCGTCCACACGTCCTCGATCTCGGCGATTGAACCCGAGCATGTGGCAACCGCTCTGGGCCCTTGCTCGCCGCGATCTCCGCCTGGCGTTGCGCTCGCCCGCCGAAACCTTCATGGGCGTGATCTTCTTCCTCGTTGCCCTCTCCTTGTTCCCGTTGGGTGTTGGTGCCTCGCCGGACATCTTGACCCGCATCGGGGCGGGGGTGATCTGGGTCTTGGCCTTGCTCGCGGTGCTGCTCACCCTCGATCGTCTGTTCCAGGCCGATCTCGACGACGGCTCGCTCGATTTGCTGCACTTGGCCCCGGCCCCGCTCGAACTCGTCGCCTTCGCCAAATGCGCGGTCCACTGGCTGACCAGCGGGTTGCTGCTGGTCATCGCCTCGCCGCTCTTGGCGCTCTTGATGGCGCTGCCACCCGAGGCTTATTGGGCGTTGCCCCTGGCGCTGCTGCTCGGCACGCCGACGCTGACCCTGATCGGTGCCATCGGGGCGGCACTCCTCGTCGGCAGTCGCCGCGGCAGCGTACTCACGGCACTCGTTGTCCTGCCGCTCTATATTCCCGTGCTCATCTTCGGCATGTCGGCAGTCGATGGCGTTCTCCTCGGCCTCGGCGGGCGCACCGCCTTTTTGATCCTGGGCGCCATGCTGCTAGCGGCCGCCAGCCTCGCCCCATTCGCCATCGCCGCAGCCCTGCGCCTCGCCGCCGAATAGGCCGCATCGACCCATCAGTGGCCGATTCGCGCCACCTGGACCCGGCCACGCCTACCCGTCAGGTGCTCGATATCGTCACCGTTAGGCTGTTGGTCGGCACGCCCAATGGCGATCCGTAGCCAGGCCTGGGGCGTCAGACGATCGGCCGCGCGATCGAGCAGGCGTCGCCAGCCGAGGTAGTTACGTAAGTCGCCTAGCCCGCATTTCTCACCGGAGGTAGGTGCATCGGGGTGCTGAACGTGGGAAAGTGCTTCTGCGACAAAGACTTGAACCGACGCAGGAGGGCTCCCCGATGCCGACAGAGTGTAGCGCGTGGGCGATGGCTTTTGCACCCGTCGATGGGCGTCGGGTGGTGGCCGAATTCGATGGCGGGGGCGATCACGTCGGATGCCGGCGCGCTGCTGTTGG
>JAABSG010000095.1 GCA_011390475.1 Geminicoccaceae bacterium | reverse complement strand
CCGGCCGCGCACTGGTCTCGTCGGCGTCACCGAGCATCTTCACGAAGCCGCCCAGGGGCACGAGGCTGAACTTCCAGCGGGTGCCGTGCTTGTCGTTGAAGCCGAAGAGTTCGCGGCCGAAGCCGATCGAAAAGACCTCGACCCGGACCCCGTTCCGCCGCGCCACCCAGTAGTGGCCGTACTCGTGAACGAAGACGACGACCGAGAGGATGATCAGGAAGGGCAGGACGTAGCCGACGATGATGTCCATGAAGCTCGTACTTTCAGAACCGGGCCAAGCCAGGGCCGCCCGTTCGGTTTCAGGCGCCGATGGCCGCGCGTTCGGCGATCAGCGTGTGGGCGAGCCGACGCGCCTCGCCATCATGACCCAGTATATCGTCGATCGAGTCCGGTTCGTCACCGGGCAGCCGCGCCAAAACGTCACCGACGACGGCAACGATGTCCAAAAAGCGCAACCGACCGGCGATGAAGGCCGCGACGGCCACCTCGTTGGCCGCGTTCAAGGTGATCGGCCGCGAGCCGCCCGCGGCCAAGGCCTGCCGGGCCAGGCCGAGCGCCGGAAAGCGCTCCGGGTCGGGGGCGCGAAAATCGAGCCGGCCGACGGTCGCCAGATCGAGTCTGGTGTCCGCGACATCGAGCCGCCTCGGCCAGCCGAGACAATAGGCGATCGGCACCCGCATGTCCGGCACGCCGAGCTGGGCCAGCTGCGAGCCGTCCTTGAAGGCCACGAGGCTGTGCACCACGGATTGCGGGTGAACCAGCACCTCGAGCCGAGGCTCGGGCATGGCGAACAGGTGATGCGCCTCGATCAGCTCGAGCCCCTTGTTCATCATCGTCGCACTGTCGACGCTGATCTTCGCCCCCATCGACCAGTTCGGGTGCGCCAAGGCCTGGGCAATCGTGACCCGGGCCATCGCGGCCTGATCGAGGTCGCGAAAGGGACCGCCGGAAGCGGTCAGGATCAAGCGGTCGACATCCGCCACGTCGTGGCCGGCCAGGGCCTGGAAAATGGCGTTGTGCTCGGAATCGACCGGCAGAATGGTCGCACCCGCCGCCTTTGCCGTGCCCATCAGGAGGCTGCCGGCGCAGACGAGGCATTCCTTGTTGGCGATCGCCACCATGCGGCCCTGGCGCAGCGCCTCGAGCGTGGGGGCGAGGCCCACGGCCCCGACAATGGCCGACATCAGCCAGTCGACCGGGCGGGACGCCGCCTCCAGGACGGCCGCAGGCCCCGCCGCCGCCTCGATGCCGCTGCCGGCGAGCGCGTCCTTCAGTCTCCCATAGGCCTCTGGATCGGCGACGACCGCGAGTTCGGCGCCTACCTCCCGGGCGTCCTGGGCGAGGCGCTCGGCCTGGCTGCAGGCGACCAGTGCCGCGACCCGAAAGGCCGCCGGCTCGGCGCGAACGAGATCGAGCGTGCTCTGCCCGACCGAGCCCGTCGCCCCGAGGACGCTGATCGTGCGAGGCGCCCGTCCGGTGGGCGGCAGATGGCTGATCGAGGCTGTCATGCTCGACGTCTAGAATGCCTGATCGATGGCGACAAGCAGGGCGAGCGTCGGCACGGCGAAGAGATAGCCGTCGAGGCGGTCGAGCATGCCGCCGTGGCCCGGGATCAACCGGCCGCTGTCCTTCACGCCGGCGCGGCGCTTGATGAAGGATTCGAAGAGGTCGCCGGACTGCGCCACCAGCGCCAGGATGAGCGCGAAGAACACGCCCTGCGGCCAGCCCCAGCCGACGAAATGGGCGAATACGCCGCCGAGGAGCATCGCCCCCGCGGCACCGCCGGCGAGGCCCGACCAGGTCTTGCCCGGGCTGATCCTGGGTGCCAGCTTCGGGCCGCCCAGGCTGCGCCCGGTGAGGTAGGCGCAGACGTCGGTGGCGACCACCACGATGACCAGCCAGAAGACCAGTTCCATGCCGTGCGGCAGGTCGCGCAGCGCCAGAAAGGCCACGGCCGGGACGCCGAGATAGACGATGCCGACGACGGCCCAGAGCCGCTCGGACCAGCCGCCCACCCGGCGGATCAGGAAAACGCTGACCAAGAGCAGCAATGCGCCGAGCGCCCCACCGAGCAGGGCCAGGGTCGGCTCGTCCGCCGCGGTCACCGCATATTGCACGAGCACCATGAGTAGAAGCGGTAAAAGAACAACACCGACAACGGCATAGCGCCGCTTGCTCTGACCCATGGTGAGCTTTGCCCATTCGCGTGCCATGAGCACGAGCACGACCATCATGACGATCGCGAAGTACCAGCCGCCCAAGAAGATGACGACCGCAGCCAGGCCGGCCATGGCCACGCCCGCCGCGGCACGAACGCCGAGATCGGCCGGCAGCCTAGCCGGCCGAGGCGCCATAACGCCGCTCGCGCCGGCCATACTCCTCGACCGCCGAGCGCAGATGCTCCTCGGCGAAGTCGGGCCAGTGGATGTCGAGGAAGACGAATTCGGTGTAGGCGAGTTGCCAGAGCAGGAAATTGCTGACCCGCTGCTCGCCCGAGGTGCGGATCAAGAGGTCGGGGTCGGGAACGCCGGTGGTATCGAGGGCGGCGGCGAAGCGGCTGTGGTCGATCGCCTCGAGCGGCATCTCACCCTCGAGCACCGCCTTGGCGAGGCGCCGCGTGGCCCGCACGATCTCGTCCCTGGCGCCATAATTGAGCGCGATGATCAGCTCGAGGTGCCGATGCACCGACGTCAGCCGCTCGGCATTGTCGATCAGCTCGAGGATATCGCGATCGAGCCTGGAGCGGTCGCCGATGACCCGGAGCCTGATCTCGTTCTTGTGCAGGCTCTCGATTTCTTTGCGCAGATAGAACCGCAAGAGGCCCATGAGCTCGTTGACCTCGACCTCCGGGCGCTGCCAATTCTCCGACGAGAAGGCGAAGAGGGTGAGGTAGCGAACCCCGAGCTTGCCGCAGGCCTCGACCGCGCGGCGCACCGCGTCCGCACCACGCCTGTGGCCGAACACCGGCGGGCGGCCGCGGGCCCTGGCCCAGCGCCGATTGCCGTCCATGATGATGGCGACGTGCACCGGCGTCTGCGGTGTCGCGGCGACAGGCGTAGCTTGTTTCAGGGCTGTTACTGACACGCGCAATCCGGCTCTTGAGGTCGCCGTCGGGCTTCGAGACAGGCTTCTCGGGACCTAGACGGTGACGATGTCTTTCTCTTTGTGCTGCAAAAGATCAGCGACAATTTCCGTGTGCTTGTCGGTCATGGCCTGAATCTCGTCGGCCCAGACCTTGTGCTCGTCCTGACTGATATGACCGTCCTTCTCCAGCCGCTTGAGCTGGTCCATGCCGTCCCGGCGCACGTTGCGAATGGCCACGCGCGCTTGCTCGGCATAGCGGTGCGCCACCTTGACCAACTCCTGGCGCCGCTCTTCGCTGAGCTCCGGCAAGGGAATGCGCAACAGCGTGCCGTCGACCGCGGGGTTGAGCCCTAAGGCCGAGTTGCGGATCGCCTTCTCGACCGCCTTGACGTTGGCCTTGTCCCAGACCTGGACCGAGATCATCCGGGGCTCGGGCACGTTGATGTTGCCGAGCTGGTTGATCGGCACCGTGGCGCCATAGGCCTCGACCACGATGGGCTCGAGCAGACTCGCCGACGCCCGCCCCGTCCGCAGGCCCGAAAATTCCTTGCGCAACGCGTCGAGGGCGCCGTCCATGCGCCGCTCGAGATCGTCGATATCCGGCTCGTTGTCGCTCATGCCGCAGCCTCACCCGTGATGATCGTGAACGTCCCTTCGCCATGCAGGACGCGGGCGAGGGCCCCCGGCGCCTGCACCGAGAAGACCAGGATCGGGATGTTGCTCTCGCGGGCGAGGGAAATCGCCGTGGCGTCCATAACCCGCAAATCCTTGGCAAGAACGTCGAGATAGCTCAACCGCTCGAAGCGCGTGGCGCCCGCGTCGCGTTTGGGGTCCGCATCGTAGACGCCGTCGACCTGCGTCGCCTTGAGGATCACGTCGCAGTTCATCTCGGTCGCGCGGAGTGCCGCTGCCGTGTCGGTGGTGAAGAACGGATTGCCTGTCCCGGCCGCGAAGATCACCACCCGCCCCTTCTCGAGGTGGCGGATGGCGCGCCGGCGAATGTAGGGCTCGCAGACCGAGGCCATCGGGATGGCCGACATCACCCTCGTCGGCAGGCCGGCCTGCTCGATCACGCTCTGCACCGCCAACGCGTTGATGACCGTGCCCAGCATGCCCATGTAGTCGGCGCTCGCCCGTTCGACACCGGCACTGGCCAGGGAAGCACCGCGGATGATGTTGCCGCCGCCGATGACCAGGCAGAGCTCGACGCCGAGCGCGTGCGCCGACTTCACCTCCTCGGCGAGTTGGCGCAACACCTTGCTGTCGTGACCGAAGCTCTGATCGCCGAGGAGCGCCTCGCCCGACATCTTGAGCAGCACGCGCCCGTAGCGTGGCTTGGCCCGCAGCTCAGCGCTCATCGCCCGACCGCCCCCATCTCGCCGCCACCGAAAGCACCCTACCGCTGCCGGTCAACCCCGGCGCCCTAGCCCAGCATCGTTGCCCGACCTCGTGCTCACCCGCCTCGTCATTCACCAAATCTTCAACCTCTGGTAGCATTAGGCGGTCAGCTTTGCAACCTCTGCTGCGAGATCATCGGCTTCCTTGACGATGCCTTCACCGAGCGCCATGCGGACGAAGCTCTTCACCGTCACCGGCGCACCCGCTGCCGCCGCGGCATCGGCGAGCGCGTCCTTCACCTTCTTGTCGGTATCCATCACCCAGGTCTGCTCGAGCAGGACGCTCTCTTCGTAGAACTTCCGCAAGCGCCCCTCCACCATCTTCTCGATGATGTTTTCGGGCTTGCCCGAGGCGCGGGCCTGGTCGGCGAAGATGTTGCGCTCGCGCTCGACCACGGCCGGATCGAGATCCTGGACCGTCACCGATTGCGGGTTGGTCGCTGCGATATGCATGGCGAGTTGCTTGCCGAAGGCGTCCAGGGCGCCGACCTCACCCGTCGATTCCAGCGCCGCCAGCACCCCCATGCGGCCGAGCCCGGGGGCCGATTGCTGGTGCACGTAGCCGGCGACCACGCCACTCGCCACGCTCAGGGCCGCCGTGCGGCGCAGGTTGATGTTTTCGCCGATCACCCCGATCGCATCGGTGATCGAATCGGCGACGCTCTTGCCGGTCGCCGGGATCACCGCCTGCCGCAGGGCCTCGACGTCGCCATCGGCGCCGATCGAAAGGGTGGTGATCTGGGTCACCAGCGTCTGGAAGGCCTCGTTCCGGGCGACGAAATCGGTCTCGGAATTGACCTCGACCAGCGCCCCCCTGGGGCCTTCGAGCGCCATGCCGATCAAGCCGTCGGCGGTGGTCCGCCCGGCCTTCTTGGCCGCTGCCGCCAAGCCCTTCTTGCGCAGTGCGTCGACCGCGGCCTCGATGTCGCCCGAGGTCTCCGCCAACGCCTTCTTGCAGTCCATCATCCCGGCGCCGGTCCGCTCGCGCAGCTCCTTCACCATCGATGCGCTGATCTCAGCCATTATCGCTTTCCGTTTTCGCTAAATCACTCGTTGTCGCTGGCTCACTGGCCGGCTCGCTGTCGGCGGTCAGCCGGCAGCAGCGCGCGCCGTCTCGTCCAGCCGGGCGGGCTCGCCAGCCGGGGTCTCCACCGGCTCGCCGGCGGCCGCGTCACCCTGGCTCACCCCTTCGACGCCGCCGGCCTCGACCGGCTCGATCGCTTCGGGCTCCACCGACTCGGCCTCGAGCGGTTCGATCTCGCCCATGTCCATGCCGCTCGCGGTCATCTCGGCCTGCAACCCGTCGAGCACGGCCTGCACCATGAGATCGCAATAGAGGTTGATCGCCCGGCTCGCATCGTCGTTGCCGGGGACCGGATAGCGGATGTCGGCCGGGCTCGAATTGCTGTCGAGAATGGCGACGACCGGCAAGCCCAGCTTCTTCGCCTCGGTGACCGCGATCGATTCCTTGTTGGTGTCGATGACGACCAGGATATCGGGCAGACCGCCCATCTCCTTGATGCCGCCCAGGGCCTGCTCGAGCTTGTCGCGCTCGCGGCTCAGCTGCAGCAGCTCCTTCTTGGTCAGCCCGCTCTGCTGCTCGGAGAGCCGCGTCTCGAGCTCGCGCAAGCGGCGGATCGAATTGGAGATCGTCCGCCAGTTGGTCAGCATGCCGCCGAGCCAACGATGGTTGACGTAGTACTGGCCGCAACGCTGGGCGGCCCGGGCGACCGGCTCCTGGGCCTGCCGCTTGGTGCCGACGAAGAGCACGCGGCCGCCACCGGCGACGACGTCGCGAATGGCCTGCAGGCCACGGTGCATCAACGGCACCGTCTGCGTCAGGTCGAGGATGTGAACGCCGTTCCTGACCCCGAAGATGTAGGGTTCCATCGCCGGGTTCCACCGCCGCGTCTGGTGGCCGAAATGGACGCCTGCCTCGAGGAGTTGGCGCATGGTGAAGGTCGGAAAAGCCATGGGTCTTTGGTTCCTGGTCCGGTTGTGCCACCGCGGATCAACAATCCGGCAGATGCCGGACACCGGTGCGCGCCAAGAGCGCGCGGGACGATCCGCGTGAGAGATGCGCGGTGTCTACTAGCGCTCCGCGACAAAAGCAAGGCGAGCGCGGGGCAAATGGGGCGTAATCAGATACGCCCGCGCCATTTGTTCCAGTGAAAAAGGAAGGGGGCGAGCAGCTTGTCGTAAAGCAGAGCGGCGACCGGCCGCACCCCGCGCCGGCCGACGAACCGCCCCAACCAACGATAGCGGGGCATCCGCTGCCAGATCAGGATGAAGGCGTCGACGCCGCTGTGCATCCGCCCCGCTTCGTCGCGCACGTGAAGCCGCCGCTTGGCGCCGGCCCGATCGATGCCGAAAGCGGCCAGCGCCTCGGGATCGCTGCCCAGATCGTGCCAGCGCACGGCCGCCGCATCGGGGCCGTTCTTGTAATGCTCGATCTCGGCCCGGCAAATCGGGCAGGCGCCGTTGTAATAGCAGATCGGTCGGTCCAGGGTCTCGGTGGTCATCATCGGTCCTCAGTTCAGCACCAGTTTCACCAGCGCCCGGCCGGAGAGAAAGGCCGCCTCGATCTTGCCCCCCAGACACCAGTCGCCACAAAGCCCGAGACCAGTCTCGGCATCGAACAGTGCCGGCGTGCCCACCGGCTCGGTGACCAGCGAATAGCGCCAGCGATGCGCCTCGATGTGGCAGGGGGTGACGGCGCCGATGCCGGTGGCCGCGCGAAACGCGGCCAGCAGCTCGGCCGCGATCACGTCCGGCGTCTCTTCCAAATGCGCCGACGACCACGCGGGCGAAGCGTGCACCGTCCAGGCGTCCCGGCCGGCTCTGCCGGTCTTGCTCGTGTTACGCGCGATCCAGGCGATGGGACCAGTGTCGAGCGACCGCGCGTCATGGTGCATGAGCTCGAGCGGCGGATCGAACGCCAGGAGCAGGGCCCAGCAAGGTGCCAGCCGGGCCGCCTCGGTCGCCGCGACCAGGGCCGCGGGTGCCGCGTCGCCGAGCGTGCCGAGAAGCTCCCTCGCCTGCACCGGCGGGATCGCGATCAGGGCGCCATCGAAAGGTCCATGACGGATGTCGCCGGCGTCCTCGAGCCACCAGCCTTCCGCATCTCGCGCGAGGCGGGTGATCCGGCAATTGGTCTCGACCGGCACCTCGGCCAGCAGCATCTTCAACGGCGTCGCCATGGCCGGCTTGCCGATATAGACCGGTCGCTCGTCCACCTCGGCCGCCGGCCAGCGGGCGACCACGCCGGCCCTGACTCCGGCCTCGAGCAGCCTGATGAGCACGGGGTCCCGGGGTCGAATGAACTGCGCGCCATGGTCGAAAACGGCCCCCTCGCGGCGGCGCTGGGCGAGCCGGCCACCGATCGAACGGCCCTTGTCGAAGACGGTGACCCGCAGCCCGGCTTGGGCCAGCCCGCGGGCAGCGACGCTACCGGCGACCCCGGCCCCGATGACGGCGATCCTGCGGTTCATGTGTCGCCTCCAAGCGGATCTGTAACCGGTTGCAGTAGCGCCAGAAGCGCGTCGCGGTCGGCGGTGAAGTCGCTGGCGATCCAGGCCTCCTCCAGCCGTCGCAGGGCCTGGCCGAGGGCTGGGCCGGACGGGATGCCGCGCGCCATGAGGTCGTGCCCGCCGACCGGCAGTCGCGGCGGATCGAAAGCGTCGAGCACGGCCGTGGCACTGGCCAGTGACGTCGGCGCCGCCTCGCGTTCGGCGGCGGCGAGCGCAAGCCGATCGGCAAGGCGGCGCTTGCCCAGACGGTAGGCGAGGTGGCGCAGCAGGGCCGGCTCCAGGTCGAGATCCGGCAGGTCGGCCGTGGTCAGGTCGACCAGGCGATCGCCCTCGCGATTGGCGAGCCGCAGACGTTCGGCGATGGCCGCCGTGTCGATGACACCTCGGGTCAGCGCCGCGAACTCGAGGATCGGATCGGCCTCCGGCACGAGCCGGCGCAAGCGAACGAAGCGGTCGAGCGTGGGGGCTGCCCCGAAGATCGCCTGCCAGACACCGGTCTCGGTCATCAGCTTCAGGCTCGCCTCGACCGCGACCCCGGCCAGGAGTTTGAGCAGCTCGGCCCTGAGCCGCTCGCCCGACAGTCGCTGCAGCCCGGCCCGCTCTCCGGCCAGGGCATCGAGCGTCGCCGCTGGTGGCCGCTCCTGGCCGAAGCGGGCAAAAAAGCGAAAGAAGCGAAGAATGCGAAGGTAGTCCTCGCGGATCCTGGCGACCGGCTCGCCGACGAAGCGAATCCGGCCCGCAGCCAAATCCGCCCGGCCCGCGAAAGGATCGAAGAGCCGGCCGCTGGCATCGCAGCTCATCGCGTTGATCGTGAAATCGCGCCGAGCCGCGTCGGCGAGAAAGCAATCGGTGAAGGCCACCGTCGCCCGCCGGCCATCGGTCGCGACGTCCTGGCGGAGTGTGGTGATCTCGAAGGCGCGGCCGCCGGCCAGGGCGGTGATGGTGCCGTGGGCGATCCCGGTCGGAACGGTGCGGATGCCCGCCTGCTCCAAGAGCTCGACATTGCGCTCGGGCGGCAGCGGCGTCGCGAGGTCGAGATCGACCATGTCGAGCATGGGATCGATCAGCGTATCGCGCACACAACCACCGACGAAGCGGACGGGCGCGCCACCGACGCCGAGCGCAGCGAGGACCCGACGGCTGGGTTCGGCATCGAGCCAACGAGCGGCGGTGAGGGGCCGGTCGTCAGTAGGCATCGGCGGGCAGCGGCAACGGCGACGGCTCGGGCGCCGGATAACGATCCCTGATGTCGCCGGCACCCGGCGGGCGCACTTCGCCCGGCACGATCTGCCCGCCCTCGAGCCGCGGTGGCGCATAGTCGCCGCCGACCTGCCAACCGCCGGACAGGGCCAGTGTGAGAAGCGTCACGATGACCAGTCCGAGGCCGGCCAGGCAAAGGACGAACCAGGGTGTATGCCGCAGCAGGAACTGCCCCCGGGTCACCAGCAAGCGATAGCTGAAAAAACCGATGAACGGCAGCAGGAACGGCAAGAGATAGAAGAGAAGAATGCGCAGCATGTCCTTGGTGGGTCCAACGATTCCGAGTTTGGCGAGCCCGAGGCCAGCGCCGCCGCTGGATTTCAGTCCGCGAGCGTGCGCGCGAAGTTGACGAGGATACCGGCCGTGGCGCCCCAGATGTAGCGGTTCTCGTAGGGCAGGACAAAGAAGTGCCGGCGCTCACCATTCCTCAGATAGGAATCGCGCAGGTGATTGGCAGGGTCACGGACGACGTCGAGCGGCACCTCGAAGACGTCGGCGACCTCGGCCGGATCGGGGCGCCAGGCAGCGGGCGGATCGGCGACCCAGCCGACGATCGGGTAGATGCGAAAGCCGGTGATGGTGTCATAGGCACGCAGGCTGCCCAGCACCTCGACGCGTCCGGGCTCGAGACCGATCTCCTCGTCGCTCTCGCGCAACGCTGTCGCCACGGCGCTCACGTCGTCCACCTCCATCCGCCCGCCCGGCAGGCTGACCTGCCCGGCATGCGCGTTGAGATGAGCGGCGCGCTGGGTCAAGACCAGGGACGTGCCCGCCGACCGGTCGAGCAGGGCCACGAGCACCGCCGCCGGGCTCAGGTGGCCGCTCGGCGGCAGGCTGCGCGCCTCGTCGCCGTCGACGTACCAGGGCGGATCGACGGCGAGACCGTCGCGCAGCCGTTCACGAACGTCATCCGGGTCGAGCGCGCCGCCGACCGTCACGACGGGTCCAGCCGCCCGAGGCTGAAGACGACGCCAGCGCTGCGCACGAGAAGTTCGCGGCCGTCGGGTGCCGGCTCGGCGAGGTCGACCAGATGGTAGAAGACCGGACGCAAGAGCCGGGCCTCGAGCGCCAGGCGGGTCGAAGCGGCCGGCCGCACGGTGACGTAGGGTGCGGGCGAACCACCCCCGGGCGGCGGGCGCATGGCGAGCGGATGCCGGGCGTCGAGGTCCACCCACTGGTCGAGATTGGTGCGCAGGCGGATGGTCTGTTCGGGCCCGGGCGCCGGGCAAGCCAGCTCGACGACGGTGAAGGGCACGTCCGCCACCTCGACGCGCCCCGCCTCGAACGGCGTCACCAGCCAGTAGCTGCCGTCCGGAGCCCGCTGGAGGGCCGTGGCGAAAAGCTCGACCAGCGCCGGCCTTGGGATCCGCGAGCCCTGGTAGTGCCAGCCACCATCGGCGTCGATCGCCATGCTGAACTGGCTGGAGTCCGCCGCGGTCAGCGCCGCCAGCCGGGCGTCGATATCGAAGGGCCGCTTCACCATCGCCGGCTCACTCGGGCGACCGACAACCACCGGCCCGGGGCGCGAAGCGGCGGCCCCTCGCAGTTTCAACCATGCCGCTTTGCCGCATCGCCCTCTTGCCTTCGCCTGACCGTCATGCAGTTATCCTTGAACTAGGCTTTGCATGTCGCGACTTCCAGTTGATATCGTGTCGTGCGGGTCACGTGGGCGACTGTCGCTGCGTGCTACCATCCGAGCGACAGGCAAGGGTGAAGGAAGAACGGTTTGAGCGAGGCGTCGGCGAAGGATCTCGAGCGCGACATCGATCAGACGATCGCGCGCCTGGGAGCGGTCAAGGCGGAGATCGGACGGGTCATCTTCGGCCAGCAATCGGTGGTCGAGGAGGTGCTGACCACGCTCCTCGCGGGCGGCCACACATTGTTGGTCGGCGTGCCGGGCCTCGCCAAGACCAAGCTGGCGGAAACCCTGGGCCGGGTCCTCGGGCTCTCCGAAAAGCGGGTGCAGTTCACCCCCGACCTGATGCCGGGCGACATCATCGGCTCGGAGATCCTCGAGGAGGATTCGGGCGGCCGACAGCATTTCCGCTTCATCGAGGGGCCGATCTTCGCCCAGCTCTTGATGGCCGACGAAATCAATCGGGCGAGCCCGCGAACCCAGGCGGCGCTGCTCCAGGCGATGCAGGAGCGCAAGGTCACCGTCGCCGGCCACGACCACCGACTGCCGGCCCCTTTTCACGTGCTGGCGACGCAGAACCCGATCGAGCAGGAGGGCACCTACCCCCTGCCCGAGGCGCAGCTCGACCGGTTCCTGATGCAGGTCAATATCGACTACCCCTCGGCCACCGCCGAACGGCAAATGATGATCGCGACGACCACGGCGACCGAAGCGACGCCGCAGCAGGTGCTCGACGGCGAGCAATTGATGGCGATGCAGGCGCTGGTCCGCCGGCTGCCGGTGAGCGAGAGCCTGATCGAGGCGATTCTCTCCCTGGTCCGGGCCGGCCGGCCGGAGACCACCACGGTCGATGGCGTGCGCGAGCAGGTCGCCTGGGGGCCGGGGCCGCGTGCCAGCCAGTCGTTGATGCTGGTGACCCGCGTGCGCGCCCTGCTCGACGGTCGGCTGGCGCCGTCGCTGGACGATCTGCGGGCGCTGGCAGCGCCCGTGCTCCGCCACCGCATGGCGGTGACCTTCGCGGCCAGGGCCGATGGCATCAGCGTCGATGACGTCATCGACCGGCTGCTCCGGCAGGTGGGCTGAAGATGCGGCGCCGGACAGCGAGCGAGGCCCGTCGAGCCCGTCGGGCATGAGCACGTCTGGCATGAGTACGGCGGCAGCCAATGTCGGTGGCTTGCGCGGCGAGGCAGAACAACTCGGCGCCCGCCTGCCGGGCCTCCTGGTCGAGGCCGAGCGCGTCGCCACCACGGTGAGCCAGGGTGTGCACGGCAGGCGGCGGACCGGTGTGGGCGAGACCTTCTGGCAATACCGCCAATACCAGCCGGGGGACCCCGCAGGCTCGATCGACTGGCGCCAGTCGGCCCGCTCGCGGCATCTCTTCGTCCGCGAACAAGAGTGGGAGGCAGCCGAAAGTGTCTGGCTCTGGCCCGACCAGTCGGCCTCGATGAACTACCGCTCGCGCACCACTTGGCCGAGCAAGCGTGACCGGACCCTGGTCCTCACCCTGGCCGTGGCCGGGCTCTTGGTTCGCGCCGGCGAGCGCATCGCGGCGCTCGGTGCCGGCGAGCGGCCGCGCGGCGGGCAATACGGCTTCAATATCGTCGTCCAGCGCCTGCTCGAGAGCGGGGTGGGCGCGGGTTCGGTCGTGCCACATCAGGACTTGCCACGCCACGCACGTCTGGTGCTCGTCTCCGACTTCCTGGAACCACCCGAGGTCCTGGCCCGGCGCTTTTCCCAGCTCAACGCCGTGGGTGCCCAGGTGAGCCTGCTCCTGATCGCGGACCCGGCCGAGGAGGCGCTCGATTTTCGGGGCCGGGTGCTGTTCGAAGGGCTCGAGGGCGAGGGCCGCACGCTGATCGGCAATGTCGGCGGCGTCCGCGAGCGCTACCGCGACCTCTACCGGGCGCACCGCGCGCATCTGGCCGATCTGGCGCGCAAGCACGGCTGGCAGATCGCCACCCACCACACCGACAAATCGCCGGAAAGCGGCCTCTTGACCCTCTATCAGATGCTGGCCCCCCGGGCCGCTGGGCGGCACTGAGCGATGTTGACGCTCGGCCCCCTCGCCTTTCTCCAGCCCTGGCTGCTCCTCGGCCTGCTGGCGCTGCCGGCGATCTGGCTGCTCTTGCGCCTCACCCCGCCAGCGCCGCGCCAGGTCTCCTTCCCGCCCTTGGCATTGCTGTTGAAGCTCGTGGCACCCGAGGAGACGCCGGCGCGCACGCCTTGGTGGCTCTTGCTGCTGCGTCTGGCCATCGCCGGGCTGATCATCATCGGCCTCGCCGGGCCCGTGCTCAACCCGGCGCCCGAACTCGGCGGCCGGGGTCCGCTGCTCCTCGTCGTCGACAATGGCTGGGCCGCCGCACCCAACTGGCAGCGCCGGGTCGATGTCGCAGCCGAACTGCTGGAGCAGGCCGAGCGCGACAACCGCGCCGTCGTGGTGCTCGACACCGCCCCCGACGGCCGCAGCGGCGCTCCCCAGCCGCGACCGGCGCGCGAGGTCCTCGAAAGCCTGCCCGGCTGGCAGCCGCGGCCGTGGTCCGTCGATCACGACCAGGCTCTGGCGCGCCTCGCAGCCAGCGGCCTCGAGGCTGCGCAGCCCGTCTGGCTGGCGGACGGCATCACCGATCGTGAAGACCAGATCGAGGCGACTCGGCCGCTGGCCGCGGCCCTGGCCGCGCTCGGCGAGCTGCAGATCATCGTCGATCCCGAGGCCGAACGGGCGGTGCTCCTGGCGCCGGGCGAGCTCGGCCAGAGCACCCAGTCGGTGCGGGTCGTCCGCCCCACGACCGACGCCCCCTGGCCGGCCGAGATCATCGCCTCGGGCCCCGCCGGCGAGGTGCTCGGTCGCTTCGCCGTGCCGATGGATGGTGCCGGCCGCGAGACCACCGTCGAGCTGGAGCTACCGCTCGATCTGCGCAACCGGATCGCCCGGCTCGAGCTTACCGGCGGCCACGGCATCGGCGGCGTGCTGCTCTTCGACGAGCGCTGGCGGCGGCGCACGGTCGGCATCGCGGGCGATCCGGCGG
Organism: Geminicoccaceae bacterium; assembly: GCA_011390475.1. Taxonomy (GTDB): domain Bacteria; phylum Pseudomonadota; class Alphaproteobacteria; order Geminicoccales; family Geminicoccaceae; genus SLRI01. Next base: position 514 of record JAABSG010000095.1, on the reverse strand, counting down.
CATCCGCCGACCAGCCGCTCCTGGCCGAGCCCTATTTCGTCGAGCGGGCGCTCCGGCCGTTTGCCGAGATCCGTCGCGGCCCGATCACCGAGCTGGTCGAGGCCCCCTTGTCGCTGCTGGTGATCACCGATCGCGGCCGATTGGACACCGCCGAACAAGAAGCGCTCACCACCTGGGTCGAGCGCGGCGGCGTTCTCCTGCGCTTCGCCGGACCGCGGCTCGCCGGGATCGATCCGGACGGCGTCGGCGCCCCGGATCTCGGCGGTTTGGAGCTCGGCACAGCGGAAAGCGACGCCCTCTTGCCGGTCCGCCTGCGCTCCGGCGATCGCCAGCTCGGTGGCGCTCTCTCCTGGTCCGAGCCCCTGCCCCTGGCCCCCTTTCCGACTGACGGGCCGTTCGCCGGGCTGGAGGCCGGCGAGGAGGCGATCGTCTTTCGCCAGGTCCTGGCCGAGCCCAGCCCGGAGCTGGCGGCGGCCACCCTCGCCAGCCTCGCCGACGGCACCCCCATCGTCAC
>JAABSG010000094.1 GCA_011390475.1 Geminicoccaceae bacterium | reverse complement strand
CACCCGGCCGGAGAACATCTGGCGGATGGCATGGCGCCGCTCGGCACCGATGCGAAAAGCAATCGCCGCATCGTCGTCACCATCGGCGAGGTCGAAATCGAACGGCCGGCCGGACTTGGAGAACCAGATGAAATCAGCGCGATCACGGCAGCCGCCGAGCACCAGGCGGTTCTGGTGCATGGCAGCGGCAATCGGCCAGCCGTGCACACGCGAAAACGCTTGCTCGTCCCAATCGGTGGTCGCTCGCCCATCGACCAGTGGTTCGAGCGTTATCGCTTCGGCCACCATGCCGAACCCATCCGGATATACTTGCAGCAGCCTGACCTGACGGCCTTTGATCCGAAACACCGTGTCGGCCGGATAGTCATTATCGAAGATCGGCGTACCGAACACGCGAAGCTGAACCACCAAGTCCCGACCGATAGCGGCTGCCGGATCGGCGCCTTCTCGAACGGCTTGAATAGGAACATGCGCAGGCGCAAAGCGAGCAAACGGCTGCGCCCTACGTTCGTCGTCATCATCCATGTTGAATTCGGCGAACTCCAGCTTCGAACTCGACCAGACGTCTCCGTCACTACGGCGCAGCAGCCTCGGCTGAAAGTACGGGTGGCAAACAAGAACACCTTCGTCGACGAGCGTGAAATTGAGTTGCGAGACGTCGGCCAGCGGCCAGGGCACATCGACGGAGATGGTTTGTCGGACCACACCATCGCTCACCACGTGGACCGCGGCGTCACCGAAGACCAGAAGGTCGTGGATGTCGCCGTGATCGTACGGGAACAGCCGCGCGCCACTCGGCACTTCTGCGACGAATGCTGTGCCAGGCCGGCGCGTGATGCCGCCCGTTCGCTGAACCAGCACATTCGCGAGCTTCGCGGCACCGTCGTCGTAGGCCCGCAGATCGATGCGCCCATAGAGCGCCGGATCGATCTCACCGGAGGTGAAGCTCGTTTTGGTGATGTTGATCTTGCTCATCAGACGCGCGCCGCGATGAGCGTGAAGTCCTCGACCGCGCGCGGCGTTGCCTGCTGGCTGTCGATCAGCCGGGCGACTTTGTGCTCGGCGGCGGCCAGCTTGTACAAGGCATCGGCGCGGCTGGTGCCCTCGGTGAGCGGCAGGCAGAACTCGGCGGCGAGCCGGGCAATCAACGCCTGGACAAAAAACGGCGGGAAAACGGCCGTCTCCGGCCGCCGCTGGTAGTGGAGGACGGCCCGGCTACTACTCGCATGCAGGCGGCTGCCGGTCAGCAGATAATCCAGACCGCGAGCGCGACTGCTGGCTCCGGCCGAAACGATGCGCAGGAGATCGGCCGGCAAGGCGAAAACGAAAGTGAACCCGGCGACCGCGGGCTCGTCCAACGGCTCGAGCTCGGCCCCGGCCATGCTGAAGTGCCAGGGATGGCTGGCGATGAGGCCGCGCAACGTGACCTCGTAGAGGCGTCGGGCGACGTCGGCCTCGACCGTCTCGTCATCGAAGGAGGTTATCCCGTTGGCGCCGATCTTGACGAGTGCCACCGAGCAGATCTCGACATCGGTGAGGGTCATGGTTGCGGCTCGCTTCTGGCTGACGGCAAATTGAGCGGGCATCGGGCAGATCGCCCGATACGCGCCGAGGTCGATGATCGCGGCAGGCCAGTGATGACCCACTGGCCTGCCCGAACGCTGCTCTTCGAGAGAAAACAGAGACGTTCGTCGGCGATCAGCTAGTCGGTGTTGATGGCACCGAACTGCGTGGCGTTGCTCACGTCCACGACACCGTTGTCGTTCTTCAGCACGACCACCAAACCATGGACCGGCGTATCGTCGATGCCCGAGTTCACGAACATGAAGTCACCGACCCGCAGCATCTTGCTGGCGGCGTTGAAGTACCCGTCGTTGTCGACGTCGGCGACCAGATCCTTGGTCCGATAATGCCAGAGCGTGAAGCCGTTGGCATACGAGATGGCGCTGAGGCCGCTGGACGAATAAGCCATGATCAGCTCTCCAGGCAGGGCATGGCGACGACACCGTCTTCGTCGATCAGTGCCGCACCCTGCGACATCGAGTTGGAGATGAAGTGGGCGGCGCGATCGCCGTGCCAGGTGATGTCCGACTTGACGTCCTGGCCGATCGCGTGACCCACGGCGCTCTTGTGGTACCAGTAGCAGTGCCGGACGCCGCCTTCCGACGGCAGGCCGGAATGCGGCATCCAGAGCGTGCCGAGCCAGACCTTCGCCTGCGTGCCACGCCAGGGCAGCTGGTCGTCGCCGACGAACTCGGCATTGGCGAACTCGGCGACGTTCAGAAGGTCCGACCACTGCTTCCAGCCGATGACCGCATAGCGCTGGCCGTCATCGGGCACGTCTGCAGCACCCAACATCTCGAACGCCTGCAGCACCTTGTCCTTGGTGAGCCCGCTGGTCTCCTGGCCGGCCACATGGGTCGCCTGCTTCAAGGCCGAGAGGATCAGCTCGTCGGTCTTGCGGCCGAGCGCAAAGGCGCCGGCATTGGCGAGCACCTGACGCTCGTCGAGATTGGTCTTCAGCTCGTCGAGCTGATCGACCCACTCGCCGGCATAGTAATCGACGAGCGTGGCCTCGACCGCGCTGAAGTCGACATTCATGACGGGGACGATGCCATGCCGGGCCTTGGTCGAGGCGGCACCCTTGCCGACCTTCTGAAAGGTCGTGGAGCTGCCGCGCACCCCGTTCTTGACCCGGATCGTGGCCCTGAGCTTGGAGCCCTGGCGCTGGTAGGCTTCGTGGACTTCTCTTTCGAATTGCTTCGAAAACGCTTGATCAATGGTAATGGACATCGCGCACCTTGGGTTGCTTGTCGCGATAATGGGAGCCGCTGGTTGTCCTCGCGGGCCTCGGGCTCGGGCGATGGGCTGGCGATCCGGCGGGCCTGAAGCGGGTTCTCCGCCGCTGATCACCCGTCAGCGGATCAACTGGGATAGAGGTTGCGATAACCTGCAGTGACCCGCTGGACGATCTCGGGGTCGCGATCGCGCCAGTAGCGCGGATCGCGGATCAACTCGCGGAGGCTGTCCTCGGTGACCGCCAGCTGGCCGGAGCCGGCCTGGCCGACGATCTCGGGTTCGGCTTTGCGCATCATCTCGTGCAGCGCGATCACCCCTTCGTAGCTGCCGGCAAGAGCCATATGCAGCTCTTGCGGGAGGTTGGCCTCGGCATACGCCTTGATCTGGGCCGCGGTCGTTCGCCAAGCCTCCGGGCCGCCGAAATGCCGCTCGAGGCGATCGATCTGCCGTGATGCCTCGAGTTCGGCCGTAGCCTCGTCGATCACCGGCAGCAGCCGCTCGGCCGCGAGGTCGTAGACGAGCTGTGCTTGGCGCTGGGTGAACCCGGCGCCATGCAACAGTTCGTTCAGTGTCGGGTCGGGCGACACGAGCGGATGCGGTGCTGCAATCTCGTAGCCGTCGGGTGCCGGCGGTCGGCCGAGGAGCCCGAGCAACCGATTGATGCCCTCGACATCATCCTCGCTCTCGGGCTTGGGCACGGAACGACCGAGACGTCGCTCCAACTCCAGATAGGAGCGCAACAGCGCCTCCGTGCGGATGCTGCCAGTATCGGCGTCCCAGAACTTCTCGGGTATCTCCGTCGGACGATCGGAAGCGCCGGCCGGCGCCGTGCTCCCTTGGTCGCCTTCGACCGAGGCCACGTCGCCGTCGATCGGTGCCGCTTCGCTGGCCTGCGACGTCGGCACGCCGTCGGCGAGAAGGTTCAAGCTGTCGGATGTGGCAGTCGTTTCGTTGGTCTGCATGATCAACCTCGAGGACGGGCAAGACGAAGGAGGTAGGCGATGGCCGCGCGCTGGCCCTCGACGTGGCGCAGCTCCGCGTCGGAAGCACTCGGTGCCACTCGGCGGTCGAGAAAGGTGGTCCGCAGATGCTGGATCACGACGTCGCCGTTGCGGCCGGCGAAGCAAGCCTGCATGGCCTTGGTGAGATCGTCGTCGGGCGTGCCGTTCGGTGGCTCGGCCGCGAACCAGGACCAGCCGAGGGCTTGCTCTCGATCGTGCATGGGCTGCTCCATCGGGGCTCACTCCTGCTCCGGTCGAACGAGCAGTTCGCGTGGCACGCCGAGCGTTTCCGCGAGCCAGCTCGCCGTTGCCGCAAGATCGACGAATTGGGCCGCATCCCCGCCGAGTTTGCCCACCGTCTCGAGCCAAAGCAGCGTGTTGCGAATCTCTTCACGCGCCTGTACGCGCGCTAGCGGTGAACGATAGTGGACGTCGACGATCGTGCCATCGAGCGCCACCGGCGGCACCTCGCCGCGACGGCGCAGAATGGCCAGGGAGCGGGCCATCAGCGGCGTCAAGAGCTCGGCCTGCAGGCGGCCGTAGATGGCGCCCAGAAGCCTGGTCATCTCGGCGCTGCGCTCCAGCACTTCGGTCGCGGTCATCCGGCGATCAGAAACCTGCGCCAGGCGATCCGCCATCAATGTGTGGCGGATGCGCGAACGCAGATCGCTCAACACCAGCTCCGAAACGTCGAACCGGCCAGGCGCCTGCAACGGTGTCAGGCCCGCCGAGCCTGCGGCTTTGGGGATGATGCTGCCGGGCACGAGGCGAATATTCGCCGGATTCAAGACACCATCGTCCTCGGCCAGCCAGATCCCGGTGGCGGCGATCGAGGCGTTTTTCAGGACGAGCTCGACCACCTTGTTCGCCGTCTTGATATCGGGCAGCGCGGTCATCACCGGCGAGCGGCCGTAGAGCTCACCTGTTCCCTTCATCCAGCGGAAGGTCAAGAACGGCGACTGCTCGAAGACGCCCTCGGCGAGAATCAGCGGGGTGCGGACAGCATCGCCCTGCACCGGCAAGATCGCCTGGTAGTCGAAATAGTGACCACGCGCGCTCACCGCTTCCAAGAGCTCGAGCTCGAGATCGGATGATGTCCCGGCGTCGGCGCTGATGCCGATCAATTCGACACAACCGGCAAACCGCCGCCTGATCTCGGACAATGTGGCCGTCGTTACCCGGTAGTGCCGCTCGATCTGGCCGTTGACGTCGCCGTCGATGAAGATCTCGGCGGCGGGGATGGCCGAAAAGCGAAAGGCGGTCGGGCAACCGACAGGCGCCTCTTCGAACAGGAGCGTGGCTGTCCCGGTGGTGACGAGGTCGAGAAAGCACTGGTGGATTTCGACCGCGAAGTTCGAGCGGTCGAAATGACCCTGAACCCTTGCCGCCGCCGCATCGAGGATCTCGGCCAGCTCATCCTTGTCGCTCGGGTCGACGTCGTGCCCGGGCCGAAGACCGAACCAGCGCGACCACGGCGGCGTCAGCTCGGCGAGCAGGCTCGCCGCGAGTTGCTCTACGGCATCGGGTGCCGTGCCGTCGAACAACCGCTCGGCATGGTTGGTGCCGGCGAAAGCGGCCTGCGCCAGCCCATGGCCGCGCATCGGCAGCGCATAGGCATAGCAGTCGCGCCATAGTTGTTCCCAAGCCGAACGACGCTCGCGCGCGCTGGAAAACCGTCGAAACACCGCCGGCAGTGACGATCCCGTCATGCACCGTTCCAATCGTTTTGATCTAGTAATAGGATCTTATACCTATTACCGACGCGAGTCAACATTTATCGCCGGCACGAGAAGATCGCGAAACAATTGGTGAGGGGTCACCACCCGAGCGGCACGCCGACCGAGGAGCCGTTTGCAAATCTCGACACAGGTAAGCGGTCGCAGCCAGGGCAGGCGTGACGGTTGCGGCTGCGGCATCACGGCGACGACAGTGGCCCCGAGGGCCGCCAATGACGTCAGCAACACACGCGGCGCCAAGTCGGGGGCGCTGCGAAGCAGCAGGCCGCAGGCCAGCGGATCGCAGAGCACCCAACCGCGATCGGTCCTCTGATAGGCGAAACAATGCCTAAATCCACCTTTCAACCAGGCGAGGCCAACCGAACGAACACGCGCTTGAAAGCCGACGATGACCATCATCCGATCGCTCCACTCAGGTATCTGAATATATACCTAGTGACGATCCCTGCATAGTAAGACATTCTCAGCTCTGAAATGAACCGGAACGGAACCGCTGCCATGCTGAGCCATGAACAGATCTGGCGGGGTGTCGACCGTCTCGCCCTGCGCAACGGCCTCTCGGCGTCGGGCTTGGCCAAACGCGCAGGGCTGGACCCGACCACTTTCAACAAAAGCAAGCGGGTCACCCAGGACGGCAAGCAACGCTGGCCAGGAACCGAGAGCCTGTCGAAAATACTCGAGGCCACGCAAACCAGCATGGCCGAATTCGTCACACTGATCGACGATACCGCCAGCGCCCCGCAGCGTGTGGCAGAACTTCGCCTGAAGTCGATCAGGCTTTCGAGGATCGCCGAAGACTCGTTCGACAAATCCGGGTTTCCGAACGCCGGCGAGTGGGAGGATGTCGAGTTCCCGGCGATCGAGGATCCGCGCGCCTATATCGTCGAGCTCGACCGGGATGGCGCGCAGGTGTTTTGCCGTCCGGGCTCTCTCGTGGTGGTGTCCCCCTCCAGCAGTGTTCGCCGGCACGATCGCGTCATCCTCCAGACCAGACAAGGCAGCCTCGTGCTCGGTACGATCAAGCGAAAAACCGCACAGCAATGCACGCTGATCGAAACCGGCAGCCAACCCGACGAAGTCGTTCTCGCGACGAAGGACATTGCCTGGGTTGCGCGGATCCTTTGGGTGAGCCAATAGCGGGCTGCCGCGGTCGGCGTCACATCGTCGGCAGGCTAGTGGCGGGTCATCGAGCCGGTGACGAAATCATACTCTGCCTCGAGCAGATGCTCGGCCCCGCTCGGCTTGAGAATCGACGAGTGGAGGCCGAAGCTGCTCACCGGAAAGGGCGGCAGGCGGATCAGGGAATGGCGCCGCAGAAAAGCGGCGAGCCGCTGCTCCGATGGCGGCTGACGAAAACGGGCGAGGGTGACGTGTGGCACGAACCGGCGCCCCTCCCGTGGGACACCAGCCTCCACGATGGAGCGGTCGACCCGCCGCTTCAGTCGCGCGAGCGCCTCGTTCGGCGCCACGCCGATCCACAATTGCCGAAGGGCGCCACGAGGCGGAAACTGGCCGATGCCGGCGAGCTGGAGATCGAAGGGAGGCAGCGTCACGCCCATCAACAGTTCGCCGATCTCATAAAACGTGCTGTGGTCGACCTCACCGATGAACCGAAGGGTGAGATGGAGATCGTCCAAAGCGGTCCAGTCGGCATCGGGAAAGCCATGGCTCAATCGATCGAGCGCATCCTGGACCTCCGCCGGCATCGCTATCGCAACGAATAATCTAGGCAATTGTCCTCTCGCTTGCCGAGTTCATGCACGGCACGGCGTGACACAGGCCATAAAGTGGCGCAAGCCTCGGCCAGCGCGAGACGAACGTCGTGGGTCTGTCAAAAAAAGCGTCGCTCGCGTCGCGATGCTCGTTCTCACACACGCGCCCACTGTGCTATCAGATCGCCCGACGATCGAAGCAATTCAACCGATGGGTTAAGGCACTTGGCATCTGACGGATTTATCCGCGAGGTCGACGAGGAACTCCAGCGCGACCGTATGGCGAAGCTTTGGCAACGGTACGGGCCAATCGCGATCGGCGTTGCGCTGCTCGTTGTCGGGGCTGTCGCCGGCAAGGTCGGCTGGGACGCATGGCGGGAGCGGCAACTCGAGCAGCAAGGAGCCGCTTTTGCCGCCGCCGAAGCGGCCCTACAGCGCAGCGACCCGACCTCTGCCGCCGACCAGTTCGCCACCCTGGCCGCAGCCCAGAGTGGCGACGCCGCGGCGCTGGCACGTTTGCGCGAGGCCGAGGCCCGGATCGACGCCGGCGACGCCGAGAGCGGACTGGCCCTGCTCGACGACTTGGCGCGCGACACCGGGATCGACGCTGTCCTGCGCGATTACGCCGCCGTCAGCGCTGCCCAGCGGCGTCTCGGCCATGTCGATCCGGTCAGCCTGCAGGCCGAACTGCGGGCGCATATGGCAGACGATGCACCATTTCGCCATTCGGCGCGCGAGCTAACAGCACTCGCAGCGCTCGAAGCTGGTGACGAGCCGGCAGCCATCGAGGCGCTCAAGCAACTCCAGGCGGACATCGGAACGCCCGACGAGATGCGCCGTCGCGCGAATGAGCTGCTGGCGGCACTAGGCGTCGTCGACGATGATACCGGCTCGGCTGCGCCGGCGACCGAAGAAGCCTCATGAGCTGGCGCCCTGGTATTCCGTGCGCCCGGCGACACCCGCTGGCGGCACTGGCGTCCATGCTGCTGCTCGCCGGTTGTGGCGCCGGCTGGCTGGGTGGAGTCGACGAAACGAGGCTGCCCGGCGAGCGCGTGCCGATCATGCTGATGAACGAGGGCATCGCCGCCGATCCACGGATTGCCAATTTGAATGTCGTCCTGCCGGCGCCGCAGCGCGTGACCGACTGGCCGATGCCCGGTGGCAACGCCGCCAACGCCATGCATCATCTCTATCTCGGCGACGACCTGCAACTGGCTTGGCGAGCCAATATCGGCAGCGGCAGCGGCGGGGCCAACCAACTCTTGGCGCGCCCCGTCGTCGCCGGCGGCCGGGTTTTCGCGGTCGACAGCCAGGGTCAGATCACCGCCCTTTCGGCCAGCAATGGCCAACGCCTGTGGCGGGTCACCCCTGAAGGCATGCGGGCCAGCGATCGGCTGCGCTCGGGCGGTATCGCTTATGCGCAGGGACGGCTCCTGGCCACCACCGGCGGTGGCGACGTACTCGCACTCGACGCCGACGACGGCAGTGAGCTCTGGCGTCGACGGTTGTTCTCACCGCTTCGCACGGCCCCGACCTCTGTCGGCAACCGTCTCTTGGTGACGACCAGCGCCAATCAAACATTCGCCCTCGATGCCGCGACCGGCGATGTGCTTTGGCAGCATGTCGGTTTCTTCGAGCAGGCGGCCATCTTGGGCGGGGCGGCGCCGGCAGCCAATCAACGGTTGGCAGTAGCCGCCTATTCGTCGGGCGAAGTATTCGCCCTCGACCTTGCCGATGGCCGGCCGATCTGGTCCGACACGGTGCTGCGCCCGCGCCGTACACTGGCGATCGGCGCCATCAGCGACATTACCGGTAGCCCTGTGATCGACGGGGATCGGGTGATCGTCGCCGGCAATGGCGGCGAGATGGGCGCCTTCGACATCGCGAACGGCGCCCGTAGCTGGAACCTCGACGTCACGTCCCGACATACACCCTGGATCGCTGGCGATTTCATCTACGTGCTGACCGACCGCAACGAGGTCGTGGCTGTCGCCCGTCAGGGTGGCTTGGTTCGTTGGGTCAGTCCCCTCGAGCGCCTGCGCGATCCAGACGACCCCGAATCGACCCGTATCTTCTGGGCCGGGCCGGTGCTCGCCGGCGATCGCCTCATCCTCGCAGGCTCCACGGGTGAAGCCGTGACCATCTCGCCCTATACCGGTGAAATCCTCGGCCGCTTGGGCTTGCCGGGCGCAGTCTCCTTGCCGCCGGTCGTCGCCGACGGCACACTCTATCTTCTCACCAACGACGGCGAACTCCTCGCTTACCGTTAAGAGCGCCTCGGCGCATGGACCATGACCAGCCGCATCGCGATCATCGGCCGACCAAATGTCGGCAAGTCGACCCTGTTCAACCGGCTGACCGGCGGCAAGCGGGCAATCGTGCACGACACGCCGGGGGTCACGCGGGATCGGCTCGAGGCCCAGGCGCGATTGTTCGATCTCGAGTTCACGGTCGTCGACACGGCCGGTCTCGAGATCGGCATGAAACAACAACTCTCCGAGCGCCTCGTGGCCCAGACACTGGCCGGCCTCGAAAGTGCCGATCTCGGTATTTTCCTGGTCGATGCGCGTAGCGGCATCACACCGCTCGACGAGGAAATCGCCCGGCTGCTGCGTGCCCAACCGAAACCGATCATTCTGGTCGCCAACAAATGCGAGGCCCGTTCTGGGGAAGCCGAGGCTCAGGCCGCCTGGAGCTTGGGTCTCGGCGAGCCCGTCCCGATTTCGGCCGAGCACGGCCAGGGATTGGAGGCAATTGCCGACGCGTTGCGCCCGCACCTGACGCAAAATGCTGAAGAAGCACCGGCGGTCGACACGGATGACGAGGACGGCCCGCTGCATCTGGCCATAGTCGGCCGGCCGAATGTCGGCAAGTCGTCGCTGATCAACCGGCTGATCAAGGAGCAGCGCCTCTTGACCGGGCCCGAGCCCGGTCTGACGCGGGATGCAGTGGGGGTCGAGTGGCAGTGGCGTGGCCGCCCGATCCGGCTGGTCGACACGGCTGGGCTCAGACGCAAGACGCGGATCGAGGCCCCGGTCGAAAAGCTTTCGGCCTCGGCCAGCCTGCGCGCCATCCGCGGCTGCCACGTCGCCGTCTTGCTGCTCGATGCCACCGAGCCCTTGGAGAAGCAGGAACTCACTATCGCCAACCGGGTGCTGGAGGATGGGAGGGCTCTGGTGATCGCCGCCAACAAGTGGGACCTCGTCGAAAACCCCGAGGAAGCGCTGGCCGAGATTCGCTTTCGCCTCAAGCATCGCTTGGCGCAGCTCAAGAACCTGCCGCTCGTCACCCTCTCGGTAAAGTCGGGGCGCGGTCTCGACAAGCTCCTGCCGACCGTCATCGAGACGGTCGATCGCTGGTCGACCCGGATCTCCACCGGCAAGCTCAACCGCTGGCTGGCGGCCGCGATCGAGAAGAACCCGCCGCCCATGGCGCAGAATCGACGGATCAAGATCCGCTACGCCACCCAGGTCAGCACCCGCCCACCGACCATCGCCCTGTTCTCCAACAAGACCGAGGGCGATCTGCCCAGCGCCTACAAGCGCTACCTCGAGACCAGTTTCGTCGAAGCCTTCGGCCTAGGTGGCATCGCCGTCCGCCTCGTCGTTCGCCATAGCGACAACCCGTACCACGAGGCCCGTTTCTAGTCGCCTATCGATGGCCGCCGGCCTTCTGGCGAGGCTCGGCAAGCCGATGTCGCAAATCGGCCCGTTTGGTCGCGATCGGCGCTTTGCGGCGAGTTGTGCCGGGGCTACCGGTCGATCGGCAAGGCGGGAGGTGGCATGGCACGCAATCGTCGGGGCAAGGAACGCAAGGACCGCAGTGGCGGTGCCGAGCAGCTGCCCTGGGCGCGGGTGCAAAACCCCTTCCCACCGCTGCAATTGCTGCGCCCGGACCAACTCGACGCCATCGACGAAGCGGCCTTCACCATCCTCGAGGAAATCGGCCTCGACTTCCTCTCGCCCGAGGCCTTGCCTGTGCTCCGGGCAGGCGGTGCGGCGGTCGAGCCCGGCAGCCAGCGCGTGCGCTTCGGCCGTGACGTCATCCGCCACTGGGTCGCCAAGGCCCCGGAAACGTTCCTCTTGAAGGCGCGCGAGCCGGTCCACGATGTCGGCTTCGGCGGCACCGAGATGGTCTTCTCGCTGATGGCGTCGGCCCCCAACTGCTCGGATATCGAGCACGGCCGAAGGCCCGGCACGTTCGCCGATTTCTGCCGGTTCGTGAAGCTCGGCCAGACCCTGAACGCCGTGCAGGTCTTCGGCGGCTACCCGGTCGAGCCTTGTGATCTCCCGGCTCCGACCCGCCATCTCGACTGCCAGCGTGCCTTCGTCGAGCTCGGCACCAAGCCTGTTCACGCCTACTCGCTGGGCCGCACCCGGATTCTGGACGCGCTCGAGATCGTCAAGCTCGGCCACGGCCTCGACGATGCCGGCCTCGCCGCCGACCCGCGGATCATCTCGATCATCAACACCAGCTCTCCCTTGCGCCTCGACGGACCGATGATCGAGGGGATGCTCGAGCTGGCGCCCAGGAACCAGTGCGTCGTGGTCACCCCGTTCACGCTCTCGGGTGCCATGGCCCCGGCCACCGTGGCTGGCGCCTTGGCGCAGCAGCACGCCGAAGCGCTGGCCGGGATCGCCTTCTACCAGATGATCCATGCCGGTGCGCCCGCTGTCTATGGCGGCTTCACCTCCAATGTCGACATGAAGTCCGGCGCCCCGGCCTTCGGCACACCCGAGTATTTCCGAGCCACGGTGATCTCGGGGCAGTTGGCGCGGCGCTGGCGGCTGCCGTATCGCAGCTCCAACGTCAACGCGGCCAACACCGTGGACGCCCAATCGGCCTACGAATCGATGTTCAGCCTCTGGGCCTGCGTCGCCGGCGGGGTCAATTTCGTCAAGCACGCGGCCGGGTGGCTCGAGGGCGGGCTAGTCTGCAGCCTGGAGAAGATCGTGCTCGACGTCGAACTGATCCAGATGATCCGGCAATGCATGGAACCGATTGTCGTGGACGAGGATTCGCTCGGCCTCGACGCCATTCGCGAGGTCGGGCCGGGCGGGCATTATTTCGGCGCGGCGCATACCCTCGCCCGCTTCGAGCATGCCTTCCACGCGCCCTTGATCTCCGACTGGCGCAACTTCGAGAGCTGGCGGGAGGCCGGCTCACCGACCGCCATGCAGCACGCCCACGAGCGGGCCAAGGCCTTCCTCGACGCCTACGAGCAGCCGGCGCTGGACGCCGCCCGCAAGGCCGCCATCGATGATTTCGTGGACCGACGCAAACGCGAAGGCGGAGCCCTCGCCGCCTGAAAGACGCAACAGGATCAAAATGATGAGCGACCTCCCCCAATCCGTCCCCTACCTCGTCATTGGTGCCGGAATCCACGGCCTGTCGACCGCCTGGCACCTCGCCATGGCGCTCGAGCAGCAGCAGCCGGGCAAGGGCTCGGGCGTGCTCCTGATCGACAAGGCGGCGCCGGGTGCCGGCGCCACCGGTGTCGCCTGCGGCTGTGTGCGCAACCTCTACATGACCAGCCCGCTGCACACGATCCTCCGCCATTCTGTGGACGTCTGGCAGTCGGACCCGGTCAATTTCGGCTTTCAGCAAGTCGGCTACGTCTCGGTCGGTGAAGCCAACCAGACGTCCGACTACGAGACCATGCACAAGAGCCAGAATGCCGCCGGCTACCCTTCGGATCTCTATGTCGGCAAAGAGGCGAAGACTTTTCTCCAGAGGCTCTGGCCGGACTTCAACACGGAAAAAGCGGACTGTGTTCTACACGAGCGGCCCTCCGGCTATGCCGGCACCCACACCGCCATTGCCGGGCTGGTGCAGAAATGCCGGCAATGGGGGGTCGACCTGCGCGCCGGCGTCGAGGTCTCGGGCTACGACATGACCGGCGACCAGATCACCGGGGTCGTCACCAACCAGGGCACGATCCGGGCCGACTGTGTCGTCATCTGTGCCGGCGCCTGGGCGCCCAAACATTGGCAGTGGCTCGGCAAATCGCCCAAGCTCGACCTCCACTACCCGGACGGCGGCATAGCCGAAGGGCAAGATATGTGGACGTTCTGGCGTCTACTCGAAGGCGAGGTCTACTTGAACGGCACCAGCTACCGCACCGCCGACGACAAGGACCCACCGGTTCTCCATGTCGAGCTCATGAACACACCAGTGATCACCGAAGACGGACGTGAGTTTCCCGACCAGCATTTCTACACTTACGTGCGCTATGCAGCCGAGCGGGTCGGGGCACCCGGTGTCCAGGGCGGCACCATTCCGATCAAGCTGGGCCCTGAGGCGGTCCTCGACCCCTACGGTCATGCCAACCCACACTACCAGGCCGATCCCTGGTTCGCCGACTACTACTGCGCCACCCTCGGCTACCTGATGGACCGGTTCAAGGGCTGCCGCCGGCACTTCAAGGAACGGGCCAACGGCGGTATCGGCGCCTTCACCCCGGACAACGTGCCGATCTTCGACTGGGTGGCCGGCAACGCCTACATGGTCGCCGACAGCAATCACGGCTTCAAGATGATCGGCGTCGGCAAGCTCCTGGCGCAACAGCTGATCACCGGCGAACCGTCACCCGCCCTCGCCCCCTTTGCGCTCGGCCGCTACGCCCAAGGCCGCACCTTCGGTGATCGCAACTCCAACTGCCCCTGGGTCTGAGAGCAAGATCACCGATTATGCATATTATCCTATAGCGACCTGCACGTCAAACCCTTCGTGGGATCGTTCGGCAGCTACACCCGCCCTCGATCGGGCAGCAGGGCACGCCGTAGTCCGAAAGGCCGAACGATCAGGCAAAAACCCAATGCATCCAAGCAGTAAACCCCTCCACCTGCGTCAACCTGCCCCCTCGGGTTCGTTCGCAAAACCCGGGTTCGTTCGCGTGCTAGCCGGGTTCGTTCGTCGATTCCTCGGGTTCGATCGTCGATTCCGTGGGTTCGTTTGTGGGTTTTTCAGCCGAAATGCGCCGCTACATGCGCCATAAGCAATCATGATGGCGCATATACCGACTCATTTCTCGGGTTAGACGTCATATACCGATTCATTTTTCAGGGTATGTGTCGTATGGCGGCACAACCCAAACCCAAACGAGTCGGTATATGACGCCTGTTTTCCGGATTCGTATGCAAACACATGATTCCGGATAAGCTTTACTTATAGGAAGAATCACGGGGAGGCAGCGCCTCCCCGTGGGCCCCTCCGGTGTCTCGGGTTGGCGATGGTCAAGCGTCAACGATTGC
>JAABSG010000093.1 GCA_011390475.1 Geminicoccaceae bacterium | reverse complement strand
CTCGAGACAGACGACGAGACGGCGCTTTGGCGCGGCGCGACGCTCGCCGCGCTCGAGCGTTGGGACGAGGCACTTGCCGATTGGCAGCGCGGCGAGTCCTGGCTCGCCGGCTACGAGCCGGATATCCAGGCCAAATTGGCCGAGCACGGGGTCCTGCTGCTGCTGCAGACGGGCCGCATCGACGAAGCCTTCGCGTTGCTCGAGCGGCTGGCCGAATTGCCTCTGCCACAAGCGGCGAGCGAGCGCCTGCGCGAGCTCGAGGCGATCGCCCTCGAGCGGGACGGCGCGATCGACGAGGCGCGGACGATTTGGCGGTCGCTCTCGACCACCGGCTCGCCTGAAGCCCGCTCGCGAGCACTCCTGTCGCTGACCTTCTCCGACCTCGAGGCCGGGCGGATCGATGCCGCGGAAGCCATCGATCGGCTGGCTGCCGACAGCGTCCATTGGCGAGGCCAGACCGACGAGGTCGCCAAGCGCCGACGCCTTGCCGGCCTGCAGCACTCGGCGGGCCTCACCGAGGCGGCGCTAGCCACGCTCGAGGACGCGCTGTCGGGCGACCCGCCGGCCAATGCGGCAGCGCTGATCACCGCAGACATGACGGCCATTGTCGATGGTCTCTTCGCCGACCTCGCGCAGGGCCAGCGCAGCGCCACGGCGACCCTCCTGCTCTATCGACGTTATGCCGAGCTGGTCGCTTCGGGCGCTTCGGGTGACGCGAAGGTCCAGGCACTCGCCGCGGCGCTGAACGAGCTCGGCCTCGACGAGGCGGCGATCGACATTCTCCGCACTCGACTGCAGCGGCGCGAGGCGCGCGATGCCGGCAGAGCTGCACTCGGCTTTGCCCTGGCGGAACTTCTGATGCGCAAGGGTGACGGACGCGGTGCCATGACGGCGCTCGTCGACAGCACCCCGATCGCAACGATCGACGACCGCTTGGCCGAAGCCCGACGCGGCCTCTTTGCTGCGATCGGTGGCACCGACCGTCGGGACTCAACCGAGACGGGCGTGGGCGAGTTATCGATGCGCGAGCAGGCCCGCCGAGCCTTCGATCGCCGCGCCTGGGCCGAGGTGGTCGAAGCAACGGCGACGCTGGAGGCGGAGCTGTCGGCATCGGGCAGGCTAGATGCGGCCGGCACCGAGATCGTCCTTCTGGCCGCGACCGCCGCCCGTCAGCTCGGCGACGAGCCGACCGTCGAGCGCCTCGTCGCCGGCCACGCCGAGCGACTGGCAACCGACGCTGACAATGCCGTGCTGCGTCTGCTCGCGGAGAATGCCCGCTTCAGCGGCGCCGCAGGCGATGTCCTGGGCGAGGCCACGGGCTACACCCGGGCCATGCGCAGCGCCATCGACAGGATGCCGTCGCTCTGACGGAGACGGGTGGCCGAACCCGCCACTACGCCGTGGGTCGATAGCAACAGAACAATCATGTCGAAAAATGTGCGGATCGGCGTCGAGCCGTCGGCCGCGATCACCATGTCGGGCCGCGGCACGAGCTCGAAACCCTGGACCGACCGAGTATGGGGATGCTCCTGCTCGATCTCGACGGCCTTGACCGCCTCGATCGGCTGCCACCTTCGGCGCCACCCAGACGGTAGGAGCGGATCGGACGACCGGCTACGGTCGACACCAGGAGTTTGGAGCCTTATCGGACAGGTGGCATAAGTCACGGCACACTGTGTCGGTTCCAGTGCCGACCCGCTTGCGGCAGCACATCCCGGCCGACCCTGTGGCGGCCGACGATTGGCGCTGCATCGATGAGCGGCCTCGCATTTCCATGCCCGAGACCGGCGAGCAACAACGGGCGCATCTCGGTCTGCATCGACTGGCGATCGAGCCAGTGGTCCGCGCACTCGGCAAGAGCCAGCACAGGCCGGCGAAGGCGGCCACGACGACGACGGTCGGCCAAGGCGCGACGCGCTCCAGGTACTGCCGCCGGCAGATAACTGGAGCAAGGCGACGAGATGCAGAAGCGCTTCATCGTGCATCAGCGCGTTGATGGGCACGAGTGGCCCGGGCTGGTCGCTGCCGAGGCGGAAGCCGAATCGAATACCGGCGGCGCCGTGGCGGTGCCGGCTGAGGTGGTGGCGGTGGCCACGGGCTCGATCACAGCGGTGCGGCAAGGGCCCGAGAGCCACTTGTGATGCCGCCTTCAGCGCCGGCCCGCGACTTGTCGGAAGCATCCGGGCGCTGCACTCGGCGCGAAAATTGCAGAGCAATTTGCCGTCGCCTCTGGCCCTGTCAGCGCCGAATGTTAAGTCGAATTCATGAGCCGCAAACTCGGAGATCGCCATGCCGGTCGGCCTGCCTCGGTTCTTCACTCGATTGTTGCCCCGCCTGCCTGCTGCACGCGATCGGTGCCGTGCATCGATTCTCACGATGGCTTTTGCCGGGCACGGTTGGATCGCCGGACTGGCCTTGACCGTCCTGGCCGCCCTGCCGAGCGATTCTCCGGCCGCTAGCCCACTCGATGCGGTGCTGGGATTGCGCGCGGAGATACCCCGGGAAGCACGGACCGCGAGCACGCTCGGCCGCGTCCGCGAAGGTTCGGCCATTGTCATCGACAATGCCGGCTTGGCGCTGACCATCGGCTATCTCGTGCTGGAGGCGAGCGAGGTCAGCCTCTTCGATGCCGAAGGCCGCACCATCCCGGCAAACATCGTGGCCTACGACCACGAGACCGGCTTCGGCTTGGTTCGCGCCCTCTTGCCGCTCGACGTCACACCGTTGCCCATCGCGGGCGATATCGACACCGCCGATGGCGATCCGCTCCTGGTCGTGAGCCGGGTCGGCCGGCTCGAAGGCACCCAGGTGATGCTCGCCGACCGGCGTGTCTTCGCCGGCTACTGGGAGTATCTGCTCGACGAGGCGCTCTTCACCAATCCGGGGCATCGGCAGTTCGGCGGTGCGGCCCTCATCGATCCCGCCGGGCGTCTGGTCGGCGTCGGTTCGCTTCGGGTCGGCAACACCACCGGCGACGGCCGCCCGTCGCCCGGCAACATGTTCGTGCCCGTCGACTTGTTGCCGCCGATCCTCGGCGACATGCTGGCACTGGGACATGCCGGCCACGCCAAACCCTGGCTCGGCATCACCAGTCGCGAAAGTCCCGATGGCGTGGTCCTGGGCGGGGTCACCGATGGCGGCCCGGCCGACGCCGCGGGCCTCAGGCCCGGCGATCGCGTGGTGGCCGTGGGTGAGGCACCGGTCGGCAATCTCGAGAGCCTCTATCGCTCGGTCTGGCAACTCGGCAGCCCGGGCGTGGTGGTACCGCTACGCGTCGAACGCGGCGAGCGCATGCTCGACGTCGAGGTTCGCTCGATCGACCGACGCCAGTGGCTGCGCCTCGATCCGACCTTCTGAAGCGCCGGCCAGCGATGCCCGACCCCGCCGTCTACCTCGCCGGCCCCGAGGTCTTCTTTCCCGACGTCGAGATAGTGGCGGCACGGCTCAAGGCGCTGTGCGCGGCGCATGGCCTGACCGGCCTCTTCCCCACCGATGCCGAGCGTCCGACCGATGACGGCACATCGCTCGCTCGCGCCATTTATCTGGGCAATGTGGCCCTCATCGACCGCAGTGACGCCGTCATAGCCGACATCAGCCCGTTCCGAGGAGCCGGGATGGACCCAGGCACGGCCTGGGAGATCGGCTACGCCATCGCCCGCGGCCTGCCGGTCTTCGCCTACAGCCACGATCTCCGGGCTTACGCCGAGCGGGTCGGCCCCGCCGGCAAAGGCCCGCGCGGCCCCGTCGACGCGGAGGGGCTGCTGGTCGAGGATTTCGGCCTGGTCGAAAACCTGATGATCACCGAGAGCATGGTGGCAGTGGACGCCAGCGCCGAAGCCGCGATCGAGCGATGTGCGGCGGCGCTTCGCAAGGGATAGGGATTGGGCTATCGCCCTTGCGCATGTACGAGAGAGTGAAGCACGCCGTGGCCACCAATCTTTATGAGACCGATTTTGTCGCCTGGACGGCCGAGCAGGCAGCCGAACTTCGGCGGCTGCGCGACGCGCGGCTCAATACGTGCCTCGATCTCGATCTGCTGGCCGAGGAGGTCGAAGACTTGGGCAGCGAGTTGCGCTTCGCCGTCAGGAGCCAAGTGACACGCATCATCGAGCACCTCCTGAAGATCGAGTACTCGCCGGCACACCAGCTGAGACACGGTTGGCAGCGCAGCGTTCGCAACGCGCGCGACGAGGTCGACGAACGAATGACGCCGACCATACGTCGGGACGTCGAGAAGCATATGCCCGAGCTGTTCGAGCGGGCCCGTCGCGACGTTGCCGCTTCACTCGAGGCGTACCGTGAGCACGCTGAACTGGAGTCCTTGCCGACGCTCGACCCCGACAGCCTCGACGAGATCCTCGACCCCGACTTCTGGCCGCAGGAGCCGCCTGCTCAGCTTTGAGCAGGGAATGCGTTGATACTGCAGACCCGCACGCCGGGGCCGACCCCGCCCAATAAGAGCCGGCGCTTCGCAACGGGTGACGATTCGGCTATGCTAGCGTGGTCGCAGCAGAGGATGGCGTGTACCATGGCAACAGATCTTTACGAGAGCGACTTCGTTGCCTGGACCAAGGAGCAGGCGACCGAGCTTCGTCGCATGCGTGATGCCCGAGTGAACTCGCGCCTCGACCTGGAGCAGCTGGCCGAAGAGGTCGAGGACTTGGGCAGCGAGCAGCGC
The DNA here is from genome assembly GCA_011390475.1 of Geminicoccaceae bacterium. GTDB lineage: Bacteria > Pseudomonadota > Alphaproteobacteria > Geminicoccales > Geminicoccaceae > SLRI01. Next base: position 9,874 of record JAABSG010000093.1, on the reverse strand, counting down.
TTTGCCGTCAGAAGCTTCACGATGCGGGCGATCGAGCACTTGCTCAAGCTCGAGTTCTCGAGCGCCAGCGAACCTCGAGCGCTTTGGAAACGGAGCTTGCGCAACGCTCGGCGATCCGCGGCTCGCCGGTTGACCCTGACGCTTCGCCTCGATGTCGAGGAACAGCTGCCGAAGCTGTTCGAGGAAGCTCGCGACGAGGTCGTCTTTGCGCTGGAGCACTACCAGGAATGGGCGGCGCTCGAACGCCTGCCCGATGCCAGCCCCTACAGCCTCGACGAGATCCTCGACCCCGACTTCTGGCCGCCGGAACCTCAGGCGCGGCCCTGACCTCTGAACGCCCAGCCGGTCATGCGTTTTTCGATGAGGGCGAAGATGGCGTACATGCCGACCCCCATGACGGCAACGGTGATGAGGCCGGCGAAGACCAGGGGCACGCGGAAGCTCGAGGAGGCCTGGAGCATCAAATAGCCGATGCCGCGATTGCCGGCGATGGTCTCGCTGATCACCGAGCCGACGAAGGCCAGGGTCACCGCCACCTTCAGGCTGGCGAAGAAGTAGGGCATGGCGCGCGGCAGGCCGACCTTGAAGAGGATGTCGAGCGGTCGGGCGCCCAAGGAGCGCAGCACGTCCTTGAGCTCGGGCTCGAGCGTGGCGATGCCGGTCGCGACGTTGACGACAATGGGGAAGAAGCTGATCAGAAAGGCAGTGAGCACCGCCGGCACGGCGCCGATGCCGAACCAGATGACCAAGACCGGCACGATCGCGACCTTGGGGATCGCGTTGAAGCCGACGAGAATCGGATAGAGCGCCGCATAGGAAAGCGCCGAGGCACCGGTCAAGACGCCCAAGAACAGCCCGAAGACGACGGCAATGGCAAAGCCCACCATGGTCACCCAAAGGGTGAACCAGGCATTGAACATGATGGCGTAGAAATATTGGAAGAACGCGGCGATGCTGGCCGTGGGTGTCGGCAGGATGAATTCAGGGATCTGGAAGAGGCGACAGCCGACCTCCCAAAAGGCGAAGAGGGCAATCGTGGCAACCCAGGGGGCCAGTTGCAGCTTGGTGCTCTCGTTCAACTGGCTCTGACCTCGCTGATGGCGTCTCGAAGCTCGTGGACGATGTCGACAAAACCGTGGTCGAAAGTCTGCTCGAGGGTCCGCGGTCGCTCCAACCCGATCCGCTTGGTGAGCACGATCCGCCCTGGCCGCTTGCTGACCACGTGCACGGTATCAGCCAGATAAACCGATTCCCGGAGATCGTGGGTGACCAGGATGACCGTGAACTTGCGGTCCATGAAAAGCTTCTGCAGCACCCCCCAGAGCTCCTCACGGGTGAAGGCGTCCAAGGCCGCGAAGGGCTCGTCGAGGAGTAGCAGTTCGGGCTCGTGGATCAGGGCACGGCAGAGATTGGCGCGCTGCTGCATGCCGCCCGAAAGCTGATAAGGGGCGTGGGTCGCGAACTCGTCGAGGCCGACCGTGGCCAAGAGCTCCATCGCCCGCTCGATGTGTTGCTTTTTTTTGCGCCGGAAGCTCGAGCGGTGCTCGCGACTGACCTCCAACGGCAGGAGGACGTTGTCGAGGGTACTCCGCCAGGGCAGCAAGGTAGCGTTTTGAAAGGCGATGCCGATCCCGTGCTGCGGACCCTTGACCTCGTCGCCGTCGAGCCGGATGCGCCCGCCCGACGGCAATTCGAGACCGGAGACCATCTTCAGAAGTGTGGACTTGCCGCAACCCGAGGGGCCGACCAGGGCCACGAATTCCCCCCGCTCGATCGAAAGACTGCAATCCTCGACCGCGAGCGTGCCCTCGTCCCCGCCATAACGCAGCGAGACGGCATCGATGCCGATGAAGCTCAAGAGTCCGCTACCCGTTCAACCACGCTGCCCCGACACTTCAGGGCAACTGCCTGAGTTCGGCATCCGGCAGGAAGGCGTCCGTCCAGATATCGTCCACGGTGGGCGGGTTCTCGATCTTCAAGGCGGCGGCGAGCTGGCTGATCGAATTGGCGAGCCGATCGTGGTCGACTCCACCGAAGCCGTTGGCGCGGGTGTAGTCGGTATCGATATTGATGTCGATCGCCAGGCCCAGCCGGCGAACTTCGAGCGCCTGGTCGATCAAGGGGTCGTACTCGGCGACCATCGCCACGGCTTCCTCACGATTTTCGATGATGAACTGCATGGCCCGGGCAACCGCCCGATTGAAACCGGCAATGGCCTCGGGATTGCTTTCGATGAAGTCGCCGGACGCGATCACCGCGTTGCCGTAGAAGTCCATACCGTGATCGGCATAGAGCATATAGACGATGTCCTCTTCGGCCACGCCCCTGGATTGCAGGTCGAGCATCGAGGAGAAGTAGTGGCCGGAGATGACGTCGACCTCGCCCTGAATGAGCATGGCCTCGCGAAGCGGTGGGTCCATGTTGACCCGGGGCACCTGGGATTCGTCGATGCCGACCTCGGCGGCGAAGGCCGGGAAAAGCTTGTAGGAGGCGTCGAACACCGGTCCACCGAGCCGCTTGCCGATCAGATCCTCGGGCGTCTCGATACCGGAGCTCTTGAGCGTATAGAGGCCGAACGGGGCGGCATCATAAACCATGAAGACCGCCTTCACCTCCTGCCCCGGGTTGGCCACGGTGAACTCGACCAGCGCGTTGATGTCGGCAAAGCCCATCTGATAGGCGCCCGACGCCACGCGGGTGACGGCTCCGGCAGAGCCGCTGCCACTGTCGATGTTGACGCTCAGACCTTCCTCGTCGAAGTAGCCCAAGGCATTGGCCGCGATGATCGCCGAGGTCGGGCCCTGATAGGCCCAGTCCAGGGTGAAGTTGATGCTGGTCTGGGCCAGCGCCGTGCCGCCCATGAGGGTCGAGGCGAGCCCGCCGGCGAGGCCGAGCGACATCAGGTGGTTGCGCATCTGCATGAGGACGTCATCCCTTGCTGGCCGACCTTCCCAAACTGCCCTGGGAAGCCTCGGCATTCGGCGTTCGTGGATTTTTCGGCCCGGCTGCCGCTTCGGCGGCTTGCACTGCAACAAAGGCGAGATGGCCTGCCCTGACAAGCACGAAATGCGTTCAGATTCGCCGGATCAGCCAGCGCCAGAGGAGATCCGGCACCGTCCAGGCATCGCGCATCGGCAAGGCCACGGCCGCTGGGCCGAGCCGGGCGAGCCTGGCCGCCTGCCGGGCAGCGAGGCGCGCCGGCAACAACGCCGGGAGTGCCCGGCGGTCGAACGGCCCGGCATGCGCCACGGCCTCGAGATGCGCCTGCGCCCGAGCCAGGATCGCCGCGAAGACGCGTTCCAACGCCTCTTCGTTCCGGGCCGCCAGAATGTCCGTTGCATCGATCGCCTCACGCTCGACCAGATCGGCCGGCAGGAGAATCCGCCCCTGTGCCTGGTGAAAGCCGATCGCGCGCAGAATACCCACGAGCGCAAAGCCGGTGCCGGCGCGGCGCGCCACCTCGATGGTCGGCGCATCCGCGCCGACGACCTCGGCCATGAGCGCGTGCAAGGCACCGGAGGTGGCAGCCGCATAGGCGTCGAGGGCGTCGAGATCGGCCGGCTGCAAGCGATCGAGCTCGGCCTCGCGGGCGTCGATCAGAGCCGCGAGTGGGGCGGCGCGCAGCCGGCCGTCCGTCAGCCCGGCGACCACCGGCGGCAGCAGTGGGTGCGGCGAGCGGCCCTCCGCCGGTGCCACGCCAGCCGCCGTACCAGCCAACATGTCGCGCCACCACTGGTAGCGGATCATGCCGGCCAGGGGCTCGCGCACCACCTCGGGAATTCGGGCGAGTTCGGCATTGAAGAGGACGAGCGCCGCCAAAAGCGGCCGGTCCACGGGCGTCGCCATCGCCACCGCCAGCGTCCGGTCCGGATCGAGCTTTCTGGCTTCGTCGACGAGGTTCTGGACAGGCTCGGGCACAAGTCTCCTTTCGGCTCGAAAAACAGCCTCGAGCCATCCCGACCGAGGTGGCGCGCGATGCGCCGATTGCCACCGCGGCCCTTCCTTTGCCGGCCAGGGCATCTTATGTACCGGCTAGATCGAAACTGTCCGGGCGGTGCTGCCGTGGCGGACGGGCCAAACAACGCAACCCGAAGATCACAACAGGGTGAGGAAATCATGACCTTCAAGCTCTCCGACCTGCCATACGACTACGAGGCGCTGGCCCCCTACATGTCGTCGCAGACATTGCACCTTCACCACGACAAGCACCACCAGACCTACGTCACCAACCTCAACAACCTGATCGAGGGCACCGATCTCGAGGGCAAGAGTCTGGAAGAGATCGTCAAGGCGAGCTACGGCGATCCGGCCAAACAGGGCATCTTCAACAATTCCGGCCAGCACTGGAATCACGAGCTCTTCTGGCGGATCATGAAGAAGGGCGGCGGCGGCAAGCCGGGCGGTGAGGTAGCGCGGCGCATCGATGACGCCTTCGGCAACTACGACACCTTCGCCGAGCAGTTCAAGACGGCGGCGGCGACGCAGTTCGGCTCCGGCTGGGCTTGGCTCGCCGTCTCCGGCGACACGCTCAAGGTGGTCAAGACGCCCAATGGCGAGAACCCCTTGGTGCACGACATGGTGCCGATCCTCGGCATCGATGTCTGGGAGCATGCCTACTACCTCGACTACCAGAACCGGCGCCCGGAATACGTGGCCGCTTTCCTCAACAACCTCGTCAACTGGGAAGAAGTCGAAAAAGAGCTGCAGAACGCGATCGGCTGACGCCTCGCGCAGGCGGTCGGCTGGTCGTTGATCAACCGTCTTGATGTTTCGACCGAAGGGGCCGCAAGCTTGCGGCCCCACCTGCGTTCAAAGGAGACAGCCACCGTGCCCAAGCCTTCGTTCGTCCGCGGCGCCATCGCCCCCCTCGTCCTCGCAGTCTTCCTCGCTGGCTGTGCCGCCACCACCACGGCCATTTCCAAACGCGAGCTCGACGTTCAGACCAAGATGACCGACACGGTCTTCCTCGAGCCTGTCGCAGCGGACCGGCGGACCGTCTTTCTCAGCGTTCGCAACACCTCCGACAAGCCGGACTTCATGGTCGAGCCGGCGATCCGCCGGCAGATCGAATCCGCAGGCTATCGGATTGTCGACGACCCCGACCAGGCGCAGTTCATGCTCCAGGCCAACGTGCTGCAGGCCGGCCGCAACAGCTTGACCGCGGCCGAGGCCGCGGGCGAAGGCGGGTTCGGCAGTGCCGTTTCCGGTGCTGCCGTGGGTGCGGGCACCGGCTTCCTGCTCGGCAAGGCCGGCGGCAGCGATGTCGGGCTGACCGTCGCCGGCGCGCTCCTCGGTGCCGCGATCGGCACTGCCGCCGATGCCTATGTCCAGGACGTGACTTATACAGTGATCACCGACCTCCGCGTCTCCGAGCGTGCCCGCGGTGGCACGGTCGTGAGCCAATCCGAGCAGCAGACCCTCGGCCAGGGCTCGGGCGGCGCTGTCACCCAGTCGTCGAGCACCATCACCGACTGGAAGCACTACCAGACGCGCATCGTCGCCACCGCCAACCAAGCGAACATCGAGTGGGACGAAGCCGCGCCCTTCATGGTCGACGGCCTGACCCGGTCGATCGGCGGCATTTTCTGAAGATTTTGGGGAGGATGATCCTCCCCAAGCCCCACCGAAATTTCGCAGCTGCGGCTGTCCCCGGCATCGGCGCAGCATATCGAGGGGGCGTGGGGGGAATCATTTCCCCCACATCTTTGCCAGTCTAGCGCCCCTCGCCCACGAACGGATTGCCCAGCCGCTCGGCGCCGAAGGTCGAGCCGGGCCCGTGGCCACAGATGAAGGTGATGTCGTCACCCAAGGGGAAGAGCTTGGCGCGAATGCCGCTGATCAAGGCATCGTGGTCGCCATAAGGAAAATCGGTGCGACCGATCGAGCCCTGAAAGAGCACGTCGCCGACGATCGCGAAGCGTGCCTCCTCGTTGACGTAGACGAGACTGCCTGGGCTGTGCCCCGGACAGTGATAGATCGCGAAGTCCTTGCCGGCGATGGTCACCGTTTCGCCCTCGTCGAGCCAGCGATCCGGTGTCACCGGCTGCGCCTCGAGAATCCCGAAGGCCGCGCCGTCCTCGGCCAAGGCGTCGAGAAGAAAGGCATCGTCCCGGTGCGGGCCGACGATCGGCACGGGTGCTCCCTGCCGTTCGGCGATCAGCCGGTTCAGGGCCTGCACACCGGCCGCATGGTCGAAATGACCGTGGGTCAGAAGAATCTGCTCGACGGTCAGACCCTGCACCTCCAGCATCTCGACGATCCGCGGCGCATCACCCCCCGGATCGATCACCGTCGCCAGCTTCGCCTCGTCATCCCAAAAGACGCTGCAATTCTGCTGCAAGGGTGTGACGGGGATGACGGCTCCGTTGATGGTTGCCAAAACGGCACCTCCTCTTCGCTCAAAAAACGATCACGTTGCGCAAAGCCTTGCCCCGGCGAACATCGGCGATGGCCTCGTTGATGGCACTCAAGGGGTAACGGCCGGAGATCAGCTCGTCGAGCCTGAGATCACCCCGTCGATAGAGCGCCTCGAGCCTGGGAATGTCGATGTCGATCCGGCTCGAGCCCATCTTCGAACCGAGCACCCGCTGGCCCAGGGAGGCGAGATTGCCGGGATCGAGATCGATGGTCACGCCGGTGGCCGGCATGCCGACGATCACCAGACTACCGCCCGGCCGCAAGAGGGCGACCCCCTGCTCGATCGCCACCTTGCTGCCGACCGTCACGAAGACGAAATCCGCGCCCCGGCCGTCGGTCAGGTCGCGCACCGCGGTGACCGAGTCGACGGCCAATGGGTCGAGGACGTCGGTGGCGCCGAAGGCCAGCGCGGAGGTCCGCTTCTCGGCCACGAGATCGAGGGCGATGATCGGCGCGGCACCAACCAGCCGAGCGCCCTGCACCGTGTTCAGCCCGACCCCGCCGGCGCCGATGACGACCACAGACGAGCCCGCCGGGACGGCTGCCGTGTTGCTCACGGCACCCACCCCGGTGATCACCCCGCAGGCGAGCAACGAAGCCACGTCGAACGGCAAGTCCTCGCCGATCCGGGCGAGTTGCGTCTGATCGACGACCACCCGCTCGGCAAAGGCCGCCGTGCCCATGCCCTGATGTAGGGGCCGCCCCATGGCATCGCTGAGCGGCGTTCGCTGCGCCAGGGGAAAATCGTGCTCGCAAGCGGTCTCCTCCCCCCGGGCGCAATAATAACAGTGACCGCAGGAGCGAATGAGGGTCACGACCACATGATCGCCCGGTGCGAGGTCTTCCACCCCCTCGCCGCAGGCTCGGACCACCCCCGCCGCCTCGTGGCCATAGACGGCGGGCAACACCCCGCCCCAGGCCCCCTCCAGATAGTGAATGTCGCTGTGGCAGATGGCGCAAGCCCTGAGCTCGACCTCGACCTCCCCCGGCCCCGGTGGGGCCAGCTCGACCTCCTCGATGACGAGCGGCTCGTTGAACACACGACAAACAGCGGCCTGCATGGCGTCGACCTTCGGGCACGAGTAGCGATCGGCCGACGTCACCATCGACCTTTCACATGTCATAGCGCGCCTGCGGATGGACGCCAGGGATTCACGCGTGGCCACGGCGATTGGCACATCATCGGAGCGACCTCGACGGGTGCCCCAAACGGGCGCCGGAGTCGAGTACGGCGCAAAGGCGGCTCGGCGCATCGCCCGGTAGACGACCGCATCCGAGCCCATCCCACCACGCAATCAGCGTTCAATAGCTAGACCAGGTGGACGCGGTCGCACAGCCAACCTGCTCACCCCTCGGCGGCCCCGGAGAGGGGTCAGACCCCTTTGAGAATCTTCTGCAGATCAGGGGCTTGGCACCAGCCGCGCCATGCGTCGCAAGGCCACTACCGAACCTCCCACCGTCGCTCGCGCGTCCACGCGGCGCAACCGTCGGCAGCTCTTCGCCAGGGCTGCGGCAGCCTAGACCGCCGCCGAATGCCGCGCCCGCCCGCTCTGGAAATAGGTGTCGAAGGCCGCCGCCACGAGGCGGGTGAGCGGGCGCGCTTCCGGCGTCAGCGTAATGCGACCGCCATCGCGCTCGAGGATGCCGTCGGCTTCGAGCGGGGTGAGGGCCAGGAGCTCGGCTTCGGCCCAATCGGCGGCGACATTGAAGCGCCTTGCCGCAGCTTCGGTATCGACCGCGCCGTCGCACATGATGCGCTCGATGACCCAGGCCCGGAGGCGATCGTCGGGGTTCAACGCGACACCCTTGCCGACCGGCAGGATCCCGGCACCCACGGCCCTGGCCCAGGCCCCGGTTTCCGTGATGTTCTGGACGTAGCCTTGCTTGGTCCTGCCGATCGAGGTGGCGCCGAGGCCGATGAGGGTTTCCTGGACGTCGGTGGTGTAGCCCTGGAAATTGCGGTGGAGGGTGCCGGCGCGGGCGGCTTCGGCGAGCGGGTCATGCGGAAGCGCGAAGTGGTCGAGACCGATGGCGACATAGCCCTGGGCCTGCAGGGCCGTGCTCGCGGCTTCGGCCTGACGCGCGCGCTCGGCCGTGTCCGGCAGGGCGGCATCGGGGATCATCCGCTGGTTCTTGGCCATCCAGGGGACGTGGGCGTAGCCGAACAGGGCGATGCGGTCGGGGCGCATGGTGGCCGCGCGGTCGATGGTGGTGAGCAGCTTTTCGGTGGTCTGGTGCGGCAGGCCGTAGATGAGGTCGAAGTTGATGCGCTCGATGCCGGCGGCGCGGAGCCGGGTCACCGTGCGCTCGACCATCTCGGGCGGCTGGATGCGGTTGATGGCTTTTTGGACCTCGGGGTCGAACTCCTGCACGCCGAAGCTGGCGCGGTTGAAGCCGAGTTCGCCCAGGCGTCCGATCATGGCGTCGGTGAGGGTGCGGGGGTCGCTTTCGATGGCGAGTTCGGCATCGGGGAGGATGGCGAAGTGCCGGTCGATCGCGGTCATGACGCGGGTCAGGTCGTCGGGCGAGAGGGCCGTGGGCGTGCCGCCCCCCCAATGTAGGTGAGCGACCTGCATCCGGGTCGGCAGCGCTGCCGCCACCAGCTCGATCTCGCGGATGAGGTCCTCGACGTAAGCGGCGATGGGCGCGTAGCGGGCGGCGAGCTTCATGTTGCAGCCGCAATACCAGCACATCTGTTTGCAGAACGGGACGTGGAGGTAGAGCGAGATGGGCTGGCTGGCGTCGGTTGCGGCGAGCCAGCCGGCGTAGGTTTCGGCTTGGAAGTCGGCGCTGAAGTGGGGCGCGGTCGGGTAGCTGGTGTAGCGGGGAACCGCGCGGGCGGCGTATTTCTTGATGATCGATTGCATGGCGGCCTGCCTCATTCGGCGGGGATCTGGTCTTGCTGCTTTTGGTGGGCGTGGACGATCGGGGCCGTCTCGGCCATTTCCTCGTCGGTCATTGGCCCATCGTCCGCCAACTGCTCGCTGCCACCGCCGCAGGCTTTGGCAGCGGCGGCCACGGCCTTGCGCTCCTTCATCTTCTTGACCTTGTCGGCCTTGGCTTCCCAGTCGGCCATCTGCGCCGGCGCGATCGTTCGCTTCTCGTCGAAGTGGAAGTCGACCTTGCCCTTGGATTGCGGCCCCCAGTAGTTGACCTTGCCGAGGTCGTAGAAGGTGCGCTGCACGCCCGCCTTGAAGAAGGCCTTGAGGCATCCGAGCAGGTATTTGCGCCGGAAGCCCGTACCCTGCCAGGGATAGGAGAAGAGCGCCTTCTTGATGTAGAAGCGGCGGTAGTTGTTCATCACCCGGTCCAAGAGCTCGGCGCGATCCATGGCCTCGGGCTTGATGATGGGTGTGACGAAATTGTACTTCTCGAAGTCGAAGACTTCGACCTTGTCGCCGAGTTCCTGGAAGAGAGAGGAGAACGGCCAGGGCGTGTACATCGCCCAATTGGCGAG
>JAABSG010000092.1 GCA_011390475.1 Geminicoccaceae bacterium | reverse complement strand
CCAGCTGTGCGAGACGACCGTCCCGTCGACGGCGCCCGGACCCGGACCGAGGCGGAGGCGGTGCGGGCGGATGCCGAGATGGACAAGGGTGCCGTCGGCGAGGCCTTCGGCTTCGTCGTTATAGGCCAGCGCGAAGGACTTCTCGCCCCGATCATCGAGCACGACGAGGCCGAGGCCGCTGCGGTTGCGGTCCACCCTGGCCCTGAACAGGTTCATCGGCGGCTCGCCGATGAACGACGCGACGAAGAGATTGGCCGGGCGCTCCTTCAGCTCGTCCGGCGAGGCGAATTGCTGCAGCACGCCCTGCTCCATGACCGCGATGCGATCGGCCAAGGCGATGGCCTCGGTCTGGTCGTGGGTGACGAAGACCGTGGTCATCTTCCGGGTGATCAGCCAGTCCTTGAGCCGGGCCCGGAGCACCGCCCGGAGTTGCGGCTCGAGCTGTGACATCGGCTCGTCGAGGAGAAAGACATCAGCACTCCTGATCAGCGCTCTGGCCAGGCTGGTGCGCTGTTGCTGGCCGGCCGAGATCGTCGGCGGGTAGCGCTCGAGGGCGGCTTCGATCTCGAGCAGCTCGGCCACCTCCTGGACCTTGCGATCGACCTCGGCGCGCGGTTGACGGTCGCGCAGGAGGGCAAAGCCGATATTGTCCTTCACCCGTAGCGGCGGATAGAGCGCATAGCCCTCGAAGGCCATGGCGATGTTGCGCTCGGCCGGCAAGAGCGTGTTGATGACGCGCTCGCCCACCTTGATCGCACCCGAAGTCACGTCTTCGAAGCCCGCGATCATGCGGAGCGTCGAGGTCTTGCCGCAGCCGGAAGACCCGAGCAGGCCGACGATCTCGCCGTCCTGGATCGCCATGTCGACCGCGTCCACCGCGAGCACCGGGGCCGCACGCCGGGCCTGGTAGACCTTCGAGACCTTGTCGAGAGTGAGGGTTGCCATGCGCTTTCCCCTCAGCTCGGTCGCGGGCGGAGACGGGCGCCCGAGGGGGTGAAGAAAAGAAGATCCGACGCCCGAATGTGCGCCGTCACCTTCTTGTGGCCGCGTGGCAGCCGGCTCGCCTCGTCCTCCGAGCAGGTTGCGAGCAGCTCCCGGCCGTCCTCGGTCTTGAGCAGCATGACGGCGCGGACGTTCAACGGGGTGACGGCATCGAGCTCGACCTCGAGGCCGTGCCGAACGCTGTCGCCCACGTCGATGGCGGTGGCACCGGCCGCCGTGTCGTCGAGGGTCACCTCGATGCTCTCCGGTCTCAGCGCCACGCGGCAGGGGCCGGGCTCGAACTGGCCGGAGAGCGCAAAGCGCAGGCCCATGAGCTCGACCGCGCCATCCGCGATCCGTCCGTCGAGCACGTTCACCGTGGGGTCACCGAACAGCCGCGCCACGTCGAGGTCGTCCGGGTCTTTGTAAATGACCGACGGGTGGTCGATCTGCTTGAAGCCGCCGCCCATCAGGACGGCCACCCGATCACCCAGGGCCATCGCCTCCTTGTAGTCCTGGGTGACGTAAATCACGGTCGTCTCGAAGGCCTTCAAGACGCGGGGCAGCTCGATGCGCATCTCGTAGCGAAGCTTGGCATCGACATTGCGCAAGGGGTCGTCGAGGAGCAGGAGGCCCGGATTGGCGGCCAAGGCCCGGCCCAGCGACGTGCGCTGCTTCTGTCCGTTCGAGAGCGCCTTGGGCAGATGATGCAGCACGTGGTCGATCTTCAAGAGCCCGGCCACCTCCTTCACCCGTCCCTCGATCTCCCCGCCCTTCATGCCGCGCGCCTTCAAGGGGCTCGCGATGTTGTCGAAGGCGGAGAGGTGCGGGTAGAGGGCGAAGTTCTGAAAGGCCATACCGATATTGCGGTGCTCGGGCTCGAGGTAGGTGACATCGCGATTGCCCATGCGGATCTGCCCGGCATCCGGCTCGTTGATCCCGGCGATGAGACGAAGCAGCACGGTCTTGCCGCAGCCCGAGGGGCCGAAGACGACGACCGTCTCGCCGCGCTCGATGCTGAGTGACGCCCGGTCGAGGACGATGTCGTCCTTGAAGCGCTTGCTGACCTGGTCGAGCGACAGATAGCTCATCCCTTCACCGCCCCCAGAGAAAGCCCCTCGACCAGATAGCGCTGGGCGTAGAGGGCGAGTGCCAGGGTCGGCGTGACCGAGAGGACCACCGAGGCCGCGATCTGCCCGTACTGGATGCCCGACGCGGTGACGAAGGCCAGGGCGCCCACCGTCACCGGCTGCTTGTCGGCCGAGGCCAGGATCAGGGCGAAGACGAAGTTGTTCCAGGCGAAGATGAAGGAGAGGAGCGTGGCCGCCGCGATGCCGGGCTTGGCCAGGGGAATCGCGATGTGGGTGAAGGTCTTGAACCAGCCATTACCGTCGATCCGGTAGGCGTGCTCGATGTCCTCGCTGATGTCCTCGAAATAGCCTCTGACGATCCAGAGAATCAGCGGCAGGGTGATCAGCTGATAGACCCAGATCAGGCCGCTATAGGTATTGATCAATCCCAGCTGCTGAAAATAAATGGCCAGCGGCAGCAGGACCAGGAGCGGTGGCGCAAAGCGGAAGGAGAGCAGCGTGAAAGCGATGTCCTCGCCGAGGCGGAACTTGAAGCGGGCGAAGGCGTAGGCCGCGGGGATGCCGAGCAGCAGCGAGAGGGCGACCGAGGAGGTCGCCAGGATCACGCTGTTCATGAGGTTGTTCATGAAGCGGATCTCGAGCGTACCGGTCTGCGTCTCCAGCCGGCCGGAGATCAGGGCATGATAGTTCTGTAGCGTCGGCTCGAAAAAGATCGACGGCGGAATCCGCAGGATTTCCTGATTGGTCTGGAACGACATCAAGAAGACCCAGAGGATCGGGAAGAGAAAGAACATGCCGACGAGCGTCAGCAGCGTGCCACGGACGATCCGGCCGAGGGTCGTTTGGCGTTGCATCAGGCGATCCCCCGCGCTTTCTCACGCAAGCGCAGCCACTGCTTGATGAAAATATTGGAGAGAATGAAGGTAATCGCCCAGAGCACCATCAAGATGGCCGCCGAGCGGCCGACATTGGTGTACTGGTAGCGCTCGAGATAGGCCGTGACCTGAAAGACCATCAGCGTGTTGCCGGGTCCGCCCTGGGTCATCGCGTAAATGATGTCGAATTGCTGGATGCTCTCGAGCATGCGAAAGAGCGAGGCCGTGATGATGTAGGGGGTCAGCATCGGCAAGGTGATGCGGAAGAAGACGAAGGTCTGCGGCACGCCGTCGAGCTCCGCCGCCTCGAAGGGCTGTCGCGGCAAGGCGCGGAGGCCTGCCAAGAGCAGCACCATCATGAAGGGCGTGTAGACCCAGATATCGATCAAGACGACCGTGAAGAGGGCAGAGGAGGGGGCACTGGCCCAGCGAAAATCGGTAAAGCCCACCATGCCGGCCAAGTAGCTCAGGACGCCGAAATTGGGGTTGGTCATCAACCGCCACATCAAGGACGCGATGGCAGGCGCAATCATCAAGGGCAACAGCAGCAGGATGCTCATGATGTTGTTGAAGAGCGTGCGCCGCTGCAGCAACAGCGCGATGCCGAGGCCCAACAGCAGCTCGAAGCCCACGGTATAGAGCGTATAGAGCAGCGAGACCCGGACCGTGTGCCAAAAGGACGGGTCGGTAAACAACATCGTGTAGTTGTCGAACCAGATGAACCCGCGGGTCATCGGGAACGCCAAGTTGTAGCGCTGCAGCGAATAATAGATGGCGGTGCCGAACGGGATGAGGATGCCGATGCAGACCAGGAGCGCCGGCAGGCTCAAGAGATAGGGCAGAACCTGGCGCATCAACGGCCGCTTCGAGCCGTCCATCACCGCACCGGTCATCGCTTCAGTCGCCATTCACGTCAATCCATCGAAGAAGAAGATGCGGGGAGGATGATCCTCCCCGCGCCCCACCAAAATATCGAGGGGGCGTGGGGGAAATCATTTCCCCCACATCCTTTCCTAGAGCCCTGCCTGCCGAAGCTGGCGGTTGACGCTCTCGGCGAGCTGATCGAGACCCTCGTCGACCGGGATCTGGTCACCCACCATCTGCTGCAGCGAGGACGCCCATTCGGTCGTGAGGTTGAAGAAGAGCGGCTGCGGCGTGAAGTAGATCTTCGAGCCCGGGGCCGAGGCCTGGTACTGCTCGAGATAACCCGGGTAGTTCGCGGCGATCCGCTCCTGGAAGGCCTCGTCGTCCCAGACCGACTGGCGGACCGGGTTGACGAAGTCCATCTCGCGGGCACCGAACAGCGCGTGGTCGGTCGACGACGCCCACTGCATGAACAGCCAGGCGGCGTCCTTCTTGGTCGAGAAGTTGCTCATGCCCAAAGACCAGATCCAGACATTGGGCGTCGGAGCATCGGCCTCGGGGTTGGGCGCGAAGGCGTGGTAGGCGAGATTGCCGGCCTCGGCATTGCCCTCGCCGTTCATGAAGTAGCCGAGGATGTCGGCGTCGTAGATCATGCCCGAGGCCCCGGCACCCAGGTCGGTGCCGACCTGATACCAGGTGTAGGTGGCCCAGTCGCGGGGGCCGCTCTCCTTGATCATCCGCACCCAGTCGGCGTGCATCGCCTTCGAGCCTTCGGTGTTCATGGCGGCCATGAGCTGGCCGTTCTCCATGGTGAAGTCGGTCTCACCGAAGTTCGCATAGGCCGAGAGGAAGCCCGGGTGGATGGTGGCCCAGGAGCGCGAGCCGCGCACGCCGACACCGTACATCCCGTCGACGTCCTTGGTGATCTTGGCCGCCGTCTCCATGAGCTCGCCCATGTTGGTCGGCGGGGTGAGACCGTGCGCGTCGAAGACCCGGCGGTTATAGGCGATCGAGTTCAGCTCGAAGCCCCAGGGAATCGCCCATTGCTTGGCCCCCTCGCCACCGAGCGCCTCGCCGGGCACGCCAGACCAGGCGGTCGACGCCCTGAGATTCGGCAGCACGTCGTCCCAGTTGTACTCCGGCCCGGTATGCGCCGGGTCCTGGATGAATTCGTTGAGATCGACCAGCCAGCCGGCCGGGCCGTACTGCCAGGTCTGATAGGCCCCGGTCATGAACACGTCATACTCGGCGCTGCTCGACGAGAGCTCGGCTGTCACCTTGTCGAAATAGACGTCCTCCGGAAAGACGTCGTAGGTGACCTCGATGCCGGTCATCGCCTTGAACGTTTCGAGATTGGCGATCATCGCGTCGGCGTAAGGGTGTTGGTTCAAGAGCAGCTTGAGCGAGGTGCCGCTGTGCTTTTGCCAGTCGAAGTCCTGGGCGAAGGCCATGCTCTGCGCGTGGTTCAGGGCGTAGACGGCGGCGCTGGCGCCGATGCCGAGCTGGCCGGCGCGGCGGATGAAGTCGCGGCGGCCGAGCTGGCGGCGAACCACGGCATTGGCGAGGTCGTCGATTTTTCTGGTCATGGTTGTCAGTCTCCCTGGTTGGTTCGTTCAGCAGTCAAGAGGCGAGCGTGGTGATCGACGACGCCCGGCTGGTCGGTCGATCGGTCGGCAGGTCGTGGTCGAGCGCGCGCTCGGCCAGCCGGCGGGCGGTCGCCTCGTCGGTGACGAGGCCGGTCAAGAGACCGCTTTCGAGAACGGCGGCAATCGCCCGGGCCTTGCCGCGGCCGCCGGCGATGGCGACGACTTCCTTGCCGCGCAGGTCGGCGGGGGCGAGACCCAGCGCCCGGCGGTTGACGTCGGCCTCGACCGAGCGGCCATCGGCGTCGAAGAAATGGCCGAGCACCTCGCCGACCGCACCCGCCCGCTCCAGTTCGGCGAACTCGGCCGGCGTGATCATCCCCGTCTGCAGGAGATGCGCCTGCGCGCTCAACTCGCCGATGCCGACGACGACGAGATCGGCCTGCCGCGCCAGCGCGAAGACGTCGCTGACGCTGCGCTGCGCCGCCAGCACCGCCTTGTCCTCGACACTGTCGGCGAAGAACGGGACCGGCAGGAAGTAGCTCTCGCCGCCGACCTTGCCGGCCAGCCTGTGGATCACGTCGAAGGGATTGGCCGCGGCGCTGCGGGTGAGGCTGCCCAGCAGCGAGACGAACTCGAGATCCGCGCGTGGCACCCGTGGCAACCGGTCGACCACGGCCGCGAGCGTCCGCCCGTGGCCGATGCCGACGACTTGGATGTCGGGCTGCTCGAGCACGCCCAGAAGGTAGTGGGCGCCGGCGGCGGCGAGCGACAAGAGCGGCAGGTCGGCCTCGCCGAGATCCGGGGCCACGGTGCAGAAGCGCAGACTGTAGGCTCGGGCGATCCGATCCTCCAGCGCCACGCACTCGGCGGCGGTCCCCTCGACGAAGACCCGGATCAGCCCCTGGCGATGGGCCAGCGCAATCAGCCGGTTGACCTTGACCCGCGAGACCTTGAGCCGGCCGGCGATGTCCTCCTGGGTGTAGCCGCCGACATAGGACAGCCACGCCGCGCGGCTGGCCAGTCCCAGTTCGATCTCGGTGCGGTCGCTCGGCGTCACCGCTGCTTCCCTGATGGCGAACTTTTTTGCATGGCTTGTACTTTCTTGCGCCAGCTTGCACAAAACGCCGACAGCTTGTCAAGTGGCCGCCACATTTCGGGGAGGACGAGGCATGGCGAGACCTTTCTGGCTCGGCACCGGCTGGAAAATGAACAAGACTCGATCCGAGGCGGCCGCCTATTGCGCGACGCTCGAGGCCGCTTCCGACCTCGCGGTACTGCCACTGCAGCTCTTCGTCCTGCCGCCGTTCACGGCCCTGGCCGAGGTCGCGGCGGCGCTGGCCGACACACCGATCATGGTGGGTGCGCAGAACTGTCATTGGGCCGAGGCCGGCGCCTGGACCGGCGAGATCTCGGCGGGACAGGTGGCGGATTGCGGTGCCACACTGGTCGAGCTCGGCCACAGCGAGCGGCGCGCGCATTTCGGCGAGACCGATGCCCTGATCAACGCCAAGGTGAAGGCCGCCCTTTCAGCCGGTCTCACGCCTCTGGTCTGCGTCGGCGAGACGGCCGAGGAACGCGACCTGGATGCCGCCGCCGTCACCGTGGCGCGGCAGGCCCGCATGGCGCTCTCGGGCCTGGTCCCCGCCGATGCCGCTCGCGTGCTGCTCGCCTACGAGCCCGTCTGGGCGATCGGCGATGGCGGCGAACCCGCCACCCCGGCTTACGCCAATGCCATCCAGGGCTCGATCAAGAACGCCGTCTTGGACCTCGCGGGTCAGTCCCCAACGGTGCTCTACGGCGGCAGCGTCAATCCAGGCAATGCCGAGGCGCTGGCCCTCGAGCCCGAAATCGACGGCCTCTTCGTCGGCCGCGCCGCATGGCAGCCGGCAGGCCTGCTCGCCCTCGCCCGGCAGGTGGCGGCGGTGGTGGAGGGGAAATGAAGCGCTGATCGATTGACAGCCGTAACGGCACAGGCTGCATATCCGCATGTCGATCGAGTCGTTCCGGCACAATGGCTTGCGGCGACTCGCGGCGACTGGTGACAGCCGTGGTCTGCCGCCGGCCCAGGTCAGGAAGCTGACGTAGATCTCGACGCTTCTCGAAACGGCGAAAACACCGGAGGACATGGGGCTGTACCCGGGTTGGCGATTGCATCGCCCGAGCGGCAATCTCGCGGGCTTTTGGAACCTTACGGTAACCGGCAATTGGCGGCTGGTCTTTCGCATGCAGGCCGGCCATGCCAGCGACGTCGATCTGATCGACTATCACTGAGCAAGACTATCGTTGGGCAGGATTGAAATCCGAATGAAGAATCCCTCCCATCCGGGGCCGATCGTCCGCCACGAGGTGCTGGACCCACTGGGCCTGAGCGTCTCCGACGCCGCTCGGGTGCTCGGTGTCGCCCGGCCCACCTTGTCCAACCTGCTGAACGGTCGGGCCGGCTCGACGCCCGAGATGGCCCTCCGCATCGAGAAAGCCTTCGGCCCGAAGGCGGACCACCTGCTACGGGTGCAACTCGCCTACGACCTCGCCGAGGTCAGGCGGCGGCAGGACCAGATCGCAGTCGAGCGTTACGAACCGGCTTAGTCGAGTGGTCGTCAAGTGAAGGGAAGATGTGGGGAGGATGATCCTCCCCACGCCCCACCGGAACTTTCGCGGCGGTGAAGGTTGGCGCGATAGCGGCACATTTATGGACGCCGGCGCAAAGTAACGTTGGGGTGCGGGGAAGATCATCTTCCCCGCGTCTTTCTTGACAAGCTTCTCGACAACTCACCCCAGACTCACCCACCCCCGCCAGAAATCCACCGACTCCTTCAACGCCTCGACCACGTGCCCGTCCGTGGGCTCGCGCTCGCGGAAGGTGAACTCGAAGACCAACTCGTTCTCGTCACTGCCGCCCTCGCGCAAGGCGGCGATCAGCTTTTCCGGGATCACCCGGCCCTTTTCGTTGTACTCGGCGGTGAACGGGCGGTGGCCGCCCTTGTCCATGGAACTCTGCTTGATGTGGACGACCGGGCTCAGCGTGGCGAATTCGCGGGCCCAGGCATAAGGGTCGGTGTCGGCCGGATTCGGCGAGGTGACGTCGCCGTGGTCGATGTCGACATTGATCAGGATCGGCAAGGGCGAGCCCTCGTTCAGCGCCGCGTGGTCCCGCCGGCAGGCCTCGATCGTCTCGCCGAATTCACGGCTGACCGACATCGGCTCCCACATCAGGCATTTCAGTCCGCGCGCTTTCGCATGGGCCGCGAGCCCGTGCCAGTGGTCGCGGGCCTCGGCGAAGCGGGCCGCCCGGCGGACGGGGTCGCGGTCGTCGCGGTAGGTGAGGATGCCGAGCTGGCTGCCGGTGGCCGCCGCCCCGAGGTCGGCCGCGATGTCGATCAGCCGCTCGAGCCAGGCCCGCCAATGCGCCCGCACATCGGGGTCCGGGTGGCAGAGGCTGTTGAGCCGCGTGTAGTTGCCGGTAAACGTGGTGGTGATCCTGGCGCCGTAACGCTCACACGCCCGATTCCAGCGGCGGACGTGATCGGCGATCACCGGGGCCGGCCAGTCGGGGCTGAGGATCTCGGGCGTGAGCTGGATCCGCTTCAGGCCCACCTCCTCGACCACCACCGGCACCAGCCCTTCGGGCTCGACGATGCGGTTGACGAAGGCGTTGGTGTTGATGCCGAGGCTGAAGGTCATGGGCCCTGTCCGGTGCTCGAGTCGCGTGTCCGCCAGGGCCTCTAGCCGATATCGAGCGGTCGGTCGACGGCGGTCGGCAGCCGGCTCAATCCGGCGCCGGCACGCGCAACAGCTCGGCCAAGAGGTCGATCGGGGCCGGGTCCGACTGTCGGTCGGGATCGCGCGAGTCGAGGAACGCCCGGATCGCGGCCTCGGTGCGGGGGCCGGGCAGACCATCGGCCGGGCCCGGATCGAACCCCAAGCGGGCAAGCTCACCCTGCACCGCCTGGACGACCACCCGAACCGGGAACTGGACGAACCGCTCGCGCGCGGCATCGCCGGCACCGCCGTAGTTCTGCTGGGTCGCGTGCCGCCCGGTTTCCGAATCGATCCAGGCGACGCGAGCCAGGAGCTTGGCCGCCAGCACCGGATCGGGCGCCTCGCCCAGCGCCCCTTGTGCATGGAGTGACGCCAGGTGCACGGAGCCCCAGGGATTGCCGCGGCTCGCAGCCTCGGCGAACCAGAAGGCGGCGCGCGCCGGATCGGCGGCGATGCCGGGGCCACCGTCGCGGTAGATGAAGCCCAGATTGATCGGGGCATTCGGCTGACCGCCACGCGCCGCACGCTCGTACCAGGTGATCGCCTGGGTCAAGTCCGGCTCGACGCCGATACCGTTCTGATAGGCGTAGCCCATGTTGTTGTAGCCGTAGACGTCGCCGGCCTCGGCCGAGGCCTGAAACAGGGGCAAGGCGCGCTCCTCCTCGCCGTCCTCGGCCAAGAGATAGCCCAGATTGTTGTAGGCGTAGGTGTTTCCCTGGGCCGCCGCTCGAAGATAAAGGTCGATGGCCTTTTCCTGGTCGAGCGGCACGTCCTCGCCCGCCGCATAGAGCCGGGCGAGGCTGTTCATGGCGTAGCTCTCGCCCTTTGACGCTGCCGCCTCGAAGAAGGTCACGGCCTTGTCGACATCGACCGGCATGCCGCGGCCGATCAAGTGCAGGTAGCCGAGCCGGTAGATGCCCATGACATGGCCAGCCGCGGCGGCCTCCTCGTAGAGTTCGGCCGCACGAGCGTGGTCGCCGGCCTCCTCGACCGCCCGGCCGAGCTGGTAGACGAAGCGTGGCACACCGGGATATGCTTCGACTGCCGCCTCGCAGGCCGGGATCGCGGCATCGGTGTCGATCGCGTTGCGAAAGACGCCGAGCACCACGCCTTGCCGGTCGAACGGGGTGCCGGCGAGCCGGTCGCACTCGTCCACCCTGATCTCGAACTGCACGAGGAAGGGATCGCCCGCCGGCGCGTCGGCTTCGAGCGAGCGCGCCAGCTTCCCTTCCTCGTCGTCGAGCAGCGCCACCGTGGCTGTGCCGGCGGCCTCGGGCGCGGCCGTCGCGTCGAGGCTTTCCGTTGTCGGGCCATCCAGTGGCGGGCTATCCGGAGCCGCGGCATCTGGAGTCGGGGTAGCCGGTGCGACGAGCTCGAAGAGCGCGGCATCGATACCCTGGCGCAGCGCCGAGGGCGGCAGGTACTCCAGTCGTTCCACCATTGCCGGGTGCGCACCCAGGGAAAGCTCGTCGCCCTTCGCATCCAGGGCGCGGAGCCGGCCGTGTCGCGGCGGCTCCTGCAGCACCAGCGACCGCTCGGTTGCGGCCAGAGGCACGGTCACCGGTCCGGTGCCGACGACGACGGGCACGAGCAGTGGCGCCGGACCCGTGGCGTCGGACGTCGGCGCGCCCGGCCGTGGCGGCTCGCTCGCCAGGGCCGCGAGCTGCAGCCCCGCCGAAGCCGACGCGGCCAGACTGTCGTCGGGAAAGAGGGCCAGGAACCGGGCGTAGTAGTCGGGCCGATCGGCCGCCGCGACCAGCGGCCAGAGCAGCGTCGCCGCATCGCTCGGCGGCTGGGCCGTCGTCGCGGTCGTCGTCGCCGCCGCCGATGCGGGCTCGGGCTGCGCCGGCTCGGCCTCGGCGGCTGTCGCGGTATCGGCTTGCGTCGCGGCGTCGGGGGCTTCTTGCTCGCTGCTCGGCGCATGCAGGGCCGCGAACATCTCGTTGGCGAGCGGTGCCGCGGCACTGCCGGCCATCAGGTCGACCCGCTGGCGGTCGGCCACCGTCTGCTCGAAGCTCGCCAGCTGCACGCCCGACTGCGGCCGTGCCTGCTCGAGCCGATCGAGATAGGCCAGGGCCAGCTGGGCGAAGGGCGAGCCCTCGTGCGCGCGAGTGAACGCGGTCAGTGCCAGGCGCTGCTCGAGCGGATCGTCCTGATCGAGCGCCCGGTTGAGCTCGGCGATGGCATCCTCCTGGGCCGGGCGGGTCGGTGCCGGATTGAGCACGAGACTCTTGCCGGTCAGCGATGCCTCGGTCCATGGCACCTGGGCGCCGGCCGTGGCTTCGCGCACCCGGGCACTCACCTTGCGGAACAGGAGGCCGATTTCGAGCCCGGGCTCGTCGAGGTAATGCGCCAGCGCCTCGGCGAACGGGCTGTTGCCGCCGACCGGCCCATCGAGTGCCACCTGCCCGGGTGCCGTCGCGTAGGAGATCATCAGCCCGGTCGCCGAGATCGTCGGCGCCAAACCTTCGCGCGGTGCCACCGAGCGGCCGGCTTGCCGGGCGAGCTGCTCCTCGAGCGCGGCGATCGGGTTGTCCCGGCAGGCGTCGAGCACGAGGATGCCGAATTCCGGTGCCGCCGTCTCCAACTCGTGGAGGAGGAACTGCAGCACCAGCGCCTCGCGGCGCAGGTCCTCACGGCCGCCGATTCGCGCATTGACGGGCAAGAGATAGTTGACACCGTCCACCTGGACGCCGTGCCCGGCATAGTAGACCAGCGCCACCTCGGCGTCGCGGGCGCCTTGGCGAAAGACGTCGATGGCCGCCCGCATTCCGTCGTAGCTCGCATCACTGACCACCTGCACGTTGAAGTCCAGGCGCTCCAGCGTGCGCCCCAGAAGGGCGGCGTCGAGCGTGGGATTATCGAGCCCGGGCAAGCTCTCGTAGGCGCCGTTGCCGATGAGCAGCGCGTGCCGCTCGCTGGCCAGGGCGGTCGGTGACACGCCACCGAGCAACAGCGCGGCGAGGGCCAGGGCGGTGGCGCGGTTGGCTCGCGGCGCCGCCTCGGGACAGCGCACGGGCCGGGCCGAGGGCGTCGCGAGCCGGAGGGTGCGCATCAGTTCCATCCACCGCCTCCGCCACCACCGCCACCGCCGCCGCCACGGCTGCCGCCGCCGCCACTCGGCGAGCCGCCGAGATCACGCATCTCGCCACTGAACGCCTCGCTCACGCCCCAATTGCGGCGCGGCGGTGTCGCGGGCGCCGACGCCGAAGCGCTCGACGCTGGGGCTGCCGTTGGCGCCGGGGTCGCCACCGGCTGCACGTCGCCTGGTGCGGCTGGTCGTGCAATCGGCTCGACCACCGGCGGCGGAGACGGCTCGACCGGACGGGTCGGCGCGGTCAGAGCTGCCGGGACGACGCCGCCATTGCCACTGCCGAGGCCGCTGACAGCACCGACGAAGGCATGCGCACCGATATCCGTCAAGAGCTCGTCGGCCCCCAGGGTCAAGGTCCCTGCGGGCGCCATTGCGCGAGCGCGGTTGCGCACCGCTGCCGAGTCACTGCGCTCGGCGATCATTTGCGCGATCACCTGTGCCGCGGCTACCGAGCCGGCGCGATTGTCGGCCCGATAGGTGACGAGCCGGTCGATCTCCTGGGCACCGGCCGGCTGGGCGATCGAGAGCAAAAGAGCAGCTCCCAGCACCAGGCAACGCGGGGCCGGGTTCCTGCTGTCCAACTGCTTACCTTGTGACTGCTTGCCGAAAACGTCCGACATCACCGAACCCTCCGTTGAGAACAGCAACAACTGGTCAGCGTCTGCAGTTGCGCCGGCGCCGTGTCCGGTGACGGCGTGTCGCGCCGGCTCGTCACCCTTCGGTCAGTTCCATCCACCGCCGCCGCCACCACCACCGCCGGAGTCGCCACCACCACCGCCGCCGCCACCACCGCCGCCGGAGTCACCGCCACCGCCGCCGCCGCCGGAGTCACCGCCACCACCGCCGCCGCCGGAGTCACCACCACCGCCGCCGCCGGAGTCGCCGCCACCACCACCGCCGCCGGAGTCACCTCCACCGCCGTCGGAGCCGCCACCGCCAGAGCCGCCGCCACCACCGCCGCCGGAGTCGTCACCTCCACCACCGCCGCCGGACTCGCCGCCACCGCCGCCGGAGCCGCCACCGCCGGAGCCGCCGCCACCGCCACCGCTGGAGGAGCTGCCGCCGCCGCTCGACGCGCTGGCGCTGCCACTGCTCTCCATGTCGCCGCCGAGATCGCGGTTGGCCGAATTGAAGCCGCCGACCGACCAGTTCTGTCCGTCGTTGCGCGGACTGCGGGCGGGTGCTACCGTCGCCGGTTCGGCACTGGCCGCTCCTGTAGCGAGCGCCGGGCCTGCCGCGGGTTCGGGCAGTGCCACCGGCGTCACGCCGCCGCCCGAGCCGCCGAGAAACGCATGCGCGCCGATATCGAGCAGCAGCTCCTCCGTGCCGACGGCAAAAGCACCCTCGGGCGCCAGCGAGCGCGCCCGGCTGCGCACGGCGGCCGACAGGCTGCGCTCGGCGATCATCTCGGCGATCACCGCCGCCGCGGCCGCCGAGCCCGCACGATTGTCGGGCCTGAAGGCCACGAGTTCCTCGACCGTCTGCGCCTGCGGCGGGCTCGCGTGAAGCGTGGCGAGAGCGGCCACCGCCAAGAGACGGGAGGTCCCGATGATCGTCTTTCTCGACATGACAGATCCTTTTCCACGGCCTGCGGGCCGTGCTGGGGTTGGTCCGGCGGCGCTCAGGGGGCGGCGCAGCTGCCGAGGACGTCGCGAAGCCCGCTTTCCATCACCGGCACGTCGGCCGGGCTGACGGTGCATTGGCCGATGGTCGCCATGCGGTCGAGGACGGCGAGATCGACCGCCTCGGTCAGGCGCGGTTGGTCGACGACACCGCCGTAGCGCTGACCCAGTCCCTGCAGGACGGAGAAGCGCAGGGCCGCGACATCGCGATCGTCGCGCAGATAGTTGCAGCGGGCCGCGACCGCGATGGCACGGCCACAGCGGCGGGCCTCGACCAGCGCTGTGCCGGCATCGACGGCCGGTGTGGCCACCGGTGCCGGCGGCGGTGTCGCCGCTCGGGGCATGGCCGGCGGTGGTGAATTGCCGCCACAGCCCGACAAGGCAAAAAGGCAGAAAAGTCCAGCGAATTGCAGTTGACGTCCCATGTCGTCTACCTCTCCGTTATTTGGCTGTTCTCGAGGTCAATCGAGTAGCGATCAGAAGGATCGGTCCACGCTGGCCTCTTCGGGGTACGCCATGCAGCCAGATGTCGCAAGGCCGGGTGCGGTACATGGTGGTGGCGATCAGCGACAAATGCCGGGCCGCCCGATAGTGCCGAGTTCGGTGCAGGCGCGCGCCCCGGAGCCGATGGCGATATTGGTGCCGGTGCCGAGCACGACGGTGTTCTCGAGGTCACCGCCGACGGTCGCGTCGGTGATCGT
>JAABSG010000011.1 GCA_011390475.1 Geminicoccaceae bacterium | reverse complement strand
GGCTGCAGCTTGTTCGGCGTGGCGAACGCGACGCGCGGGGATGCTGCCGCCAGGCATTCGTTGAAATTGTCCCGGTCGATGGCGGCGAACTTGCGATCGGCGAGCCGCGGCAGCGGCTCGGCCGGCTTGCTCGAGAGATCCGCCATGACGCCGATGACGAACGGCAGTTCCTTGCGCTCGACGGCGTCACCGATTTCGACGTCGTAGGTGATCTGGACGCGCGGCGGGCGCACCCGCGACAGCTTGTGCTGAACGCTTTCGGTCATTGGTGGTCTCCCGATTGGCCCGCTGACGGACCCTTTGCAGACGAGTCTCTCGCGTTTGCTGACCGTATATTTCTACTCTGGGTTGAATTTAATCCGCAACGGAAAACGTCTTGGTACGCTCAATTACTTGTTCGCCCCCTCCATCAGCCATTTCAGGATGTCGCCGTCGCTGCCCCGCCGCGACACGTCCGCCAGAACGTCGGGCAGCGTCATGCCACCCCAACGAATAGCGCGTTCGATGAGAAACGGTGTCGGGCTGTGCGGCTCGACCCGGCGGAGGTACGCTGCGATGTCCGCCAGTGCGCGGTAGGCTTGCTCGCGATCGACGAGGCTGGCCGTGGCGAGCGGTGCTGGCTTCAGGCTCATGGCGGCACTGACCTTGGCGATCGTTGCAGCGAACGGGGTGACGGGCTGGGCCGGTACTGGCGCCACGGCCGGCGGACGGCGGGCGAGGATCGGTTGCAGCAGCGACGCGACATCCCGAATGACGGCACGCAGCCGTCCGAAGCTCGGTGCCTGCTCGCCGGCCAGCAGTGCCAACCGCTCCTCGAGGGCCACCGTCGCCCGGTCCAGGGCAGGACCGGCCGTCGCCAGCCTGTCCAGGTGGTCGCGTGCCGTGCGGTCGGCGAGCGCGTCGAAACCGGCGATCGTCGGCCAGGAGCGGCCGGCCTTGGCCGGCTTGCCGGCGCGTCCGGCGGCCTCGCGGCGGCAGGCGGCCGCGTGGTCGCTCCAGCTGAGCGCGGTGACGCCGTCCTCGGTCTCGGCCGTGGCGATCGGATAGGCGGCGAGCCATTGCGCCAGGGCACCATCGAGCCAGATCAAGGGCGCGAAGCGGGGCGAATCGACATCACCGTCGTGCGCTGGATAGAGCTCGTCCCACCAGGTGGCCACGAGCGTCGCGAGGAAGTCCAGAGCCCCTGCCCCGGCGGCCGGCCCATGCAGCCGAATGGCGCCATCGACCAGCCAACAGGCGACCTGGAGATCCTTGGACTTCAGGGCCAGCGCTTCGCGGCACAGCTCCACCACCTGGTCCCAGTCGGCCCGTTTGACGTCGCGTCGCCAGACCCCCTGCGGCAGGTCCTCGTCTTCCTCGCGCCGGGCCTCCTCGATCGCGGCATGGATCGGACCCCAGCGCAACGACTCGCCGGCGGGCAAGGGTCCCGGGACGGGCTCCAGCAAGCCGTCGAAGAGGGCGTCGGTC
Source organism: Geminicoccaceae bacterium (assembly GCA_011390475.1). Lineage (GTDB taxonomy): Bacteria > Pseudomonadota > Alphaproteobacteria > Geminicoccales > Geminicoccaceae > SLRI01. The sequence goes on along the minus strand of JAABSG010000011.1, from coordinate 30,650 downwards.
GCGCTCATCCGCCGGGCACACGCGCCGGAAAGACCGGCATGGCGAGCGTCGGGCCGACCGGGACGCTGCCGGTCGCGTCCACCGCCCGAACGTCGAGGCGGAGATAGACGAGGGCGTCGTCGAGCCGCGGCAGCTCGCCCCGGGCGGCGTCCGGATTCTGGACCAGCGGCGTGGTGATCCGCAACAGGTTCGGCTCCGGGTCGGCGACCAGGACGATATCGGGAAACGGCGCCGCATTGGCGGCGATGAGCGCATGAAGGGCCCAGGGGCCGTCATAGGCGAGGCGCAGCGTTCGGCCGTCCAGCGTGGCGTCGGGACGGCGCGGCGCGGCTGGTGCCTGCGGCGCGTTGCGGGCCCAGCGCAAGCTCAGCTCGACCCGGTCACCCTGCCGCCAGACGAGGTGGCGGTCGGGCTCGAAGGAGCTGACCCGGTCTGCGCCGATGCGCAGCGTCCATTCGATGATCTGATCGCCGCCGCGCTCGTGGTCCGCATTGCTGCGGAAGTCGGCGGTAACGGCGAACGCGGGCGTGGACGCGACAGCGCCGTTCTCGGGCAATCCGAGAAACGGCCGAGTGGCTTCCAGCGCCGCGGCGAAGTCGCTGGCGTCGATATCGAGCCAATCGGCCGCGGTGTCGGCATCGCCGAGCCCGGCGAGCTCGTCGCCGAAGGTCGCGAAGAAGCGACGGACACTCTGTGGATCGGCGACATCGGCGAGGCGGGTCAGCTGGGTCATCGGTTCACCGACGCCGGCGCCGACGAAGGGAAAGCGGCCGGCGAGGCCAGCCTCGAAGGCACTCGAGATCGCAGCCCAGGTCGCTCGTGCGTCACCGGTCCGGAGCGCGGCGCAGCGACGTTGCGCAGCCTCGCGAAGCGCGGCGAGCCGGACGCCGAAGAAGCTGGGCCCCGGACGGATGGCGGCGAGGTGCGCCGTGCAGCTGCCCTGGTCCAGCTCGTTGAGATCGAGCAGAATGAAGCGCTCCAGATCCGCCAGGTCGTTGCGGGGCGCGCTCTGGTCGTAATCGGCCAGAACGGCGAGGGTCTCGCGCCAGAGTGCCGTGGACGCGGCGAGGTCGAGCGGCGGCCCGGACGGCGAACCGCGCAGGTAGCGCAATGCCGGGCCGGCGCGGCCCTGGGCCAAGAGCCGGCTGAAGGTTCGCCATTCCCGGACGAGGCCGGCGAGCGACGCATCGCTGGCGAGGCCGAAGACGCTGGCCGCACCGCCCGGCTGGCCGTCCCAGAGCGCGAAGCCTTGGATTCCGGGCGAATAGAGGCGGGCCGCGGCGAGCTCGCGGTCGGCCTCGACCAGTACCCGGCGGGCCTGGACGTCGGCGGTGGCGGCGAGGCGGGCACTGGCCCTGGTCAGCTGCAAGAGCGCCGCCTTGTCGCGCAGCTCGGCCAAGAGCGGGGCTGCCGTCGCGAAGGCCTGCGCTTCGGCGCGTGCCAGGTCGTCGACGAAGGCCGGGTTGCCGAGCGGCTGCCGCGCGGCGTCGAGCAGCTCCGTGACCCGCGCCTCGGCACGGGCGCGAGTCTCGCCGACGACGATCTCGCGGAGATCGGCAGGCAGTGCCGTGGCCGACGCTGCCGTGATCTCCTGCAACCACTCCATCGCCGCCGAGGCATCGGTCAGCCGTTCCGTCGTCCAGGCGAAGCGCTGCCCGGCGGGCGAGCTGGCAGACGAGATGGCCGAGGTCGCCGGCACTCGGGCCAGTGAACCGCGCCTCGGATCGTCGAGCAGCTGGTGCGTGGACTGGCGCAGGCGGGGATAGAGCGGATCGAGCCTGGCCGGTGCGGAGTCGGCGACGTGCACCACCGGCCGGCCGGCGAAGCCTTGCAGGCGCAAGAGCTCCGCCTGCGCCGCCTCCCGCTCGCGGCGCAGGCCGGCGGTGAGCTGGACCCGCAGCGAGCCGGGCGCGAAGCTGAGCTCGCTGATCTGGGTTGCGGCCGCTGCCAGCCGGCGATCGGTCTCGACGGCCTCCGGTCCCAGCCAATTGCGGGCCGGATCGGCGAGCAGCCGCTCGGCCGTACCGATCGCGCCCAGCAGGGCTTGCAGCTGCGGTGTGAATTCGGCGCCGTCCGGGCGGCCTCCGGCGAGGAGCAGGCCGGCGTTCGCCGCGATGGTCTCGATCGCAACGAACAACGGGTCTTGCCGGTAGGCCGCGCCGAGTGCGCCGAACAGGTCGCGGCCGAGCGTCGCCTCCAGCGCCGCCCAGGCGCCCGGTCCATCGAAGCCGCGCTGCCGGGTCAGACCGAGGGCCTTGATGTAGAGCCCGTAGTGGTCATCGAAACCGGCCGGCGGCGTGACGCCGAGGGCGGCGTGACTCGAGCGGGCTAGATCGGCCGGCCTGGTCGAGTGCGGCAAGGCGTCGAAGCGGCGGATGTCGTCGTCGAGCGCGGTCAGCGTCTCGGCGAGGGTGACGAAGGCGTCGGGGGTCGGGCCATGCGCGCGCGCTGCCGCGGTGCCGGCCTCGACCACCCGGCTTTCGAGCCCGCGGCCGATGGCGCGAAGCGCCACCCGGTCGAAGCCGATAGCGAGCGCCTGTTGCAGCCGATGGTCGAGCCCGGAAAGAAAGGAGGTGGGGGCCAGCACGGTTGCGACCCGATCGAACTCGAGCTCGGCCATGGCGTCGAACAACTCTTCGGTCGCCCGGGCGAGTACCGCAGGCGACGGTTCGAGACCCCGGGCGGCGAGCGCCTGATCCTCGGCCACGTAGCGGTCGACCAGCGCCAAGAGCTCGACGACACTCTCTTGCCGCCGCTCCAGGGCGAAGAGTGCGAGCAGGGCCAGCGTGGCGACGGCGGCAGCGACGCCGGTGCCGATGCGCAGGCGGCGCGCCACGCGGGCGCCTTTCGTCGCCAGTGCCCGGGCCGGTTGCGCGAGGCCAGCCTCCGGCAGGACTTTCCGGGCGAAGAGCTCGGCCGCGAAGGCGGCCGGTTCAGGCCCGTCTGGCCCAGTGGCATCGGCCCCGGCACCGGTGAGATAGAGGCCGCGGAGCATGGCGGGCTCGCCGGCGGGGGCCGGTCGCATCGTCGCCGTGAGGAGGGCCCGCAACGGCTCGCCGAGGTCGCGGATGGCGGCCGGCAGCGCCAGCACGAGACCGGGCCGCCGGGCGAAATCGGTGATGCCGGAAAGGCCGTCGAGCACGGCGTCCTCCAGCGTCAGTGCCAGGGTCTCCACGGCCTCCTCGGCCCAGCGTGGCGAGAAGGGCGCATCGGCACCGTAGGGCTGCGACCAGCCGAGCGGCGCCGCATCGGAATGCTCCAGGCGCGCTTCATGCGCGAGCGCGGCAAAGCCGGGCAGGCCTTCGGCGTCGGTCAGGAGCAGGTAGACCGGACAGCGCAGCCCGCCGAGGCGCTGGGCGTCCTCGATCAGCGCCGCGAAGCGGCCACCGAGGCCTTCGATGGCAGCCGGCGACTCGCGCCAGAGATCGGCCAGGACCCGTGCCGAGACACCGAGGACGAGGGCGTCGACAGTGCCTTCCCAGCCGCGCAGCGCCGATGTTCGGCCGATCGCGGCGGTCCAGCGCTCGCGCCAGTCGGCGGCCGCCAGCAACGCATCGCCGAAATCGAGCACGGCGCCGCCCGGAATGGCGACCATGCGGCCGTCACCGTCGGGCGCCGCGATCGACGCCTCGCCACGGGCAGCGGCCACCACCGCCGAGACGGCGGCGCCGGGTGCGCCGATCACGGCGACCAGCGGACCCGACCCGAGCGCGCCCAGGGTATCGTCCGGCCGCTCTTTCGGCCCCGTGGCGTTCGGTTCTGCCGGCTCGGCTACGCCCGACCTCGTGGGTTCGGCGGTGCCGGGGCGCGTGGCCAGCCACCAGGTGGCCATACCGGCGAGCAGGAGCAGAGCGGTCAGTCCGGCGGCGATGATCGGCAGGAACGGCAGCAGCGTGGCCATGGCTCAAAAACGAGACCCGTCGCTGCGCGAGGCCGCGATCACCTGATCAGCCAGCCGCACCATGTCGACATGGGTCGAGTGCCAAAGGAGATGTCCCGCCACCAGCCAGCCGGCGACGACCAGCGCCAGTGCTGCGGCGGCGCGCTGGACCGCCCGTGAGGGTGGCCGTCGGGGAGCGCTCACCGTGTGGTCCGTGGCCTGCGCGAAGCGCCGCCGCAACTCCAGTCGTTCCGGCGCCGGACGGTCCATGGCGATGTCGAACAGACCTTGTCGCAAGCGTTCGATCACCGCATCGTCCGCTTTGCCGCGGCGGCCACCGCGAAAGCCGGCGGCGATGGCGAGGAAGAGTGCCGCTGCGACATCGCGGCGTGCCGGCTCGACGAGATCGACCATGCGCTCGGCCGTCTCGAGCAGACGCTCGCCGGCGATCTCCGTGCCATAGAGTGCCCGCTCCAGCAGCATGCCCGACCAGAGGGCGGCGCCCGGCCAGCGGACCAGATGGAGGAGCGCCTCGTCGGCGTAGCAGGCGAGCACGTAACCTCGATCGACCGGGCCGCGATCGACCGCCCCGGATCTCGCGGTCGGTGTCTCGGGCGCGCCCAGCTCGACCAGGAGGCGGCGCAGCGTGACGAAAGCGGCGCGAGTCTGCTCGGTGGCGATCCGTGCAGCGGCGTCGGGGTCCGGATCGTCGGTCGCGTTCTCCACCGCCAGGGTGGCTCTGGCCGTGGCCTCGGCGATCGCGCCATCGAGGCGCTGGAAGGCGCGCAACGCCTCGCGGGTGGGGCGCGGTGCGGCGGGACCACTCAAGCGACCGGCTCCGCGCGCTTCGCCGCGCCCACGGCCGATGTCGAGGCCGAGCGATTGGCACGCCGCTCCGGTGGCAGCAGCAGCGCTGCCGAGGCAGGCGCACTTGGTGCCGTTTCACCGGCGGGATGCCGGATCTCCAGCCGGACGCCCGGGGTCAGGAACGCGGGGTCACGATCGACCTCGATGACGACGGCACCGGGTGGTGCGGCCACATCGAGCGTCGCATCCTGGGCCAGCACGCGCCGCGCCGCACCCCGCACCCGCCGGCCCCGGGCGCCGGCCATGGCATCTTCGGTCGCGATGGTGACGGCCATCGCCCACTCGCGAGTCCCCGCCGCACGAACGCCGGGCGCCGGTCTGAGCAGGATCTGGAACGGGTGGTCGAGCGTTGCCGTATCGCCGGCCAGCGCAAAGGCGCCGTCCTCGAGCCGTGCCATGGACATGGTGCGGCGGCCCGCGTGAAGCCTGGCCACGGCCGGCAGGACGAGATCGGCGAAGGCCCGAAAAGCCGGCAGCGCGTCGGCGTGGCGATAGGGCGGCGCCGAGGGTGGCGCCAAGGCGAGATCGATGCCGGCCACGGCCCCCAAGACGTCACAAAGGGCGAGGTAGAGATCATAAGGTGCCGCGACCTCGTCACGCAGCAGCGCCTCGAGCCGCGGCAAGGCTGCCACGAGGCCTCTGAGAACGGCCGCGAGCTCGGGTGCATCGGTGCCGCCGGACTCCAGGGCGGCGCGCCAGCGGTCGCTCAGGCCTTGCGCCTTCTCGCGCAACTCCAGCGCCAGCCGGGTGGCCAGCTTGTGGGCCGGCGTATCGCGGGTCACGCGCAACAGCGGCGGCTGGTAGTCGAGCAGCTGCAGCCGCCCGTCGACTTGGGCGACGCGCGCGAGCGGCAGTGCCACGTAGGCGCTGCCGGGCCCGACGAAGGGACTGTCGGTGACGAGAAGCGTCGGCGCTGGGCGCAGTCGTGGCGCGGCCACCGGGTTGTCGCCGGTGTTCTCGTCCGGCGCCGGCGCGCCGTCGAGCGACAGATAGCGGCGGAGCGCCCCCGGTGCTGCTGCCCGATCGGAGTGCATCGCGACGGCGACGTGGATGGTCGCGGGCTCCACCCCGAGGTCGCGGTCGATGGCCAGGAGGTCGAAGGTGAGCTCCGGCGAGCCCGGGGCCGGATGGGAGACGATCAGGCCGTCACTGAACAGAGCTTCGAGCGCCAGCACGCGGAACTGGCCCGCGAGCAGCGCCGACCGGTCGATCTCCAGCAGCCTGACCCCCCAGAGAAAGGGTGTCGCCGCGCGCATCTGGGCATTGACCATCGCCTCGATGCGGCGGGCCTCGAGCTGGAAATGCTGCGGCGCCAGCAACATGCCCTCGTGCCACTGTACCGGGTCCGACGTGGCGAAGCGGACCGGCTCGTCGTGGTCGTGGGGGCTCATCGGGTCACCTCGATCGCATCGAGGCCGATGTCGACACGCAGACCCTTCAAACGCTCCAGGCGCACCCGGTGGGCACCCGGCGCGTGGATGCTGGCGAAGACGAAGACAGCGTCCGTTCGACAAGCGAAGCGCAGTGGCTCGGGGCCCACGGACTGGCCGGGGGCGACCTCCCATCCGGTAACAGTCAGCGTTGCCGGATGGTCGCGCAACAGCTGCTCGCGGGTCGCGAAATAGGTGCTGGCGTCGAGACCGGCGAGGCGGTCGGCCAGGGCGGGCTCGGTGGTGGCGGCGACATCGACCGCCGTCGCCGAGGTCCGGTTGGCGTCGGCCGCGGCGTTCACGGTCATGGTGCCGGTCTGGTCCATCAGGCACGGCCTGGCGCAGCCGGAAAGGCCGAGCAGGGCCGCCGCGATCAGGGCCAGCGGCCTCGTCACTCGCAGCACTCCAGCGGGCGGATCTGCGGATCGACACCGACGAGCCGGCGAATGTCGGCGGCTGCGCCCGTGGCGGTGGCAGCGTCGGCGAACGGCCCGGCCGAGACCAGCCAGCCGCCGCGCCCGTCGGCATCCACGAACGGCGTCAGTTTCACCGGAGCGGTGACGGCCGCGATCGCCTCGGCCAGCGCCGCGGCATGGCGCTCGCTGACGAAGGAGCCGGCCAGCACCGTGAATCCGGTGGGCTCGAGTGCCGCTAGCGCATGGGCGACGCGAGGGCCCAGGTCGAGTGGCAGGTTGTTCAGCGGCGGCCGCGCGGTCGCAGCGACCGTGGCCCCCATGGCACCCGCCGCTTCGTTGATGGACGCCGTCGCCGGTAGGGCGGCAGATGCGACCGCGCTCGCCACTTCGGCCTGGTTCGGCGCCGCAATGCTTTCGTTCGGCGCCCTGACCTCGGGCACCGTTGCCGGATCGAGGCCGGCCGTCGCGTCCGGCGAAACCGTTTCGGCAGTGCTGGCAGCGACCGGGCGGCCGGCCTCCGGCGCCACGTCGATCAGCATGAGGGCGACGACCGCACCCAGCATCGCTGCGCTCGCGGCAACCGTGCAAAGGCCCGTCGTCACGAGCCCCGGACGCCGTGAAAGGTTGGCCGGCATGTTGCTTTTCACCAGCAAAGGCACCCCCGAGCGCCACATTCTATGGTTGCATATCGTCGGAAAAATTACCTGAAACGACATCGGCTGTATAGCGCAATGCGCGAGTGAATGAGTAAAATTCTACTATTAGGCGAAATCGACGAGACCGCACGGCGCCGCCGCCCAGCCGATCCCGCAAGCGCCGATCGCCGATTGCCGTTTCGGGCAGCGGGCAGCGGGCGCCGGACCGCGATCGACACCACCGCTGGCTCGCATGCCGTCCGCGCCGGCGAGAGCGACACCGCCCTGGTCATGCGGGCGGCGATCTCGGCAGGGTTGCTGGAGACCCGTCCGCGCCTTCCCTCTTGGAGCCCTTTTGCCGGGTCTGCTCGCGTTTCAGTCGCTCGACGAGGACCCGAACAGTTCCGGCAACGAGCAGGTCGGTCGCTCTTTCGATCAGTCGCGCGAAGTCCTCGGCCGATCGCCGGTGGCCACCGAGCCGGGCGAAGGTTGCGCCCGATTACCCATCGAAGGCCAGGACGCCCTGGCGGCGAGCGTCGGCCCGGACGGCCGTCGGCGCATTATTGGCGTGTCGGTGGCACTCTCGGAGGCCGAAGTCCACTGGCGGGCTGTTCTGGACGACCTGGTCAGGCGCGGGATGCGCGGCGTGCAGTTCATCGCCGTCTGGCAGCGTTGCCAGGTTCATCTGGCACGAGATCGCCATCCCTCATGCCCCGACCCTCATGCCCCGACAGTGGCCATTCGCAAGCGCCCAGTCGTTGCTTGGGGCAGCCAAATTCGAGAAATCTGGAACGCCAAGAACCTCGCCGCCGCCGAAGCCGAGCCGAGATCCCCTGGTCGATGGCCATCGCAACGAGGCACCAGAGCTGGCCGCCGCCATCCCCGAAGGCCTCGTCGTCCTCACCCTGCCAGAACACCACCGCAAGCGCACGGCGCAGCTCGAACCCGATCGAACGCGCCGTCCAGCAGGAGCTGAAGCGACGGACCTCGAGGTCCGCGTCTTCCCCGACAATGCAGCGCTGCTGCGTCTCGTCACCGTCGCCCTCGTCGAAATCGACGAAACGTGGCTGGCTTCGACCCGACCCTTCTCACGAGAAGGGGCCTCCGGGAAACCCAGCGTGGTTCGAAACCTCTCGGCTCGGGGCACCAGTCACCGCCGAAAAGCAACGCCGGCCAGACGAGGAACACCGCGAGCGCCACGCTGCCTGTCGATGAAATCGACACCGCCTGGCCGCGGCGCTGCGAACGTCATCGGCTCGACCTCGCGGTCGTCGAACCCCGCGGTTTCGAACGACGACCGGATTCCGGCAGTCTTTGCGCGGTCGAAAGGTCGAGGCCGGGGATCAGCGCTGGAGCATCGCCAGCACGACCGCCGCCCAAAGCGTTCCGCCGAGAGCGGCGCCGTAGCAGACGACCTTCCAGACCCCGAGGCCACGCTGAACGCCGAAGTCGTGGAGGCTGTGGAAGATGCGATGGGCGGCGTGCCAGAGGGTGAGCGAGATCAGGACGAAGAGCACCAGACCGCCGATGAAGCTGCCGGCGAAGCCGCTCATGCGCGCATGGCTCATGGCACCTTCGGACGTCAGGCCGAGCGGCCAGGCGATGCCGGTGATCAGCACCAGGGCCGGCAGCGCCAACGCGGCGACCATTCCGCCGGCACCGAACAGCGACCAGAAGATGGGCTCGTGCGAGCGTTTCGGCATCGTTTCCCTCACCAGGCGACGAGGAGAATGACGAGGGTGACCACCACGCCGGCAGCGTAGCCGCCGCCGACGATCATCCGATCGGACACCGGTTTGCCACCAAGCGAGAGAGGTGGCGTCGCCTTGGGCGCTACCTGGAACCAGGTGACGCCGTGATAGACGGCGGCGGCGAGGATCAGGAGGTGCAGCAGCACCGAGACGGGGCTCGCGAGGAACGCCAGCCAGCGCGCATAGCTCTCGACACCAGCCGAGAGCGCGGTCAGGCCCCAAAGCAGAAACACCGCATAGAGGGCCAGGAACACAGCGGTTCCCTCGCGCAGGAGGTAGGCCATGAACCGCGGGTTGCGCCGATACCAGCCGCTCATCGGCCGCCTGTAGGTGTTGCGCGCGCTCACGAGCTGGCGCCGCGCGGCCGGAGGAAGCGCAGAAAGTAGTCCATGGTGCTGTTGACCTTGTTGCGGTTGACGGCCGCTGCCGGGTCGACGTTCTTGGGGCAGACCTCCGAGCAGTAGCCCACCAGCGTGCAGCTCCAGACACCCTCCTCGGCATTGACGATCGGCATGCGACGGGCTTGGCCCTGATCGCGCGAATCGCTGTTGTAGCGGTGCAGCAAGGCCAGGATGCCCGGCCCCTGGAAGTCGCTGTTCAGGCCGTATTGCGGGCAGGCCGCATAGCAGAGCAGGCAGTTGATGCATTGGCTGAACTGCTGATAGCGGGCCAGCTGCGCCGGGGTCTGGCGGTAGACGCCTTCGCTGACCGGCTTTTCCTCGTCGCGCACGATGTAGGGTTTGATAGCCTCCAGTTTCTCCATGAAGTCCGTTTGGTCCACCACCAAATCGCGCACGATCGGGAAGTGCCAGAGCGGCTCGACCCGCAGCTTGCCCGGATAGTAGTCGCGCAAAAACGTGTGGCAGGAGAGCTTCGGCTCGCCGTTGACCATCTTGCCGCAGCTGCCGCAGATCGCCATGCGGCACGACCAGCGAAAGGTCAGCGAACCGTCGAGGTGGTCCTTGATGTATTGCAGGCCTTCCAGCACCGAGGTGTCGTGGGCGAAGGGGACACGAAAGGTCTCGAAGTGCGGCTCCGAATCGCGCTCCGGATGGTAGCGCAGCACCTCGATCTCGATTTCCCGCCCGCTATCGCTCATGGCAAGGCTCCCTGCGCTGCCGACGCCGCTTTTTTGGTTGCACTTCCATAGCGGCGCTCGGCCGGTGGCAGCCGGGTGATGTTGACCGGCTGATAGTCCAGCCGCGGCGGCGCGTCGGCCTGGTGGAAGGCCAGCGTGTGCTGCAGGAAGTTCTCGTCGTCGCGCTCGCCGAACTGGTCCAGCCGCTTGTGGGCGCCGCGCGACTCCTCCCGTTTCAGCGCCGACCAGGCGATCGCCCCCGCCACTTTCAGCTGAAAGCCGAGCTCGATGGCGGTCAGCCACTCGGTATTGAAGCTCCTCGTCCGGTCGTCGAGATGGACGCGCCGGTAGCGGTCCTCGAGCTCGGCGAGCTTGTCACACGTCGCCTGCATGCCCGCGGTATCGCGGAAGATGCCGATGCCCTCTTGCATGGTATCGCCCATCGCGTCGCGCAGGGTGGCGAGCCGATCCCGGCCGTCCTCGCGCGTCAGCAGCGCCAGAGCACGTCCCTCGACCGCTTCGGCCTGTCGGCTGAGCGCTGCCGCATCGCTGGTCTTCGCGTCGCGGGCATGGCGGGCCGCCGCTTCTCCGGCGACGCGGCCGAAGACGCAGAGCTCGGCCAACGAGTTGGAGCCCAGCCGGTTGGCGCCGTGAATGCCGACACTGGAGCATTCGCCGCAGGCATAGAGGCCCGCCAACCGGGTCGCGGTCCGCGCATCGGTGGCGATGCCGCCCATGGTGTAGTGGACGGCTGGGCGCACGGGAATCGGCGATTCCGCCGGGTCGATACCGAGAAAGGTCCGGGCGAGCTCGTAGATCATCGGCAGCCGCTCGTGCAGCTTGGCGCGGCCCAGGTGCATGAGCTCCAGGTGCACGGCCTGACCGAGCGGCGTATCGACGGTGCGGCCGGCGCGCTCCTCGTGCCAGAAGGCCTGGCTCAGCCGGTCGCGCGGGCCGAGCTCCATGGTCTTGGGCGTGGGTTCGCTCACCACCGGGCCGAGATTGTAGTCCTGGAGGTAGCGGTAGCCGTCCTTGTTGACGAGATAGCCACCCTCGCCACGGCAGCCTTCGGTGATCAGAATGCCGCTGCCCGGCAGGGCTGTGGGATGGTACTGCACGAATTCCATGTCGCGCAGCGCGACGCCGTGCCGGTAGGCCATGCCTATGCCGTCGCCGGTGACCGTGCCTGCGTTGGTGTTCTGGCGAAAGACGCGTCCGGCCCCGCCCGTCGCCATGACCACCGCCTTGGCGTCGATCAGGACGAAATCACCGGTGGCGATCTCGATGGCGACCAGGCCCTGGCAACGCCCGTCCTCGACCAGGAGGTCGACCGCGAAATACTCGTCGAGCCGGTCGATCGAGCTGTATTTCAGCGAGGTCTGGAAGAGCGTGTGGAGCATGTGGAAGCCGGTCTTGTCGGCAGCGAACCAGGTGCGGGCGGTGCTCATGCCGCCGAAATTGCGCACATTGGTGTCGCCGTCGGGCTTGCGGCTCCAGGGGCAACCCCAGTGCTCCAGCTGCACCATCTCTTCGGTGCAATGTCGGACGAAATAGTCGACCGCGTCCTGGTCGGCGAGCCAATCGCCGCCGGCCACCGTGTCCTCGAAGTGCAGATCCAGGGTGTCCTGCTCGGTAATCACCCCGGCGGAACCGCCCTCGGCGGCCACGGTATGGCTGCGCATCGGCACCACCTTGGAGACCAGCACGATGCGCAGTCCCGGGTCCGCCTCGGCCGCCGCGATCGCCGCCCGTAAGCCGGCACCGCCGCCGCCGACGATGGCGAGATCCGCTTCGATCATCTGCATGAGTGAACTCACATCAATGATTGTTCAAGGGCCGGCGTTCGTCGAGCGAGAATGCACTGTTCTGGGCATCGGGCAAGGCTTCGAGGTCTCGCGACGGTGCCAGGAGGCGCGCTGCGCCTCGCGGGCAGCGGCTGGAGCAGTGGTCGGGTGGCACTCCTGCTGCGTATAGCAGCAGTATGGGTGTGCGCATGCCGGGCCGCGCGGCGTTCCGTCAGCGGCATCGGCAGACAAGTGCGCGCGGGTCCGTTACGGTCCGCTCGCAAGTTGGAACCGGGGGAAAGGAAGCTCATGGCGGATACATCGAAGCCGACCACCAACACGAAACTCGCGACTTGGGTCGACGAGATGACGGCGCTCTGCAAGCCGGACGAGGTCGTGTGGGCCGACGGCTCGCAGGAAGAATACGACCGGTTGTGCCAGCTCATGGTCGATGGTGGCGCCTATGTCCGCCTCAATCCCGAAAAGCGGCCCAATTCCTACCTCGCCCGCTCGCATCCCTCGGATGTCGGTCGCGTCGAGGACCGGACCTTCATCTGTTCGACGAACAAGGAGGATGCGGGGCCCACCAACAACTGGGCGCCGCCCGACGAGATGCGCCGGACCCTGACCGGCCTGTTCGACGGCTGCATGCGCGGGCGGACCATGTACGTCATCCCGTTCAGCATGGGGCCGCTCGGCTCGCCGATCGCCAAGATCGGCATCCAGATCACCGACAGCGCCTATGTCGTGACCAACATGCGGATCATGACCCGGATGGGCAAAGCCGTCCTCGACACGTTGGGAGAGGACGGCTTCTTCATCCCCTGCATGCACTCGGTCGGGGCGCCGCTGGAGCCCGGCCAGACGGACGTGGCGTGGCCGTGCGAAGCCGACATCAACCGCAAATACATCGTCCATTTTCCGCAAACTTATGAAATCTGGTCCTACGGCTCGGGCTACGGTGGCAATGCGCTGCTCGGCAAGAAATGCCTGGCGCTGCGCATCGCCTCGGTGATGGCGCGCGACGAGGGCTGGCTCGCCGAGCACATGCTGATCATGGGGCTCGAGGCGCCGGACGGTGAGCGGACCTATCTGGGTGCTGCGTTCCCCAGTGCCTGCGGCAAGACCAATCTCGCCATGCTGGTCCCGCCCGACGCCTTCGACGGTTGGCAGGTGCGCACGGTCGGCGACGACATCGCCTGGATCAAGCGGCTGCCCGACGGTGAGATCCGGGCGATCAACCCGGAAGCCGGATTCTTCGGTGTCGCCCCCGGCACCAACGAGAAGACCAACCCCAATGCGATGGCGACGATCACCGCCAACTGCATCTTCACCAACACGGCGCTGACCGACGACGGCGACGTCTGGTGGGAGGGCATGACGGAGGAGCCGCCGGCGCATCTGATCGACTGGAAGGGCCTGGACTGGACGCCCGATTGTGGCCGGCCGGCGGCCCACCCCAACGCCCGCTTCACCGCCCCGGCGCACCAGTGCCCGTCGATCGACCCGGAGTGGGAAAACCCCGACGGCGTGCCGATCAGCGCCTTCGTCTTCGGCGGCCGGATGAGCCAGGACATGCCGCTGGTCTACCAGGCCTTCAACTGGGGACACGGCGTCTATCTCGGCGCCACCATGGGCTCGGAGGCAACGGCAGCCGCGATCGGCCAAACGGCGACGCGCCGCGATCCCATGGCGATGTTGCCGTTCTGCGGCTACAATATGGCCGATTACTTCACGCATTGGCTGAATTTCGGTCGCCTCGCGGCCAACCCGCCACGCATTTTCCGGGTCAACTGGTTCCGCAAGGACGAGAACGGCAAGTTCATCTGGCCGGGCTTCGGCGAAAACATGCGCGTCTTGAAGTGGGTCGTCGATCGCGTCCACGGTCGGGGCTATGCGGTCGAAAGCCCGATCGGCTGGATGCCGCGCCACGAGGACATGGACTGGGAGGGCCTCGATTTCCCAGCCGACAAGTTCTACGAGCTGATGGCGGTGGGCCGCGCCGCCGGCACCTCGGAAGCGCACGCCCACGAGGCGCAGTTCGACAAGTTCTTCGACCGGCTGCCCAAGGAGTTCATCTTCGAGCGCGAACTGTTGCGCTCCCGCCTCTGGCGCTCGCCCGAGCGCTGGGCGTTGGCGCACGAGGACACCGTTCGACAGCCCGTGAGCTGACGGACGGTCGCCGACGTTCTGCCGCCCTTTTTGGCAGCGGCGGCGGTATCCTTCGGATCGGCGGGCCGGATGAAGGGGGTTCGACCTTCCCTTGCCCGGTCCGCCGTTTGCCATTGCGATTGCCGCGCGGCTACGATCAAGCCGCGACGTTTTTCGAGGTGCCCGCGCCTGGCCGACCGTCCGCCGGCGCAACCCGAGCCGCGTTCGACGCCCGACCCGACGCCAGCACCTGCCCGGATCGATGCACGACGAAGCGCTCGGCCGTGCCGAAAAAGAGGTCGATGACGACGTTGCGCTCGTCGCCCAGGGCGAACACGACCTCCTGGGAGGCCTGGGCCAGTTCGGCCACGGCCAGGCAGCGGAACATGTCCGTCCGGCTGGTGCCCAGCCGCCACATGAAGCCGATCCCGACGCCGAGCGCCACCGCCTCGGCGACGCCGTCGCGGGTATCGGCGGTCAGCACCGGGATCGGATCGAAGCCGGCCGCGCGCATCGCCCGGTCGACCAGCCGCTGGGTCGAGGAGCCGCGGGTGCGGTAGATCAGCTTCTGTTCGGCCAGCTCGCCCAGACCGAGGTTGGCCCGCCGGCTGAGCGGATGGTCCGGGTGGACGATGGCCACGATGTCCTGGCTGACCAGGGGGGCGATGCGGAAGCGCGGGTCGCGCGGCACATCGGGCAGTATCGCCACGTCGATCTCGCGGCTCGCCACGGCCTGCATGATCCGCTGGTGCGAGCCCGTGACCACCGAGACCGACAAGGACGGAACGTCCTGGATGACCTGGGCGATCAGTGCCATGCCGGGCATCGCGTTGCCGAGCCCGACGCGCAGGAAGCGCCGGCCATGGATATCGCAGCGTGACAAGAGCCGCTCGGCGTCGAGCTCGGCGCTGATGATGCGCTGGCCGATATCGTAGAGCTCGTCGCAAAGCGGCGTCGGGCAGAGCTTGCCCCCGATCCGGTCGAAGAGATGGACACTCTGCTCCTGCTCGAGCTCGTGAATCTGCTGCGCCACCGAGGTGTGCGAGATGCCGAGGCGGCGGGCTGCCGCGGCAAAGCTGCCGGCCTCGGTGACCGCGACCAGCGCCTGCAGCCGCGGCCGCGTCAGGTGCTTTTCCCGTCTGGCCTTCGTTTCCTTCATGGGGTGAAGGTATAGCCTGCAGCGGTCACAACTCTGTGACACGAGCGGGCTCGAGTGTGGGGCGTCACGACAGTAAAGGCAGCCCCTTGCGCCAGCCGGCCTCGCTCCACGATTTCCTCGAGACACCCTTGGCGGGTGCCCTGGCGATTCTCGCCGATCTCGACGGCTGTCTGATCTCGGGCACTGCCGTGCTGCCTGGTGCCGCGCGCCTGGTGGACGAGCACGGTCCCCGGCTTTGGATCGTCTCCAATAATTCGGAGGATACCGCGCGGAGCCTCACGGCGCGGCTCACGGGTCTCGGCATGCGCGTGCCGTCCAACCGGATCTTCCTCGCTGGCGAGCAGACCCTTCGTGCCATCGCGCGGCAGTCGCCCGGTGCCCGGATCGCGCTTTTCGCCAACTCCCGGATCCAAGGGCTGGCCCGCCGGCTGGGCCTGCGCCTCGACCGCGAGGCCCCGGACCTCGCCGTCTTGGCCCGCTCGCCCGGCTTCACCTTCGGCGATCTGGCGAAACTGGTCGCTCTGGCGCATCGCGGCGTGCCCGTCTGGCGCACCAATTCCGATACCAGCCATCCGGCGGCGGACGGCACGCCCTTGCCCGAAACCGGCGCCCTTTGGGCTGCCCTCGGTGCAGCGATACCGATTCGGCCCACGGGCGATCTCGGCAAGCCGGCACCGGACCTCGTCGAAGCAGCGCTGGCCCGGGCCGGGGTCGCGGCGGCCGATGCGGTCTTTCTCGGTGACACCGTGGCGACGGACGGTGCCGCTGCACGAGCCGCCGGTGTGCCCTTCGTCCAGGTCCGGCACGACCTCGGGCGCGCGGTCTCGGGTGATGCGCGGCCCATCCTGGCGGCAGCAGGAGACCGCTGAGATGGCGATCCACGCGCTCGAGGTGCTCTTGCGGATGGCGCTCACCTTCGCCGTGATCGTCACCCTCGTGTTCTTCGCCACCCGCCTCTCGGGCTCGCCGATCGACTTCATCGTCGGCGAGGGGCTGACCTCCGAGGATCGCGAGATCCTGATCCGCTACTACGCCTTGGACCGTTCCTGGTGGGAGCAGTACCGGGCCTTCTTGATGGGCTTCGTCGACGGCCAGTTCGGCATGTCCTTCGTCGAGCGCCGGCCGGTCTCGGCGATCGTCGCCGACCGGCTCTGGCCCAGCCTGCAGCTGCTCTTGCCGGCGATCGGCCTGACCCTGGCCGTCGCCTTGCCGCTCGGCATCCTGGCGGCCGTCTACCGCACGAGCTGGATCGGCAGCGCCATCATGAGCGTGGCCTTTCTCGGCTATGCGGTGCCCAATTTCGTGCTCGCGGTCTTCATGATCCTGGTCCTCGCCTACACGCTCGACTGGCTGCCGGTCGTCGGCAACGGCACGGCCCTGCATTTCATCATGCCGACGATCACGCTGGCCGCCGGCCTGATCGCCGCCCTCACCCGCTTCACCCGCAACGCCATGCTCGACGTGCTCGGGCAGGACTACATGCGCACCGCCCGAGCCAAGGGCTTGGCCGAGCACGAGGTGATTCTCGGCCACGGCCTGCGCAACGCGTCGATCACCATCCTCTCGGTCGTCGGCCTGCAGATCGCGGGCCTCGCGGCTGCCGGATCGGTCGTGGTCGAGAGCATCTTCGCCTGGCCCGGGATCGGCGATCTTTTGGTGCGCTCGGCCATGCGGCGGGACTACCCGGTCCTGCAGTTCGGGGTGCTCACCGTTGCCCTGGCGGTGCTGGTCGTGAACGCACTGGTCGATCTCGCCTATGCCTGGGCGGATCCCCGGCTGCGCCAGGCGGAGGCGGCTTGAGCCATGCGGCAAGCGCTGCCCCTCGATCGCCCCGGCCAGTCGGCGCTGACCCTGATCTGGTCCGAGATGGACGTGATCCAGCGCACCGCGCTCGCGGTCGGGCTGGTGCTGGTCATGCTTGCCGTCCTGGCGCCGTGGCTCGCCCCGTTCGAGCCCAACGCGCAGAGCCTTTTGGCTCGGTTCCGGCCGCCGATCGGGTTCGAGAGGGCCAGCCCCGGCCATTGGCTCGGCACCGACGAGCTGGGCCGGGATATCCTCTCGCGCTGCCTCTACGGCCTGCGCCTCACCCTCGGTCTCGCCCTTCTCGGCGCCGTCATCGGGCTCCTGATCGGCTGCTCGCTCGGGCTCTTGGCGGGTGTTGCCGGCGGCCGCACGGACGCTGCCGTGATGGGCGCGGTCGACACGCAGATCGCAGTGCCGTTCACGCTCGTGGCCCTCTTCGTGCTGACCATCTTCGGCAACAGCCTGTCGGTGCTGGTGGTCGTGCTCGGCCTCGCCGGGTGGGAGCAGTATGCGCGGATCATCCGTGGCGAGGCTCGCAAGCTCGTGCGCATGCCGTTCGTCGAGGCGGCGCGCGCCGCCGGTGCCACGCCCTGGCGGATCGCCGGCCGACACCTCCTGCCCAATCTGGTCTCGCCGATGGTGGTCCAGTTCACCTCGAGCCTCTCCAACATCATCCTTTTGGAGAGCACGCTCTCGTTTCTCGGGCTCGGCGTGCAGCCGCCGACCGCGACGCTCGGTGCCATGGTCGGCATCGGGCGGGACTACATGCCGACCGCACCATGGATCGTCACCGGTGCGGCCTTCCTGATTCTCGCTGTCACCTTCGCCGTCCAGATCCTGGGCGACTGGCTGCGCGACCGCGCCGACGTGCGGTTGCGCCAGCGTTGACGGCCGGCCTGTCCCGAACGGGCCGGATCACATCCTGCAATGGAGAACCCGATGCGACGCATCCTGACCACGACTGCAGCCGTGACCCTGGTCGCCTGCTCTCTGTCCGCGGCGGCGGCCCAGGAGATCACGGTGGCGGCCGGCAACATGTCGAGCTATCTCGATCCCGGTCGCGACCACTCGAATGTCGGCTCGCAGTTCTATTTCAACATCTTCGATCCCTTGATCCACCGCGACTACGCCAAGGTCGAGCCCGAGTGGCTGCCCGGCCTCGCGGTCGCCTGGGAGCTGGTTTCGCCCACGACCATGGAGCTCCGCTTGCGCGAGGGCGTGCGCTTTCACAATGGCGACGTGATGACCGCCGACGACGTGGTCTTCTCGGTCAACCGCATGGTCCAGGCGACCTTCCCGCCCTACCAGGTGCGGATGCGCGACCGGCTCTCGAACATCGACCGGGCGGAGAAGGTCGACGAGCTGACCGTGCGCATTCATGTCGAGCGGGAGGAGCCGCTCTGGGAGACGCTGCTCAACCTTCAGCAGCTCTTCATCGTGCCCGAGGCCTATGTGAAGTCGCTGGCCGGTGATCCGGACGCGATCGAGGACGACGATTACGAGGCGATGTCACTGGCCCCGGTCGGCACCGGCCCCTACCGCGTCGCCGAGTTCGTGCCCGGGCAGCGGATCGTCTACGAGCGGTTCGACGACTTCTGGGGCGAGCCGGCACCGCTCGAGCGGGCCACGGTGCGCCATGTGCCCGAGGTCGCGTCGCGCTTGACGGCGTTGCGCACCGGCGAAGCCGATATCGCGACCAACATCGCACCCGATCAGCTGGCGCTGCTGGAGGCCGACCCCGAGATCGAGACCGTGGGCTCGAATACGGCCCTGTTCCACGTGGTGATCTTCAACAGCAACCACGAAAAGCTCGAGGATCCGCGGATGCGCCGGGCCCTTTCCCTGGCGATCGACCGCGAGCTCTTGAACGAGACCTTGTGGCTGGGCCAGGCCATCGTGCCGAGTTCGCACACCATGGCCGAGTACGGCCCGCTCTACATGCCGGAGCTCGAGACCTTCTATCACGACCCCGACGAGGCCCGGCAATTGCTGGAGGAGGTCGGCTATGACGGCTTCGAGGTCGTCTACGACATGCATTCGCCCTCGTACTACACCAACGATACCCTGGCGGCGCAGGCGATCATGGAGATGTGGGCCGCAGTCGGGATCAACGGGCGGATCGACGCCTCCCCGGAATGGACCGGCAACGACCCCGCGATGATGGCCCGCACCTGGTCCAATCCGATGTACTTCGCCGACCCGTTCGGCTCCTTTGGGGTGATGTGGGCGCCGGGTGGCCCGTCCGAATCGGAGGGCCGCTTCACCACCGACGCCGACTATGCCGCCGACTGGGAGGCGTTCCGCTTCGGCAAGACGGTCGAGGATCGCCGGGAGGCCTATGGCCAGCTGATGGAGCGGATCAAGGCCGACCCGCCGGTCCTGCCGCTCTGGCGTCCCTACGAGAGCTGGGCGATGCGCCAGGCCGTTTCCTGGGCGCCCCAGCCCGGGCACATCCCCTACGTGCTCGACTTCCGCGCCGGTGCGATCGCGATCGACGGCACCAACTGATCGCCGGCTTCGCCAAAGGGTCCGCCGCCACCGGCGGGCCCTTCTTTCTCGTTGCACAACCATCCGGGCATGCACGATGACCGTTCGTCTCGCGATCGTGACCGACATCCACCACGGCGCACCTACCACCACCAAGCGCGGCGATGCCGCCCTGGCGCTCCTGGACGACTTCGCCCGCTACGTCGCCGACGCCCGTCCGGACCACGTGCTGGAACTCGGCGACCGCATTTCCGATCTCGACGCCGTGACCGATCGCCGGCTCGCCAGCGAGGTCGCCGACGCCCTGCGCCCGGTGCGCGAGGCAACGACGGGCCAGATGCTGCATCTCTGCGGCAACCACGACCGCGACCATCTGAGCGTTGCCGAGAACGAGGAGCTTCTGGGCCAGTCGCTCGGCCACGCCACGCTCGACGTCGTCGACTGGCGCCTCGTCCTCTGGCGCGCCGACACGCGCATTCGCCGCGGCCCAACGCATCGGGGCTTCGTCCTGGTCGAGGAGGACCTCGTCTGGCTGGCGCGAACCGTGCAGGCGGCCGACCGCCCGCTCCTGGTCCTGAGCCACGTGCCGGTCTCGGGCCATGCGCAGACCGGCAACTACTATTTCGAGCAGAACCCCAGAAGTGCCACCTATCCCGGCGCCGAGCGGATCCGGGCGGCCTTGGCCCTGGCGCGGGTACCGGTCGTCTGTCTGGCCGGCCACGTGCACTGGAACACCATCACCACGGTGGATGGGATCACCCATCTGACCCAGCAATCGCTGACCGAGAGCTTCACCACCCAGGGCGAGCCGGCCGGCGCCTTCGGCCTGCTCGAGCTCGGCCGGACCGTGCGCTGGACGGTCGAGGGTGCCGATCCCATCAGCTTCGGCTTTACGCCCATGGCGCATCGCTGGACGCCCCGGCTGCCGGTGTTCAGCGACCATCCCGGTCTCGCCGAGCGCCCGCGCGAGCGGGCCTGAAGGCGGTGTCGGCCCGGCCTCTCCTCGGTGTCGAGGGCCTGACCCTGGCCTTCGGCCGGCACGAGGCGGTGCACGATCTCGGCTTTTCGCTCGGTGCCGGTGAGACACTGGCGCTGGTCGGCGAGAGCGGTTCCGGCAAGTCGGCGACGGCCCTGGCGATCATGCGCCTGATCGAGCGGGAAGGCGGCCGGCTGGTCGCCGGGCGGATGGCACTCGCCGGCGAGCCGCCGCTCGAGCTCTCGGCCATGACCGACCGGGCGATGCGCCGGGTGCGCGGCAACCGCATCTCGATGATCTTCCAGGAGCCGATGACGGCACTCAACCCGGTGATGCCGCTCGGCCGCCAGGTCGAGGAGGTGCTCCGGCTGCACCAGGGGCTCGACGGCGCCCGAGCCCGCCGCGCCGCCGAGGAAGCCTTCGAGCGAGTGCGCATTCCCGATGCCAAACGTCGGCTCGACCAGTATGCGCATCAGCTTTCGGGTGGGTTGCGCCAGCGGGTGATGATCGCCATGGCGCTGGCCTGCCGGCCCGACCTCCTGATCGCCGACGAGCCGACCACCGCCCTCGACGTCACCACCCAGGCCGAAGTGCTCGAGCTGATCCGCACGCTGCAGCAAGAACTGGAGATGGGTGTGCTGTTCATCACCCACGACATGGGCGTGGTGGCCGAGATCGCTGACCGCATGGTCGTGCTTCGCCACGGCCGCAAGGTGGAGGAGGGGCCGGTGCGCGACGTCTTCGCCCGGCCCCGGGCCGCCTATACCCGGATGCTGATGGCAGCCGCCCCGAGGCTGGGTGCGGGGGCACCGGCGCCACTGCCGGAAGCCGGCCCCGCCTCGCCCCGACTGGGTGCCACCGCGACATCCATCGTGCTCGAGGTCGAGAATCTCGCTGTCCGCTATCGGGTGAAGACTGGGATACTGCCGTTCAGGAAGCGGCTGCACCATGCGGTCAACGGTGTCTCGCTCGTCCTGCGTCGGGGCGAGACGCTGGGTTTGGTGGGGGAGTCCGGTTGCGGCAAGTCGACCGTGGCCCGGGCCATCCTTCGATTGATCGAGCCGGCCGAGGGGCGGATCAGCCTCTTGGGTCAGGAGATCACCGGGCTGTCGTCGGCCCTGCTCCGACCCTGGCGGCGGCAGATGCAGATCGTCTTTCAGGACCCCTATGCCAGCCTCAACCCGCGCCTGCCGGTGGTCGACCTCGTGACCGAGCCTGCCCTCATCCACGGCGTCGTCACCCCGGCCGGGCAACGGGCGCTGGCGGCCGAGTTGCTCCTGCGGGTCGGCCTAGAGGCAGACTCTGTCGATCGCTTCGCCCATCAGTTCTCGGGCGGCCAGCGGCAACGGCTCTGCATCGCCCGGGCCCTTTCGGTTCGCCCGGCGCTGATCGTGGCGGACGAGCCGGTCTCGGCCCTCGATGTCTCGGTGGCCAGGCAGGTGACCGCGTTGATGGCCCAACTGCAGCGCGAGGAAGGGCTGGCCTTTCTCTTCATCAGCCATGATCTGGCGGTGGTCGAGCGGGTCAGCCACCGGATCGCCGTGATGTATGCGGGCCAGATCGTCGAGACTGGCCCCACCGCCGAGGTGCTGGCCCGGCCG
Organism: Geminicoccaceae bacterium; assembly: GCA_011390475.1. Classification (GTDB taxonomy): domain Bacteria; phylum Pseudomonadota; class Alphaproteobacteria; order Geminicoccales; family Geminicoccaceae; genus SLRI01. Next base: position 8,632 of record JAABSG010000011.1, on the reverse strand, counting down.
CGCCATCCCTATACCCGCCGCCTCTTGGCCGCGGTGCCGATCCCCGACCCCGAGCGGTCACGCCACCGCCGCCCGGCACCGCCCGGACCGGTGCCGCCGCAACTGCTCCTGCCGCACCCCGAGCGGCCGCCACGCTGGCCACTGAGCAAGGTGTCCGCCGATCACTTCGTCGCCGCTTCGTAGAGCGTGGACCGTCGTGAGGCGCGCCGGCGGGGCGTTGGTCGTGATCGGTCATTCACACGACCCGTGCCGCTCTTCCGTGGCACGGTCGACTCGCCCCTTCAGTCGAGGTCGAGGTCGAGCCAGACGGGCTGGTGGTCGGAGCCCTGCGCCGCCTCGTCGATCCAGACGTCGCGGATGCGGTGGCGGAGATCGGCCGTCAGGAAGTGGTAGTCGATGCGTCGACCGTTGTCGCAGGTAACACCGGCGGCCTCGGAGTGGCCCGCGGCGGTCCAGGAATCGACGAGGCCGTCGAGCTGCAGCAGTCGTCCGTAGCGCTCGGTCGCGGGGCCGAGGAGGGCCGTGTACTCCCGGCTGCCGGGCGGGAAGTTGACGTCGCCCATGAGGATGGCGGACCGCGGCATCGGTGGCATCCGGCCCTCGGTCCAGCCGGCCGTGGGGTCGGGGTGGCCGCCGCACCACGCCCCGCCCTCGGCGGGCGCCCGGCGGAGGATGGCGAGGACGGTCTCGATCTGCGGCAGCCGGGTCTCCGGGGCCAAGTGGCTGAGGTGGACCGAGTAGACGCGGACGGGGCCGGCCGGGGGCGCGATGACGGCCTCCAGCGTACCCTGCTGGATGCTGTGCTGGGTCAGCGTGCCGTATTTGGGCAGCAGATGGTTGCGCGAGGCGAGGATCGGCAGGCGCGAGAGGATCATCGTGCCGAACTGGCGGCGGCGGTGGACCGGCCGGCCGGCCTCGTCCGTCGCGTCGGCGTGCATGTCGAGATTGGCACCGTAGACCCAGTGGTGGTCGGGCAGGTGCCGGGCGAGTTCGGCCGGCTGGTCGGTCATGCCGGAGCGCTGCCAGAAGCGCTCGACCTCCTGCAGCGCGATGACGTCGGCCGCGGCGATTTCGCCGGCGATGCGGGCGAGGTCGAAGCGGCCGTCTTTGCCGAGGCCGTACTGGATATTGTAGGTCACGAAGCGCATGTGCGGCTCTCGACGGTGACGGCCAGGATCTCGTGGTCGGAAAGCGCCGATCCGGATGGGTCGATGGCCGGGATGGTCGCCGGGTCGCGGGCGGCTAGGCCACGGGTGAAGAGCCAGTCGATGCGAGCGAAAGGAGGCTCCGGCGTCCCGTCGGGTCGGGTGCGCTGGGTGGCGACGCCCACCGTGTTGCAGTTCTGCCAGGCGAAGCCGTGATCGGCCATGACGGCGAAGAGCGGCTCGTGCGGGACCGGGTCGAGAAGTTGGTCGGGCGGGACCGTGCCCTTGGCATCGTGGGCCACGGTAGCGGTGTTGAAGTCGCCGCCGATGACGGCGGGACCCGTTTCGGCGAAGGCCTCGAGGTCGTCCAGAAGAACACGGGTCTGCGCCGCGCGGTGGGCGGGGTCGGAGTGGCTCTCGAGGTGGACGGCGACGCAGGTGATGCCGGCGATCTCGGCGATGGCGGCATTGCGGCCGCCGATCCGCCGCTCGCCGTTGCGCTCGCCTTGAAACCAGGTGCCGTCCTGCTCCAGCCGGGAGAGGGCGCAGCGGTCGATGGGCAGGCGGCTCAGGATGGCGTTGCCGTGCAGCCCGTCGCGGTTGGTCTCGCCCGCGTGCCAGGCGCGCTCGCGGGCATCGCCGAGGCCGAGTTCGATGTATTCGACGGCGAAGACGTGGGCCATGCCGAGGGCGGCGGCGAGCTCGGCCGGGGTGTCTCGGTCGGCGGAGCGGGCCATGCCACGGTCGAGTTCGGTCAGCAGCAGGATGTCGGCGTCGAGGCGGCGCAGGAGGTCGATGGCGGCATCGAGATATTTGAGCCGTTCGGCGTTCCAGGCCAGCACACGAAGCGTGTTTTCGGTCATCGGGGCCAGTGGCGGGCGGGTATGCTCGATGGCATCGAGGCAGCCCGAGCCCTGAAAGAGCGTGTCGTGCGCCGTGGCGGAGGCGGCGTCGGCGGCATGGCGCCAGGCGGCGGTCGGGGCGACCAGGCGGTCGGTGGTCCGGGTCACGAGCATGTCTGCCACCAGGCTTCGAGCGCCTCGGGCGCGTTGGTGGTGAGCTGGTCGCAGCCGGTGGCGAAGAGGTGGCGGATCAGGGGCTCGAGGCCGGCGAGACCGGGATCGATGGTCCAGCAGTCGACCTCGCGGCCGTGGGCATGGGCGATGCCGACGAGATCGACGCCCAGGCCCGCCGCCTGCGTGATGAGGCCGTGATAAAGATAGAGCATGGTGGCGGCTGGTGCCGTCTCCATCATGGCGGCGGCGAAGGCGAGCGCCGCCGCACGATCCTCCAGCACCGGGTTCTCCGGATCGGGCAGCAGCTCCAAGGGGTCGAAGCCCGGGCGGCTGCCGGGGGCGAGGCCGCTGAGCTCGGTCACGACCTGCCAGTCGTGCGCCCCGATATCGACGCGATCGGCCAAGGGGGCCACGAGTGCGCCGAAGCGGGCGCGGGCGAGGCCGTTGAGGCCGCGGCCGTCGAGCTTGAGATCGAGCTGGAGGCGGCTGCCGGCCGGGCTGCGTTCGATCTGAGCGATGAGCTCGTCGAAGAAGAGTGGCGGCGCGTCGAGCGGGCTGCCGTCCTGGTGACGCTGGCGAAGGCCTTCGATGACGCGGCGGGGCGTGCCGGCGACAGGGCCCTTGCCGGTGGTCTCGGCATCGAGCACGGCGTCGTGCAGGCAGACCCAATGGTCATCGTCGGTGAGCTGCAGGTCGACCTCCATGAGCGCACCACGGGCGAGGCCGATCGCCAGGCTGCCGCGGTCATGGGGCGCGCGGTCGGGGCGACGGCGGAGCTTGTGCCATTTGAGGCGGATGGCGCGGTCGCCATGGCGAAGCGTGATGCCCGACCCCGTCATGCGGCCTCGGCCAGCGCCAGGCTCGCGGTCTCGAGGCGACGTTCGCTCGCCTTGTCGAAGATCAAAAGCGCCTCGTCCGGGACGGTGACCCCGGACGCGTCGCCCTCCCGCCAGCGGCGCTCGCTGCCGGCCTCGAGGACGCGCAGGCTGCCGAGTGGCGTGGCGACTTCGTAGAGGGTCTCGCGGCCGAGCGGCTCGACCGTGAGAATGCGGCCGGCGAGACCGTGGCCCGGGGCCGAGAGGCCGAGATGCTCCGGGCGGATGCCGAGCACGACGGCACCTTCGATCCCGCTTGCCGGAAGCGTCAGCTCGCCGACCCGGACGGTGCCGCGCTCGGCACGCCCGTCCAGGAGGTTGATCGGCGGGGCGCCGATGAACGAGGCGACGAACAGCTTGTTCGGGCGCTGGTAGAGGTCGTCGGCGGTCCCGATCTGCTCGATCCGGCCCTTGGACATGCAGACCACGCGGTCGGCCATGGTGGTGGCCTCGATCTGGTCGTGGGTGACGAGGATGGTGGTGACCCCGAGGCGGCGCTGCAGGCGGCGGATCTCGGCGCGCATGGTGAGCCTCAAGGTGGCGTCGAGATTGGAGAGCGGCTCATCGAGCAAGAGGAGTTGCGGTTCCTTGACGAGGGCCCGGGCCAGGGCCACGCGCTGCTGCTGGCCGCCGGACATCTCGGCCGGCAGACGGTCGAGCAGCTCCTCGACATGCACGAGGCGGGCGGCCTCGCTCACGCGGCGGGCGGCCTCGTCGGCGGGCACGCCCTTGAACTTCAAGGGAAAGCGGATGTTCTTGGCAACAGTCATGTGCGGGTAGAGGGCGTAGGACTGAAAGACGATGCCGACATTGCGGTCCCTGGCCTCGACCCTGTTCACGAGATGGCCGTCGAAGCGGATCTCGCCGCCGGTCGGGGCGTAGATGCCGGCGAGCATGAAGAGCGTCGTCGACTTGCCGCAGCCGGAGGGGCCGAGGATGGCCACGAACTCGCCGTCCTCGATCACGAGGTCGGTAGGCTCGACGGCGACGACATCGCCCCAGCTTTTCGCGACCTGCTCGAGCTCGATCCTGGCCATGCTTATCCCTTGATCCCGCCGAGGCTCATTTGCACGAGGTATTTCTGGCAGAAGACATAGAGGAGGATCGACGGCACGACGTAGAACACGCCGACCGCCGCGACCACGCCGTAATCGACGCCCATGATGTCCTCGCTCACCCAGAAAATGTAGAGGCTCATCGTCCAGTTCTGCTTGTCGAAGAGGAGGGTGCGGACGAAGACGTACTCTTCCCAGCCGCGGATGAAGGAGAAGACGCCGACGGCCAGAAGTCCGACCTTGACCTGGGGGAACACGACCTGGGCGAAGGCCTGGCGGCGCGACGCACCGTCGACGATGGCCTGCATCTCGATGTCCCAGGGCACGGCGTCGAAGAAGCCCTTCATGATGAAGACCGCAAAGGGCAGCTCCAGCGTCGCGATCACCAGGATGACGCCGGTCAGAGTGTCGAGCAGCCCGGTCCAGTGCATCAAGAGAAAGATCGGGATGATCAAAGTCATCGCCGGGAAGGCGTGGAGGATCAGGAGCGCCTGGAGGAAGCTCGCCCGACCCTGGAAATTGAAGCGCGAGAGGTAGTAGCCGGCGAGGGTCGCGACCGAGAGGACGAGGAAGGTCTGCACGCCGGCCAAGAGCAGCGAGTTGCCGAAGGCGGTCCAGACCGAGGGAAACTGCGCCTCGACCGTGCCGGCGCCGCGGCCGGAGAGGTTCTCGACGAAATTGGCATCACGCAGAAAAGCCCAGTTCTGCAGATGGAGGTCGGGGCCGATCGCCCAGGCGAGTGCAGTGCCAGCGATGAGGACGATGCCGGCCGCACCGTAGAGGCGGCGCATGCCACGATCGGTCAAGAGGTTGAGGAAGCCCAAGGCGAGAACGGCGGGCACCAGAATGCCGATCGAGCGCCAGAGCACGGCCGAATCGACGCCGCCGGTCCGCGCCGATACGGAGATCGTGAACATCCAGAAATAGGGCAGCAGGATCGGCACCGAGACGGTGACGAGGAAGGCCATCAGCAAACCTTGGCCGATCGCGCGCCGGCGGTTGCCGGCCTTGGCCAGCGCGTCCCAGTCGGCCTGGGCGCGAAGCGGGGCCGGGCGCGCCCGCTGCAGCGACGGCAGGGTGACGCTCATTGGACCTCGATGCTCATTGGACCTCGATTTTGGGCGTCTGCAGCAGCCGTTTCATGTCGAGCAGGCGCCACATCAAAAGGGAGGCAGCGATGCCGATGGCGACCAGGATGAGGCTCAAGGCGGCACCGTAGGCGTATTGCCCGTTCTCGAAGGCGCGTTTGTAGACGTAGAGGGCGAAGACCATGGTGTCGTAGAAGGGTCCACCATTGGTGATCAGCCAGATATATTCGAAGCTCACCAAGAGCGAGAGCGTCTGGTAGACGGTGATGAAGCTCAAGGGCCAGCGCAACGCCGGCAGCGTGATGTGCCAGATGACGGCCAGGGGCCCGGCACCGTCGACGCGAGCGGCGTGGAACAGGTGCTCCGGGATGGCGCGAATGGCGCTGGTGAAGATGATCATGCCCATCGACGCGCCGATGAAGCCGTTGGCCAGGACGATGAGCAGCATCGGCTGGTTGGAGAGGAGATCGACCGGTTCGAGGCCGAGCCAGCCGACGGCGACCTGGTTGATCAGCCCGCGATCGGTCGGCCCGATCACCCAGGCCCACAAGAGCGCGTAGACCACTGACGGGCTCATCCGCGGCAGGAGCCAGATGGCGCGGAAGAAGGCGCCCGAGCGTTCGGGCAAGGCGGTGGTGGTCAGCGCCAGGAGCAGGCCGAAGGTGACGTTGAAGATGCCGAGCGTGAGCAGGACGTAGGTGAAGGTCACCGCCATGGTCGGGCCGATGCGGCTGTCATTGGTCAGCAGCCGCTCGAAATTGGCGGTGGTGAACTCGGTGACGCGCAGCGAGCGGCCCATGTCGGTGAAGGCGACGAAGACGTCGACCACGACGGGCGCAATGAAGAACATGAAGAGCAGCACGGTCGCCGGCCCCATGAAGAGGGCCATGTTGGCGAGCTGCCGGCGGGCGGCGGCCGATGACCGGCTGGTCGCCGATGACTGGCTGGTCATGGTCATCCCGGTGAAGCGAGGGGGCCGGACGACGCGGCCCCCTCCGGCGTCATTCAGTCGAGCACGACGAGTTCGTCGCCGAGCTCCGCCTGCAGCTCCTCGACCACGAAGGCGGCCGCGTCCTTGGGCTCGAGACGGCCCGTCTCGACCGCCTGGATGCCGGTGAAGACGATGGCGTTGTACTGGCCGATCATCGCATGGTTCGGCATGAAGCTGGCGTATTCCAGCATCGGGGCCCCGGCCCGGAGCGCCCAGCCTTCCTCGACGAAGCGGGGCATCGCCGCCTGGCCGTGATTGATCGGCGTGTGGCCGGTTGTGACGGCGTGGGCGGTGTTGAGGTAGTTCTGGCTGGCGAGGCCGATGATGAGGGCGGCGAGCTCGGGATGCTCGCTCTCGGCCGAGACGGCGTAGATGATCGGGTGCGAGAGGTTCGCAGGCGCGCCGCCGGCCTCGGCGGCCGGGCTGTGCGTCCAGCCGATCTCGTCGAAATAGGTGTCCTTGGTCAGGCCCCTGGTCTCGAGCTGAGCCGGGACATTCCAGATGCCGTGGAACTTGATGAACGAGGTCTTGTCGGTGCGGAAGCTCGCATGCACTTCGTCCCACGACCAGGCGGTCATGTTGGCCGGAATGACGCCGGCATCGACGCTGTATTTCAGCCAGTCGAAGAAGGCGGCGAGCTGCGTCTCGGAGATCTGCAGCTTGCCCTCGTCGGCATTGTACTGGTCGATGCCGAAGCTCTTCATCAGCATCTGGAAGTCCGGTCCGACATTGGGTCGATGCACGATGCCGTACTCGGCAGCACCGCCGTCGACGACCTCCTTGGCGAGGTCGGTCATGTCGTAGATGGTGAACTCACCGCTCTCGACCAAGGCGGGCAGCCCTTCGATGAAGGCCTCGTCCTTGCCGATCTGGCGGAGCATGTTCTTGTCGTAGAAGAACATGCGGATTTCGGAATCCTGGGGAATGCCGTAGCGGCTACCCTTGTAGGCGACCGATTCCCAGAGCGTGTCGATGACGTCGTCATAGAGCTCGGGATTGGCTTCGATATGGTCGTCGAGCTGGTAGGCCAAGCCCTCCTCGACGAAGGCGCCGATCCATTCGTGGGCCAGCACGTAGATGTCCGGGCCGCGATCGACGGCGAAGGCCTTGAAGAGATCGAGCGCGTCGGCGTCGAAGCCGTCGGCGTTGTTCTCGAAGAGATCGATGACCACGCGGGTCTCGCTACCCGTTGTCTCCAACATTCGATTGAGCTGATCGGCAGCCGCCACGATGTTGCCGGCGCGCAAGGGGCCCGAGCGATCAGCGCGCGACCAGAGATTGATCGTGACCTCTTCGGCGGACACGACGGCGGGTGCGAGGACCGCGCTGGCCGCCAGCACGGCGATACCGGTGAACGCCCCGAAAGGCAGCTTCGCTTTCGTCATGCTCGACACCTCCTCTGTTCCTGCACAGCAACTGACGGGCAGGACTAGTGCCAGCAATTCATGACATGTCGGCGACAATACGTGTGCGTTGGACGTGGCAGCAGCCAATCTGCGAGACGAGCGTGCGGTCATTTCGGCACATCGTGCGGTTGTCGGGAAACCTTGTTCCGCGCCCCCCCGGCAGGGTGAAGATGCCGCGGGGTAGCGGGTTGGTCGAGCATCCAGAGGGTCCACCGATCAGCCCGAGCTCGAGGGCGGCGGCGCGGCAGGTGCGGTCGTGCTGGTCCGAGGTGTCTGCAGAGCGGCTCTCGGTCGGCAAGCCCGGCCTGGATCATGCATCGAGGCTGGCGGGCGTCGTCTGAGCTTTCGATCTGGCATTGAGCTTGCCGATTATCCAACCTCCTCATCCGGCGATGCTGACGCGATATGGCTGCGGTTCCGCCTGCATCATGTCACCGGCAAGCAGCTGCGCCGTCTGTCGATCCGCATGGTCGCTGCTGGCCGCGCGCCGCCAGCATCGAGCGGTTGCTGCCGGTGACGTCTCTCGACGTGCTCGCCCCCCGTGGCCGGTTTCGTCTCCGCCATCGACACGGCTCGGTCGTTTCGTCCGATCGGTTGCAGGGCGCGGCCGAGCGCTCGTCAGGGGCAGGAGCCCTCGAGCAGCAAGCGCTCGAGATTGTCCGAGATGGGGCTGTCCCCGAGCCAGATTCTCAGCATGGTGTCGATCAGATCGTTCCCGGGCCGAGCGACGACGGCCTCGCCATTGATGCGAAGCCTGGTGCCGCTGTCGGGGGCATAGCCGATCGTCGCCACGTCGCCGCTGCGGATGCGTGTGTAGAAGCCTTGCAGCGTCCTCAGCATTTCAGTCGACACCGCGTCCGCGATGCGCGAGCGCCACTCGTCCGGCAAGCTGTCCGGCATCGATCCATCATAGACGATGTCGAGCCGCACCAGCTTCGCCGTGTCGGGGGCCAGAACGGTGGCGGCGTCAGTGGCCGGCGTCGGCAGATAGAGCGAGATCACGTAGATGTCGACGTCGGTGAAAAATACCGACACCTCGCGCATGCCACAGCCGGC
>JAABSG010000010.1 GCA_011390475.1 Geminicoccaceae bacterium | reverse complement strand
CAGACTGATCGCGCTGTTGATGTAGACGGTCTCGTCATAGACCTGCCGCATCTCCAATTCGGCATTGGGCAGGGCGTAGCCGTTGAGCTCCTCGACCGCGGCGCGCACGCCTTCCATGGTTTCGATGACGTTGGAGCCGAGTTCGCGGATGGCGCGACCGACCAGCGCCTCCTCGCCCAGCACGCGAATGGTCGAGTTGACCTCCTTGATGCCGAAGCGGACCGAGGCTACGTCGGCCACGGTGACCCGGCCGAGCCGGCCGCTCAGCGGATCGGCCATCGAGCGGAGGACGACGGCCTCGACGTCGGCAGGGCTGCGGAATTCGCCTTCGGTGCGGACCACGTAGCGACGCTTGCCCTCGGCGACGTCGCCGGCGGTCAGCGCGATGCCCGCCTCGCGCAGGCCGTCGACGACCTCGGGCACGGTGAGCCGATAGCGGGCGAGGTTTTCCGGGCTGACGACGATTTGCAGTTCCGGATCGGCGCCGCCGAAGATGTCGACCCGCGCCACGCCCTGCACCCGTTGCAGCCGATCCTGGATGGTATCCTCGGCGAACTTGCCGAAGCTCGCGATCGGCAGGTCGTTGCCGGGTTGACGGGTAATGACGAACCAGGCGATGGCGTTGTCGTCGGCACCCGACGAGGAGATCGTCGGCTCGGTGGCTTCTGGCGGGTAGCTCGCGACGCGCTGCAGGCGGTTGGCGACGAGGAGCAGGGCCCGGTCCATATTGGCGCCGACGGCGAATTCGAGGGTCAGCGTCGCCTGACCGTCCTCGGATTTGCTCTCGATCCGCTCGAGTCCCTCGAGGCCCTTCATGACCTCTTCCTGCTCGTTGACGATCTCGCGCTCGACCTCGGCCGGTGCCGCCCCCGGCCAAGTGGTGGTGATCGAGATCACCGGCTTGGTGACGTCGGGGGCGAGCTGGATCGGAATGCTCGTCAGCGCCACGTAACCGAACATGACCGCCATGAGGACAGCCGCGACGACCGCGATCGGCCGCTCGATGGCGAGACGGATGAGGTTCAAGGGCTCAGCTCCGCTCGCCGGCCGGCGTCGCCTTGTTCGGCGCGCCGCCGACCTCGGGCAGACCGTAGGCTACCGCTTGGCCCGGCCGGAGGCGCTCGTTGCCGCGCACCACCACGAGATCGCCGGGCACGAGGCCATCGATGACCTCGAAGCGATTGCCGATCTCGGCACCGAGGGTGACGAGGCGCGGTTGGGCCGTATCGTCGCCGTCCACGACGAAGACCTGGCGTCCGTCGAGGCTCACCGTCACCGCGTCCTTGTGCACGGTCACCACGTCGCGCGGGGCGCCGACCGGCAGCAGGACAGTGACACTCTGGCCGATGGCCCGAGCCTTGGTGAGCCCACCATCGGCGGTGGCGAAGCGCACGGCGCGAGTCCGGGTCAACGGGTTCTCCATCGGCACGATCGCCCTGAGCACGGCATCATAAGTGCCACCACCGGCCAGCGCGAAGCTGACCCCGACCCCGGCATCGAGCTCGGCCAAGCGCTCGGCCGGAACATCGGCCTCGACCTCGATATCGACGTCGTCCACCAGGCTGATCACCGGCTCGCCGACCTGGACATGCGCGCCGGCGCTGACATGCCGGGCGACCACCACGCCCGGAAAGGGTGCCCTGATCTGCGCGTCGCCCAAATCGGCGTCGCGATAGTCCAGCATGACGCGTGTCCGGGCGAGCCGTGCGGCGGCGGCCTCGATCCGGCTCGCGGCCACTGTCGCTTCCTTGGCCTTGTCGTCGAGACGGGCGCGCGAGAAGGCGGCCGAGCCTTCGAGCTGCACCAGCCGCGCACGTTCCAGCTCGATCAGCTCGAGCTCGCGCTCCGCGGCCATCAGCTCGGCTTCGGCCGTTCGGGCATCGGCCTCGGCAAGGGCCCGATCGAGGGCGAGGCGGGTCGTGTCGAGGGTCGCGATCAGTGCCCCGGCTTCGACTCGATCGCCGACCTCGACCGCGATTTCGGCAACCGGCCCAGCGACCCGCGCCGCCACCGGCCCCTCTTGTTTGGCGACGATCCGCCCGAGAATACCCACGGTCTGCGTCAGCGGCTCGGTGATGACGGGATCGACCTGGACCATCGCCGGCTGCTGAGCTCGAGCGGTGCCGGCGAGCAGGGCCATGATGCAACCGACCGCCAGCAGCCGAACGACCGCCTGCCCTCGAGCCCATCGACGGCTACCCACAGCGCCAACTCGCGCGCCGCCCCGGTTCACATCACCATCCATCGTCCTGCCTCGTCTGCCACGGTCACAGATCGACCTGTATCAGATCGATATATGTACGGCGTCTCGACGCTCTTAGATCGTGCGTCGCAGCATGTCCACGCGGTTCTGAAAAAACAGGCTGTCGGTGGCGGGCCGAAAATTGCTATAGAGCCGAAAATTGCTATAGAATTGTCCGATGAGCACCCCATTGGACGAGATCATTGTCGAAATCGCGGTCATCGGCACGGCCCAGCGAGTCACGGCCATGCACCCGGCGAGCCTCGTCGAGGTTGTTTTTCAGGCACCGGTGAACGCGGATCGGGCGACAATCATGCAACTCGCCCGGCAGAAGGTCGCCTATCGTCTCACCAAGCTGTCGTCATCGAGCAACCCCGCGAATCGTGGCGGCACGCTCGTCTAGCCAGCGCTTTCTAGATGGCGGCGGATACCTTCGACCAGATCGGCCGGTTGCGCGTCGTGGCCGAAATGGGTGACGTAGTGATTCTCGCCGTCCATCAGGTAAGTGAACGTCGAGTGATCGACGAGGTACTCGGTGGCGCTCTCGCTCTCGGCCTTGCGATAGTAGACGCGGTAGGCCTTGGCGGCGGCGTCGGTCTCTTCGAGCGTGCCGGTGAGACCGACCAAGTCTGGATGGAAGAGGTCGACGTAATCGGCGATCGCCTCGACCGTGTCCCGCTCGGGATCGACAGTGACGAAAATCGGCACGACCCGTTGCCGCTCTTCCGGGCTCAACTGCTGGTAAGCCGCCGCCATGGTGGCGAGACCCAGCGGGCACATGTCGGGGCAATAGGTGTAGCCGAAGAACATCAGCTTGCTGCGTCCGGCAAAATCCGCATCGGTTACCCGCCTGCCGGTTTCATCGACCAGACTGAAGGGACCGCCGACGAGCGCCTCCCCCTGGCTTCCGGCAACCTCCTCCAGGTCGCCGGCAAAGGGCCAGACCCCGAGTACATAGGCCGTGGCGAGGACCAGAACGACCAGTGCCCCGGTAACTTTGATAGTGGTGGCGGCAACCATTCGAGACATTGCAGATTCCAACAACTGACAGCAAACACGAATATGCAGTCACCACCCCGCCGAGACCAGCATCGAATCGCCCGGTTGCGCCGTCCGGTCGCGCACGGTTTCCTCGCCGAGTGAGAAGCGTCTTGATTGTTTTCCTATATTTGCCTACCCTGCGGCTTCCTTGGAGATGGAGTCGATGGATGGCGAAGCGTCCCCGCAGTGAAGCACAGCGTGCTGCCAGTCGCGCCAATGGGCGTCGTTCGAGCGGACCCAAATCGACCGAGGGCAAGAGCCGGTCGAGGCGCAACGCGCTGCGCCACGGCTTGCGCGCCGGCTCGCTCGAAGTGCTACCACAAAACGCCAGCCTACCGGCGGCGATGATGGCCGAAGGCGTGCGCGAAAAGCTGCAGCCGCGGGACGTGTTCGAGGCCGAATGCGTCGAGGGCATCGCCATGGCTTTCTGGCGGTTACGTCGCGCTCGGCAACTCGAGGAAGCGCTACTGGCGGGCGGTCAACTCCAGCGCCGGGAAACCGGGCTCACCAGGGCCTTCCTCAAGCAGACCGACCCAGCCGGGGCGATAGCTCTCCTGCTTCGCTATCGCAACCAGGCACTGGGCGAACTGAACCGGCTCGTCCGCCTGCTCGAGACGCAGCGGCGCGGCAGTTCGGCCGCGCCCGGGTCTGCCACGGACATCGCAGCTCCGCTGTCCGCAGCCACGCCGGCAGCCAATGACAATCGCCCGGCGCGGACGGTGCCGGCGACCCCGCCGCCCGACCGTCCGCTCAGTTGACGTAGTATTTCTGGTATTTGCCGTAATATTGGCCGACGTCGCCATAGCCGTAATGGGCGTGCTTCTTCACATCGACCTGGGTGAGCACCGAGCCACCGATATTGGCATTGACCTCGCGGAGCGTGGCGAGGCCGTTGCGAGCGGTCTCGGCCGGTGTCTTCTCCCACTGGGTAACGAACAGCACTTTGTCGACCAGGCGGGTGACGATCTTCGAGTCGGTCACGCCGAGTAGCGGGGCCGAGTCGATCACGACATAGTCGTAGCGATGCCGCAGATCCTTCATCAACTGCGTCATCTTGCGACTCGACAAGAGGTCGGTCGGGTTGGCGGTCTGCCGCTTGACCGGCAGGTAGTCGATGCCGGTATCGACGTCGTGCGCGATCACCTCGTCCAACGTCTGCTCGCCGGCCATCAGCTCGACGAAGCCGATCTCCGGGCGTGCCCGAAGGTCGCGATGCACGCTCGGATGCCTCAGATCGAGATCCATCAACAACACCTTCTGGTCCGAGCGGGCAGCGAAGGTGGCGAGGCTCAAGGCCAGGGTGCTCTTGCCCTCCTGCGGCAGCGACGAGGTCACGAGCACCAGCTTGGGTGGGTTGTCGACGTCGGTCAGTTGCATCGACGTATAGATGGCCCGGATCGATTCCGTATAGGCAGAGAGCGGCTTGGCCATCAGGTAGTGATGCGGCAGCATCCCGCGCTTGAGCTTGTCGAGCCGGGGTACCAGCCCCAGCGCATGCAGACCCAACAACTCCTCGACCTGCCGGCCGCTGCGGATGCCGTTGTCGAGCCGCTCGAGCAACAGCGCCAGGAGACCGCCGAGCATCAGGGAGGCGGTGAACCCCACGGCGGTGAAAAGCTTGGTCCCGGGCGTGCTCGGTCGGTCCGGAGCGGCGGCGCGGCTGATTACCCTGCTGTCCGGCTCGACGATCTCCTGCTGCTCGCGGGTCTCCTTGAAGCGCTGCAGGAAAGCCTCGTAGAGCTGGCGGTTGGCGTGCGCCTCGCGCTCCAGCTCGCGCAGCTGGACATAGAGGCCGCGCTCTTGCTCGGTGCGACCGCTGAGATCGTCGACCTCGGCCTCCAGAGCGCGCACCCGGCCGGCCAGCACCTGCAGCTCGTTCTCGCTGTTCTGGATGATCCGATCAACCTCGACCGCGATCTTGGCCTGGAGATTCGCCTTTTCCGCGGTCAGGTTCTGGATCCTCGGATGGCGCTCGCCGAAATAGGTCCTGAGCTCCGATTCCTGCCGCAAGAGCTGGGCTTCCTGCTGGCGCAGATTGACGATGACCATGGAGTTCAGCACCTCGGCGACGCTGTCGAGACTCTGACCGCGGCTGCGCATCGCCCGGATCTGCTGCAGCCGGGTCCGCTTTTCGGCGAGCTCGGCCCGCGCTTGCGACGCCTCTCGGCCGAGATCGGAGAGCTCCTGCTCGAACAGCGAGATGCCTCGCGCGTCGATCAATTCGTGCTGGAGACGGTAGTTTTCGACCGCCTCCTCGGCGAGCCGCACGTCCTCGCGCAGCGTCTCGAGCCGATCACCGAGCCAGCCCGAGGCCTTGGCGGTGGCCGAGAGCTTCGCATCGAGCTGATCCTTGACGTAAAGATCGGCCGCCGCGTTGGCGATCCGCGCCGCCTTGGCTGGGCTGACCGACGTGAAATTGACGGCGATCACATAGGACCGGCCTTCCTGGCGCACCTGCATCCGGCTGTCGAAGTTGTCGATCGCCGCCTGGGCGACAAAGCCTTCGTCCTGGAGCAGCTGAGCCGGCAACGGCTCCTCGGCGAGGCCCGAGGCGATCAGCCATTCATCGGGCAGCCAGGCGAGGAAGCGGTCCCAGGGTCCGGCGTAAACGAGTTGTAGTTCCCGATCGTCCTGGCGCAGCGCCGCATTGAATTCGGCGTCGGCAAAGAGATTGAGCTGCGCCATCACCCGTTCGATCAGGCTGCGCGATTTGATCACCTTGAGCTGGGTGTCCACGGTCGCGGAGTCGGTGCCGAGACCCTGCATGACCTGCTCGACATTGACGACCCGGTTTTCGCGCGGCTCGATCATGATCAGCGCCGTCGCCGTGTAGCGCGGCGTCTGCTGCAGACCGATCAGGGTCGCAAGCGTCGTCACCAGCAGCACACAGGAGATGATCACCCAGCGGCGGCGCTTGAGGATGCCGATGATCTCCTTGATGTCGATACCCGGCTCGTCGATCGGCATCGCCCAACCATGCGGCGGATGCTGCGGCTCGATCGACGGCGCGGTCGCAGGCGCGGAATGGGTCATCTGGGTGCCAATCGTTGTCTTGCTGCTCAGGCGCTAAAACAGCACGAAACAGTTAACATTCACCTAACGCTGGCAACCTACACGATCTTTGTTCGCCTATAAAGCGATAATCATCGGCAAAATTCGCCAAATACGCTATCTCGATCAGCCCACCAGCGCGTCGAGGAGGGGGCTCTCCTGGGCAAACAGCCGATCGAGCGCGGTGAAGTGGTCGGCACCAGCCAACTCGGCAAAATGGCAGGGCATCCCACCTTTTTGCCACGCTGCGGCGAAATCCCGACTCTGCCGACGAAACTCGCTGCTTTCGGCGGATCCGACCACAACAGTCAGCCGGGTCTCGGCCAAAGGCGCAAGGTCTATCGGGCTCAGGGCGAGAACCTCGGCTGTCGTCAGTTGCAGCGCTGGCTGCAAATAGCTGTAGGGAAAGGGCCGAAGATCGAAGAGGCCGCTCACGGTCAGCGCCTGCCGCACCAAAGTAGCGGGCAGGCCATAGCTGCCGGGCCAGTCGGTGGCCAGCGCCATGGCGACCAGATGGCCGCCGGCGGAATGGCCGGAGACGGTCAGCCGCCCGGCGTCGCCGCCGAAGCGCTCGGCGTTTCCGTGGCACCAGGCGATCGAGGCGCGAGCTTGACGGACGATCTCGCTGAGCGACACCTCGGGGCAAAGCGCGTAGTTGACGATGACGGCAGTGATACCGCGGGCGACCAGCGGCTCGGCGATCCAGGCGAAATCACGGGCGGCGAAGCGTCGCCAGTAGCCGCCATGGATGAAGATATGCACGGGCGCCCCCGACCCTGCCGGGAAGATGTCGAGATGCTCGGCCACGGTCGGCCCGTAGCGAATATCGAGCTGTCCCTCCAGCCGCGCCAGCGCCAGGGCACTCCGCGTCTGCCAACCGGCCATCATGCCCACGGCATCGACGGCAGTGCGGGCCGGGTCGTAAGCGGCATCGAGCGACGCCTGGTCGCTGAACCCACGATAGAGCCGCATGGTGATCTGCCCTCCCCGGCTGGTTGCCCCGTGGCTTGGTGCGAGGTTGATTGCCGGTTGGACGCGCGGCACGTCAAGTGCTGGGGGAATGAGTGGCAGAGAGGCTTCGGTGTCGATCAGTTCGTGGATAGCGCACACCGACCCATAGGCGACGATAATCAGCCTTTGGTCACGTTGCCCGTGGTGGGGGCACTCGGACCGATGAAGATGTCGAGATCGGGCGAGCTGAACTCGATTTCGGTGATCTCGGTGAGAACGGTCAGGGGGGCGCTGAAAATGGCGGTAACCAGGGGAATGCCGTCGGACGTGATACAAGCGGTGACGTGAAGCGGCTTACCTTCCGCGGTACCGATTGCGCGGTACCGTTCGCAGGGAATGCCGATGTGACTGCCCATCCCGGCACGCGTGATTTGCAGTCGCGCGTCGGCGACATGCTCGGCACGGCTGAAGGGGTCGAGCAGGCTAGCGGTCGCACCAGATGTCGAAGGGACAGCGGCCATCCCGGTGTCGACGACCCTGATGTCGGCATTGAAGCGATCGAAAACCGTTTCGACCCGGTCCTCGGCAACCACGAGAACCTGACGCACCAGCCGGCCATTCCGGGCGAGATCGAACGGCTGGCTCCCGTGGCGGGACGATGTCAGCACGCCGGAGGCGACGAAATCGGCACGCGGCGAGGGGATGTCGACGGTGCCCGCAAAGCCACCATCGAGCCCGGCGATACCCCAGCCGATGATTGCGCCGATCATGCCGGCCCAGACCCGTCGTCTGCGCATTCTGCTCGCTCCTCTGAACCTCGGCCGCCGTTGCCTCCCGCTGCCCCACCCCACTTGCAGCATCTCGTGCCGAAGCGCGGTCGAGGACTCAGGCGAGTCGACTCCCCACGGTGACCGAGGAACTCTCGGCAGTTTAGCGTGACAGCTGATGCAATCAACCATTGGTCACCCGTTCGAGTCGGTGCGTTCAGCTCGGCTTAACCAATATCATCTCGTGCTGACCCGCGCCACCGGGTCGCGCCCGAACGAGCGACGAACGTGCTAGGAAAGGGGAGTTGAGACAGGTCAATGCAGGCCCGGTGCGGTAGCGCTAGATCAGCGTGAACCGTGGCTCGTGGCCGCGACGAGCTGGCAGGCAGGTGTCGATTGAGTGACGTGGTACAGGTCGAGGACGTCCAGTCCCGCCAAGAACAACGAAGCTCGCCTCTTTATCAGGGGCGGGTCGAGGTCTACGCCAAGGCGATCAAGGGGCGGTTCCGCACGATCAAGTGGGTCGGGCTCGCCATCATGCTCGGCATCTATTATCTGGCGCCGTGGCTGCGCTTCGATCGCGGCCCGAATGTTCCGGATCAGGCCATCCTCGTGGATATGGCCGGCCGGCGTCTGTACTTTTTCTGGATCGAGATCTGGCCGCAGGAAATCTACTACCTGACCGGGCTCCTGGTCCTCGCCGCCTTCGGCTTGTTTTTCGTCACCTCCCTTTTCGGCCGCATCTGGTGCGGCTTCGCCTGTCCGCAGACCGTCTGGACCGACCTCTTCATGGCGGTCGAGCGACGCATCGAAGGCGACCGCAACGAGCGCATGCGGTTCGACAAGCAGCCCTGGACCCCGGCCAAGTGGCGCAAGCGCATCACCAAGCACGTGATCTGGTTCCTCATCGCCTTCCTGACCGGCGGCGCCTGGATCATGTACTTCAACGACGCGCCGACGGTGGTGGTGGAATTCTTCACCGGCCAGGCCAGTGCGGTCGTCTACTTCTTCACCTTCCTCTTCACGGCGACCACCTATCTCCTCGCAGGTATCTCGCGGGAGCAGGTCTGCACCTACATGTGTCCGTGGCCGCGCATCCAAGCCGCGTTGGTCGATCAGGACACGATGGCCGTGACCTACGAAGCTTGGCGCGGCGAGCCCCGTGGCAAGCACAAAAAGGGCGACAGCTGGGACGATCGTGGTGATTGCGTCGATTGCAAGCAGTGCGTCGCGGTCTGCCCTACCGGCATCGACATCCGCGACGGCTTTCAGCTCGAGTGCATCGGCTGCGGGCTGTGCATCGACGCCTGCAACGACGTCATGGCCAAGGTGGGCAGGCCCGCCGATCTGATCGCCTACGACAGCGAGCGCAACCAGGAGCGCCGGGCCAATGGCGAACCGCCCGTCTATCGCGTCGTCCGGCCACGCACCATGGTCTATGTCGGCGTGCTGCTGCTGGCGGCAGTGGTGATGGCCGGTGCCTTCCTGCTGCGGGCCACGACCGAGCTTTCGGTCATTCCTGAACGCAATCCGCTCTTCGTGACCATGGCCGACGGCAGCATCAGGAACGGCTACGACGTCCGCATCCTCAACAAGGCGCACAATGAGCGGGGCTATTCGCTGACCCTCGGCGACGATGCCCCGGCGCACAGCTTGAGCACGCCCGCGAGCGAGCCGGCGGCGGCCCTGACCCTCGTGGCACCGGCCGACGACGTCACCACGCATCGGGTCTTCGTGCGCGTACCACCCGATGCCTTGACCGCGTCGTCGACGCCGATCACCATGGTCTTGACCGACCTCACGACAGGCGAGGAGCGCCGGATCTCGACCGTCTTTCGGGGACCAGAGTCATGAAGCAGGAGCAGGGTTCGCAGCAAAATCGCCGGATCGGCGCCGAGAAAGGTAGCTGGATCCCCTGGATTTTCGTGGCGGGCTTCGGTGTCGTCTTCTGCGTCAACGCCATCATGATCTACATTGCGGCCACGACCTGGACCGGCATCGCGGTCAATCGCTCATACGACAAGGGCCTGCACTACAATCGCAACCTGGAGGCGGCAGCGCGGATGGAGGCGTTGGGCTGGGCGGCCTCGATCGAGACCGAGCTCACGGCCGAGCGCGCCGGCACCGTCAAGGTCGCCGTCACCGAGAACGGCGGGTCGCCGCTCTACCGGGCGGATGTGGTGATCGAGTTCGAACGGCCGACCCACGAGGGCTACGATTTCGTGGTGCCCCTGGAGCCCGCGGGCTCCGGGCTCTACAGCGCCGCTTTTGCCGCGCCGCTGGCGGGCTTGTGGGATTTGCGTCTGATCGTCTCCCGTGGCGCCGACCTCTACGTCACCACCGAGCGGGTCCTCTTGCGGTGAGTGCCTTGACCGGCGCCGGTCTCGGACGCGGCGCCGGTGATGCGCCGCCGATCGAGACGGCGGGCGACGTCACGAGCTTCGTCAAGTGCGACCAGACGACAGGGCTCAAGACCCTGCAATTGATGGTCGAAAACGTCCATTGCGGCGGCTGCGTCAGCAAGATCGAGCGGGCACTCGCGGCCGAGCCGGACGTCCAGTCTGGCCGGCTCAACCTGACGACCCGGCGGCTGACGATCGAATGGACCGGCCCGAGCAGCCGGGCCAACAGCCTGACCGCAAAGGTCGAGGCCCTGGGCTATCCGGTGGTCCCGTTCGATCCCGAGGCTCTCGCCATCGCCGACAGCCGCCACGAGCGCGAGCTCTTGAAGGCGATGGCGGTGGCCGGCTTCGCCGCCAGCAACGTCATGCTGCTCGCGGTTTCGATCTGGGCTGGCCATTTCAGCGGCATGGGCGATGCCACCCGCACCTTCATGCACTGGGTCCAGGCGCTGATCGTGCTGCCGGCGATCGCCTATGCCGGCCGCCCGTTCTTCCGCTCGGCGATGACCGCGCTCCGGTCCGGCACCACCAACATGGACGTGCCGATCTCCTTGGCGGTGATCCTGGCCCCGGCGATGTCGCTCTTCGAGACCATCCGCCACGGCGATCACGCCTATTTCGACAGTGCGATCATGCTGCTCTTCTTCCTCCTGATCGGCCGTTATCTCGACAGCCGGGCCAGGGGCGTGGCGCGCTCGGCGGTCGAGCGGTTGCTGGCGCTTCGGGCCGCCGCCGTCACCCTGCTGCTGCCGGACGGGCGGACGAAGAGCGTGCGGCCCGAGATGCTCGAGGCTGGACAGAGCGTGCTGGTCGCAGCCGGCGAGCGGATCGGCGTCGACGGCACGGTCAAGAGCGGGCGGAGTGAGATCGACACGAGTGCCATTACCGGTGAGACGGTACCGGCGGCGACCGGACCCGGTGCCCGGGTCTTCGCCGGCACGGTGAACCTCCAGGCACCTTTGGAGATCACGGTTCGGGCGGTGGGCGAAGGCACGCTCTTGGCCGAGATCGTCGAGCTGATGGAGCTCGCCGAGCAAAAGCGCGGCCGCTTCGTGGCGCTGGCCGATCGCATCGCCCGCGCCTATGCACCGCTGGTCCACACCCTGGCACTGGGCACGTTTCTCGGCTGGTGGTTGATCATGGGGGCGGCCTGGCAGACAGCCCTCCTTTATGCCATCGCCGTTCTCATCATCACCTGCCCGTGTGCCCTCGGTCTTGCGGTTCCGGCCGTTCAGGTGATCGCCTCCGGCCGCTTGATGGTGCGGGGCATTCTCCTCAAGTCGGCAACCGCCCTCGAGCGGCTGGCCGAGGTGGACATCGTCGTTTTCGACAAGACGGGGACCTTGACGACGGGCGATATCGTGCTGGCATCGAGCCCCGATGATCCCGAACGACTGGCTCTCGCGGCCGGCATCGCGCGCAATTCACGGCATCCGCTGGCCCGCTCGCTCGTCCGCGCCGCGCCCGAGGCACCGGTGGTGCGGGGTGTCGAGGAGCGGCCGGGGCTCGGCCTCGCCTGGCCGACCGATCAGGGCGAGGTACGGCTCGGCCGGCGCGAATGGGCGCTGGAAACGGCAATCCCCGATGCTGTGGCGGACGAGGCGACGGGCGGCCCAGAGCTATGGCTCGCGGAACCCGGCAAGGCGCCGCAACAGTTCGTCTTCGCGGATCAGCCGCGCGCCGATGCAGCGGCCACCATCCGCAAGCTGCGAGGCCGGGGGCTCGAGGTGCAGCTGCTCTCGGGCGATCGGCCGGGGCCGGTCGAAGCCTTGGCGAAACTGGTCGGAATCGAGACCTGGCGCGCCGGCTGCCGGCCGGACGACAAGGTCGAGCATCTGCGCTCCCTGGCGGCCCAGGGCCGACGGGTGATGATGGTCGGCGACGGGCTCAACGACGCCCCGGCTTTGGCCGCGGCGCATGTCTCGATGTCGCCCTCCTCGGCGGTCGACATCAGCCAGACCGCAGCCGATGCGGTCTTTCAGGGGCGTCATCTGGCACCGGTGATCACGGCAATCGACACGGCGCTCGCCACCCGGCGACTGGTCAAGCAGAATCTCGCCATGTCCTTCGGTTACAACATGCTGACCGTGCCGATCGCGGTTTTGGGCTTCGTCACCCCGCTGATCGCCGCCATTGCGATGTCGGCGAGCTCGCTCGTCGTCGTCGGCAATGCCCTCAGGCTGAACTGGGCGAAGGAGCCGGCTGGCTGACGGCGGGCTGGTCCCGAGATTGACAGATTGCTCGGCCATGGCGAGAACTCCGGGTTGCCTATAGCGCCCATCCGTTTTCGGGGAGGTAGGTTTGCTCACCAGGTTGCGGGCCCTGGGCTTCTTCGTCGCCGTCATCGCCGTTGTCGGCCTCGGTTACTGGCTGGTGACGAACCGGCACGTCGACGCACCGACGCTCGCCGAACCGGAGTCCGCGGGCCCATCGGCGCCGGTTGCCGCGCCCCCCGAGGCGGTGGCCCCGCCCGCGAGCGCATCGCCGGAGCCGCGGACGCGGGGGCTCGGCGGGGTCGCCACCGTCAAGGCCTCGCGCCTCTTCGCCGGGCCGAACCAGTATCCGCCCGAGGACTTCGCGGCTTATGGGATCGTCGCCTTTCGCGCTCGGGTGTCGAGCGGCGAGCGCGAGAGGTACATGATGCTGTGCGAGGCCTATATCGCAGCCTTGCCGCGCAGCGACGAACTCGCTGTCCCGGTCGAGGAACAGATGGTCACGGTCTGGCCGATTGCCGATGACCAGACCGCCGACGCGCTGAACGAGCTCCGCGGGCCCGATGTCTGCCGGACCGCGATCGATCGTTATGGGCTGACGTCCGCCTTGCAGGCGATCGGTGATGCGGGCGAGACGCGGATCGACCTCTCCAGGCGGGGTCCCTTCCTGCTCGCCTGGTCACCGTCGATCGACAAGGGGGATCCGGACGCGCTGATGCTGGTGGCCGATCTCACCGATGTCACGACCTATGCCCAGGCCGAAGCGTTCTTCGTCCTCTGGCGCACCGATATCGAGGCCAATCCCGAGTATTGGAACCGGGGCTGGGACTCCGAGAAGCTACGCGTCGCGATCCGCCTCTGGGTCGATCGCTACGGCTCGCAGATTTTCAGCATTCTCGGCGGTTGAGATGTTGCTCAAATGGCTCGCCGCCTTCTTTCAACACGGTCTCGCCAGTGTGGCGGCGCTGCTCGCCGCCGTCGCCGCCATTTGGTGGGTCGAGCCCACGACCAATGGTGGCGTGGCCTTCCTCTTCTTCATGGTGTTCATCGTGGTGCTCGCTTTGATCGAGCTCGGATGCAAGCTCCTGCGCTACGTCTTCCCGCCGCCTGCGCCGGAAGCACCAGCGGAGGAGGCCGAGCCGGTCGATGCACCAGCGCCCGCCCCCACGACCGTGGCGGGAACGGACGATATTACGCGCTCGCCAAAACCGCCACCGGCCAGGCGCTGAACGCCCAGCCGAGGTCGATGAAGCCCTCCTGGTCCAGCTCGCCGAGCAGCGGCCGCCAGCGGCGTTCGCGCAGGTCGTCCGGCAGCTTCAGCGTCGTGCCGGCGAAGGCCCTGGCAATGGCCGGCGCCTGGTCGGGATGGAGGTGGTCGGCGATCGCCCGAGGCACGGCGACGATAAGTGCCTGGTCCTCGTGCAGGCGGGCGAAGGCCACGACGTTGGCGGTCATCGGCCCCTCGGCCTCTAGAGGCAGATAGCGACCTCGGGCATAGAGATCGGCGCGGCCCGCGCGGTCGAGCAGGAGCTTTTGGATCAGATACTGCTTGATCCGGCCTTGCCGCCAGTCGCGGTTGAAATCCGGTGGAGGTGCCGCAAGGTCGGCGGCGAAGCGCCCGAAATCGACCGGGCGACGGTTGTCCGGGTCGACCAGCGAGAGGTTCCAGCCCTCGCTGCCTTGGTAGATGTCGGGGATCCCCGGCATGGTGAGGCGAAGCGCTGTCTGGGCCAGGCCATACACGATACCGGCCGGGAGCAGGCGGCGGTGCCAGCCGTGAAACGCGGCAACGACGCCCGGGGCCAGGCACTGGCGGGCGTAGGCGCCCAAGGCCGCCTCGAAGGCCTCGTCCGGGGCCGTCCACGTGGTCTTGTCCTTGGCCTCGCGGGCAGCCTTGACGAGATAGGCGTCGAGGCGTTCGGCGAAGGCTTCGAGGCCGCCCGCGTCCGCGGGTGTCAGGCCGTCCGGCCACGCACCGACGATGGTCTGGTAGAGGAGATAGGCATCCGCCGCACGCAGCAGACCGGGTTTGGTCTGCAGCCAGTCGCCGACCGCTTCGGTCCAAGCTTCGGCATGTTCGGCCAGGACCACGAGCCGGGCCCGCACGTCCTCGCCGCGCTTGGTGTCGTGGGTCGAGCTCGCCAGCAGGTTGGCCGGGTGGTGGTCGGCGAGGCCGGCGGCAAAGGCGTGGAAGGCTTCGGGCTCGAGCGTCATGTGGCCGGGCTCACCGCCCACCTCGTTCAAGGCCACGAGGCGGTGGTAGCGGTAGAAAACCGTGTCTTCCTTGGCCTTGGCCATGATCGGGCCGGTGAGTTGCTGCAGCCGGGTCGCCCAATCGCGGGCCGAAGGATCCCGGTCGGTACGGGCGAGGAGGTCCGCTACGAAGGTGAAGGCGAAGTCGTCCTCCAGGGCCACCGCTTCCTTGGCCGTCTCGATGACGTTGGCCAGCAAGCGCTTGTCGCTGGCCTCGGCTGGATAGTGGTCGAGATAAGTGCGGTAGACCGGGAAGGCCTCGATGATGCCGGCGATGGCACGTTGCAACGAGGCCGGGCCCAGGTCGCGATAGCTGCGGTCGGCGGCGGCGATGGCCAGCGCGTCGCGGACGAGTCTCGCGAGTTCGCCCGCGAAGCTCTGCTCCAGAATAGTCGCCTTGGCGGCGCCGAGCATGCGCTCGAAATCGGCGCGGTGGCCGGCAATGGCGCGCCAGAGCGCGTCCAGGATGGCGGCACCCTCGGCCGCGACGAAGAGGCGGTTCAAGCGGTCGGCCGCCTCGTAGCCCGTGGTTCCGGCAACCGGCCAATCGGGACGCAGGCGCTCGTCGCCCTCTAGAATCTTCTCGACCCAGACCGGCGGCTGGGGATCGGCGCCCGACGCATCGCGGAGCGCCGCATCGAGCCGGTGCAGGTAGGCCGTGGGATCGGCGAGGCCGTCGATATGATCGAGGCGCACACCCTGGACGCGGCCCTCGGCAACGAAGCCCAGAAGGGCCCGGTGGCAATCGGCGAAAACCGCCTCGTCCTCGACGCGCACGCCAATCAGGCCGTCGATGTCGAAGAAGCGTCGATAGTTCAAGGCCTCGCTGCCGAGCCGCCACCAAGCGAGACGATAGGGCTGGCGCTCCAAGATGTCGTGCAGGTCGTCCGTGCTCTCGGGCAAATCGGCGGCGGTGAGCGGGAAGCGTTGGTCGTGATAGCGAAGCTCGAAACCGTCATCCGTGCCGATGACCTCGAGGTCGCCCGCGGCCAGGATCTCGCCATAGGGTCTACCCAGGACCGGTAAGAGGACGCGGCCGGGATTGGCGCTCGCCCGCCAGTCGATGTCGAAATGGCCGGCATGGCGGCTCGCTTCGCCCTCGGCCAGGACGTTCCACCACCACGCGTTCTCCTGGCCGACGCCCATGTGATTGGGAACGTGGTCGAGGATGATGCCGAGCCCGGCGCCTCGAGCTGCCTCGGCCAGGGCCAAAAAGCCGGCCTCGCCGCCAAGGTCGGTGTCGATGGCATTGGGATCGACCACATCGTAGCCATGCGTCGAGCCCGGTGCGGCCCGCCAGATCGGTGAGAGGTAGAGGTGGCTGATGCCGAGCCGAACGAGGTAGGGCAGGATCGCCTCGACCGCCTTGAAGTCGACACCGTTTCTGAGCTGCAGGCGGTAAGTAGCAATGGGCGGCTGGCTGGTGCTCAACGCGGGCGCTCCTCGGCCATGATCTCGATGAGGCGTGCGGCGAGTGGTTGGTCCATCAGGGTCGTCACGTCGCCCGACATGCGCCGGCGCCAATTCGGGTGCTCGTCGATAGTGCCCGGCAAATTGGGCTGCTCGGTCGCGCCCTCTAGGTCCTCCACCTGGACCATGGCGAGGGCAGAGGGCGTGCGGGCGAGGTAACGATGCAGCGCCAGCGCCAGTCCGTCCGCGGTCTCGGCCGCCAGCAGCTTCTCGTGCGCCAGCGCATCGGCGAGCTTTCTGATGTCGGCTGCCCGTTCCGCCCGGGCAGCCGTGGCTTCGGCCGCATCGAGCTGGCCGACTTCCAGCCGCCAGTCGATGTCCCGACCGACGAGGAAGCCCTGTACCGTGGCGAGATCGTGGGTCGAGACGGTGGCGAGCGCCGTCTCGGGGTAGGCCTCGGGTGCCTTGTAGAGCCCACCTTCCCAGCGCTCGAACCAGACAACACGGTAGGAGAGCAGTCCTGCCCCGGTCATCGCCTCGCGAAAGCCCGGGGCCACGGTGCCGAGATCCTCGCCGATGACGAGACAGTCATGCGCGCGGGAGGCCTCGGCCACGGCGCGCAGCATGGCGGGCAAGGGGTAGCTGACATAGGCACCATCGGCAGGCGTGCCGCCGGCGGGGATCCAGAAGAGCCGCATCAGACCCATGGCGTGGTCGATGCGCACGGCACCCGCAGGCGCCATTGCGGCGTCGAGCAATGCCCGCAACGGCGCCATGTCACGGGTCGAAAGGGCGATCGGCGAGAGGGGTGCCACGTTCCAGTTCTGGCCCGTCGGGCTGAATGGGTCGGGCGGTGCGCCGATTGATGCCCCGGCCACGACGTCCTCCGGATCGGCCCAGACATCGGCCCCGTCCGGGACCACGCCGACCGCGATATCGGCATAGAGGCCGATGCGCATGCCGGCCGCGAGTGCCCTGGCCTGGGCGGTTTCGAGCTGGCGGCGCGCCAGCCATTGCAGAAAGCGGGACTGCTCGACCAGCGGGCGGTACTCGGCGGCGAAGGCCGCGACCGCCGGGTTGCCCACATCGCGAAGTTCCGCCGGCCAGTCGCGCCAGCCCTTGGGCGCACCGCTCTGGGTTTTCAACGTCAGGGCGATGGCCTCGAACCGGGCGAAGTTCTCGAGTGCCGGGCCTGCCGCATCGGACCAGCGTCGATAGGCACCGTAGAGCGGGTGCGCCTGGCCGAAGCCCGCGAAGAGCGCCGCAAAGCCGCTCTCCTTCACGGCCGCCACGGTGGTGTAGTCGAGAAGCTCGGTCTCTGGCACGGGTGGCAGGGCCGGCAACTCGATGCCGAGGTCGTCGGCTGCCCAATCGAGAGCGATGGCGAACGGGTCGAGCCAGCGGCGGCTCGAGGGCGCATAGGGGCAGCCGCGCTCCGGCTGGTCGCGAAACCGGGCATGGAGCGGGCTCAAGCCCAGGATGTCGGCCCCCTCCCCCGCCGCGCGTTCGGCGAGCGTCGCGATGTCGGCCAAGTCACCGATGCCGGCATTCCTGGTCGAGCGCAGCCCGTAAGTCTGACTGGCGACGCCCCAGACGCGACCGAGGCCCCGCTCGGCGGGGGTGACACAAGCGACAGATGGATGAACGGCGCTGTGCAGGTCGATATTGTTGTCGGGGGCGCCGCCCATGGCGTCGAGCAGCGCCGACTTGGTCGCGGGCGAGGTGGCGTGCCAGTTGCCGGCTATGTCGTAATAGCCCGGCGCAATGCCGGCGGCGGCCGCCCGCTTGTCGAGATCGCGCGTCATCCCGAAGTCTCTCGGGCAGCGTCGATGGCGACGACCACCGACCAGGGCGGCCGGCCGCGGGTGGCGGGGTCGGTGCCGGGAGTGCTCCAGACGGTGCGCCCTTCGGGTTTCGGCATACCGTCGAGTGGCGTGCTACCGAGATTGGCCTGCAACTCCAGTGTGCGCCCGTCCGCGAGGTGCCAGGCGATGCTGAAGCCGCGCCCGCCGAAGCGCCGGGTTCGGGCATCGGGCGCCATACCGGCGAGCCCCGGCACGATTTCGTCGCGGCGGATCCTCAAGAGCTCTGCGATCATCGCCCGCCAAGCGGTGTGTTCTGGCTTATTCAGATCGGCCCGATCCAGGCGGCTGGCGCTCATGCTCCGCGGATCGAGCGGGTCCGGGATGCGTTCGCGCATCGCGGGATCGGCGAACGCCTTGAATTTGGCGAATTCGCCGCGCCGGCCTTCACGCACGGCATCAGCGAGCTCGCCCTCGAAATCGCAGAAGAAGAGGAAGGGGGTCTCGGCCCCCCACTCCTCGCCCATGAAAAGCATCGGTACTTGCGGGCTCGTGAGGAGAAGCGCCTGCAACGCCTGAACGGCCTCGGGTGCGGCGAGACGGGTCAGCCGCTCGCCCAGTGCCCGATTACCGATCTGGTCGTGGTTTTGGATGAAATTGACGAAAGCCTGCGGCGCCAAATGGCCGCTCTTCTGGCCGCGCCGCTCGCCGTCGCGATGCGCCGAGGGCTCGCCCTGGTAGACGAAGCCGGAGGCGAGGCTCTTCAGCAGGAGCCCGATCGGATCGTCCGTGTAGTCGCTGTAGTAGCCGTCGTCCTCGCCCGTTGCGATGACATGGGCGACGTGGTGGTAGTCGTCGTTCCATTGCGCGTCGTAGGCGCCGCCGAGAAAACTCGCGTTGTTGTCGTCGTTCTCGAGGACGAGGTGGATATGGCGGTCGTCGCCGAAGTGATCGCGGACGGCCTCGGCGAGCTCGCTCAGGATGTGCCGCTCGCTGCCGTCGTGGATGGCGTGGACGGCATCGAGCCGAAGCCCGTCGATGCCGAAAGTATCGAGCCAGTAGAGCGCGTTCTCGATGACGAAGCGGCGCACGGCCGGCTCGCGGAAGTCGATGGCCGGGCCCCAGGGGGTGGTGATGTCGTCGCGAAAAAAGCCCTTGGCGTAGGCGCCGAGATAATTCCCGTCCGGGCCGAAGTGATTGTAGACGACGTCGAGAAAGACCATCAGCTCCAGCCGATGCGCCTCGGCCACGAAGGCCGCCAGATCCTCGAGCGTGCCGTAGCTGTTCTGCACCGCATAGGGCAGGACACCGTCATAGCCCCAACCGCGACTGCCGGAATAGGCGGCGAGCGGCATCAGCTCGACCGCGGTGATCCCGAGTTCGGCCAGGGCCGGCAGCTCTCTGGCCGCGGCGCGGAGCGTCCCTTCCTCGGTGAAGGTACCGAGATGCAGCTCGTACAGCACGGTTTCAGCCCATGGCCTACCACGCCAAGCGGTATCCACTGCGATCGGAGCCGGCACCAGGCTCGACCCGTGCACGTCCGTCGCCTGACGGCGTGACGCCGGATCGGGAACGAGCAAGCCGCTGGCCAGCCTGAACCCATAGGCTGTCGCGGCTCCGAGTGCCGTATTGGCCTCGAACCAGCCGCCGGAACCCGCGGCCATCGGAATCTCGACGCTGCCGGCAACCAAAGAAACGCTCGTCGCATCGGGCGCCCAGAGATCGAAGCGGGTGCCCTGACCTAGAGGCTTGGGACCAAATCGCATGGCTCAACTGCCCTTGTCGTCGTGTTCGAGAACGAGCAGGTGGCGGCCGTCGAGCGCCACGTCGCCTCCTGCGCCGATTATGCGGCCCTGCGCATCCTCCGTGGTGTCGACCAGAATTGTCCAGTTGCCCAGTGGCTGCTCCGGCAACTTGAAGAAGCGGGGTTCGGGCGCGGCGTTCACCAGGATCAAGACGGTCGTACCCTCATACGGTTCGCCGAGCCGATCGATGTCCGGCGCCGCGGCGCCACAGAGCATGATGCCGAGGCAGCGGCCATGGCCGTCGTGCCAGTCGCTATCGGCCATTTCGCGACCTTCCGAATGCAGCCAGGTGACGTCCTTGATACCTTCGGGCGAAATATGGTTGCCGTGCATGAAGCGGCGCTTCCTGAGGACCGGATGGGCCTTGCGCAAGGCGATCAGCTTGCCGGTAAACGAGATCAGGCCCTGGTCGGCATTCTCCCAGTCCACCCAGGAAAGCTCGTTGTCCTGGCAATAGGTATTGTTGTTGCCGGCTTGCGTGCGGCCGAGTTCGTCGCCCATCAACAGCATCGGCGTGCCCTGGCTGAGAAGAACCGTCGCGAGCATGTTGCGGATCTGGCGGGAGCGGATCGCCTCGATCAGGGGGTCGTCGGTCGGCCCCTCGGTACCGTAATTGTACGAGAGATTGTGGTCGTGACCATCCTGTCCGCCCTCGCCGTTTGCCTCGTTGTGTTTCTCGTCGTAGCTGACCACGTCCATCAGGGTAAAGCCGTCGTGGGCGGCGATGAAGTTCACGCTCGCCCAGGGTTTGCGGCCCTGGTACTCGAAAAGGTCGGAGGAGCCGAGCAGCCGGCCGGCGAGCTCCGGCAGGATGCCCTCGTCGCCCCGCCAGAAGGCCCGCACACCATCGCGGTAGCGATCGTTCCACTCGGCCCAGCCGGGACCGTAGCCCCCGAGGCGATACCCCTCGTGGCCGACATCCCAGGGCTCGGCGATCAGCTTTACGCCGTTCAGGACCGGATCCTGGCGAAGGACATCGAAGAAGCCGGCACCGGGATCGAAGCCGTGACTGTCACGGCCGAGCGTGGTCGCGAGGTCGAATCTGAATCCGTCGATGTGGTAGACCTCGACCCAATGGCGGAGCGAGTCGACGACCAGCTGCAGCACCCGCGGATGGGCGAGGTTCATCGAATTGCCGCAACCCGTGACGTCGAAATAGTAGCGGGGATCGTCGCCGACGAGCTGGTAGTAGCTCTTGTTGTCGATGCCGCGAAAGGAGAGCGTCGGCCCCAGATGGTTGCCCTCGGCGGTGTGGTTGTAGACGACGTCGAGAATGACCTCGATCCCGGCGTCGTGCAGCCGGCGGATGGCGATCTTGAGCTCGTCGAGATCGCCGCCGGGGGAGATGTAGCGCGGCTCGGGCGCAAAAAAGCCGATCGAGTTGTAGCCCCAATAATTGGCGAGGCCCTTCTCCACGAGAATGCGATCGTCGACGAAGGCGTGGATCGGCAAGAGCTCGATGGCGGTGATCCCGAGCCGCAAGAGGTGCTCGATGACGGGCCGGTCACCCAGGGCAGCATAGGTGCCGCAGTGATGCGGGGCGAGCTTCGGATGGCGCTTGGTCAGGCCCTTGACATGCGCTTCATAAATGATGGTTTCGGCAAAGGCGTGATCGGGCTTGGGGTGCGGCCCCCAGGAGAAGCTCGGATCGACGACGAGGGCCTTGGGCATCCCGGCGGCATTGTTGCGACGGTCGAAGGAGAGATCCTCGCGCCGGTGGCCGAGCCGGTAGGCATGATGCGCATCTGACCAACGAATCTGGCCGGCCAATGCCTTGGCATAAGGATCGATCAAGAGCTTGTTGGGATTGAAGCGATGCCCTTCGTGCGGCCTGTAGGGGCCGTGCACCCGATAGCCGTAGAGCTGGCCCGGCCGTGCCTCCGGCAGGTAGCCGTGCCAGATTTCGTCGGTATATTCGGGCAGCTCGACACGATCCAGCTCGCGTTTGCCCGAACGGTCGAACAGGCAGAGCTCCACCTTCTCGGCATGGGCGGAAAAAAGGGCGAAGTTCACGCCGAAGCCGTCGAAAGTCGCACCCAAGGGGTAATTGTGGCCGGGCCAGACGGTCCAGCGGCTAGCGCGTTTGGTGGGCATGGAGGCTCCTGGACGACAAAAGACGAGCTGACGGGGTAACCGCAAGCTAGCGCATGCCGCACCGGTCAACAACGTGGAGTACTGAACAGTTTCGTCCAGACACACCGCCGCCATTCGTGTCGGGCGCGGGCCGCTGGCCGCCCGTCAGGCGCCGCCTTGGTAACCGGCTCGGCGAAACCCGGATGCAGCAGGATGAGCCTCCGGGTGGCCACGTGGCCACGCGAAGGCTGGTCGAGCGAGCGACTGTTCGGGCTCGATGGAACGGCGGTCGGAAACCCAGGCGCCCCGACGGGCTCGATCACCCTCTGGCGTCTCGGGCTTGCGACCCCCACCGCGGCTGGCACTCTACCAGATGACCGCGAGTCCGAGTTCCAAGGCGCTGCCTCCCCGTGGGCCTGCTCTTGGGTTTCGGGGCCGTCGATGGCGAAAGCCTCGCCGACCATGTGGAGCTGAGCTTCGCCAACGGCGATACCAGTATACGCATTGACGCCCACGGCCATGGCGCGTTCGGCGAGCCCGACAAGACGATTCTGGTCGACGGTGTCGACCTCAGCGGTGGCGACATGGGGCAAGCGGCCATGCTTCAGGCGCTCCTGGTTACGGCCCAGCTGGTGGTGACGACCGACATCGTCTGATCGCCGCGGACGGGCGCGAGAACGCCGG
The DNA here is from genome assembly GCA_011390475.1 of Geminicoccaceae bacterium. Taxonomy (GTDB): domain Bacteria; phylum Pseudomonadota; class Alphaproteobacteria; order Geminicoccales; family Geminicoccaceae; genus SLRI01. The sequence continues at coordinate 6,977 of JAABSG010000010.1, read as the reverse complement.
CCACCACCGTCGGCAGCGCCAACCGGATCGACGGTGGTGACGGTGCGCTGCGATCGACGCGCCTGCCGCGGCCGGACGTCATTCGGGAACGATGCAGGTGGCTTGCCAATCACCGGCCGGCGCGCAAGTAGAAGGTGTCAGCGGCGCTCGTGCGAGCGCCCTTCCTTCAGTCGGCGGTCGGTGGCAATGGACGAAGTCATTCGAATTCGCGGTGCCCGCGAGCACAATCTGAAATCGATCGACGTCGACATACCCCGATTCAAGCTGGTGGTGATCACGGGCCTTTCCGGCTCCGGCAAGTCTTCCCTGGCGTTCGATACCGTCTACGCCGAAGGCCAACGGCGCTATGTCGAGAGTCTGTCGGCCTATGCCCGCCAGTTCCTGGAATTGATGCAAAAGCCGGATGTCGACCTGATCGAGGGTCTGTCGCCGGCGATTTCGATCGAGCAGAAGACGACCTCGAAAAACCCGCGTTCGACCGTCGCGACGGTGACCGAAATCTACGACTACATGCGCCTCTTGTGGGCCCGGGTGGGCGTACCCTATTCGCCGGCGACCGGCCTGCCGATCGAGGCGCAAACCGTCTCGCAGATGGTCGACCGCATCATGGGCATGCCCGAGGGCTCGAGGCTCTACCTGCTGGCACCCATCGTCCGCGGTCGCAAGGGGGAGTACCGCAAAGAGCTGAAGGAGCTGCAGCGGCAAGGCTTTCAGCGGGTCAAAGTCGATGGCGACTTCTTCGAGCTGGACGAGGTGCCGGCGCTCGACAAAAAGAAGAAACACGAGATCGAAGTGGTGGTCGACAGGCTGATTACATCTGCGGATCTCGCGCAGCGGCTCGCCGATTCGGTCGAGACGGCGCTCGGCCTGTCGGACGGCCTGCTGGTGATCGAGAACGCGGACACAGACGAGCGGCTGACGCTTTCGGCCAAATTCGCCTGCCCGGTCTCGGGCTTCACCTTGCCCGAAATCGAGCCGCGGCTGTTCTCCTTCAACAACCCCTACGGTGCCTGTCCGTCCTGCGACGGACTGGGCAAGCGGCTGCTGGTCGACCCGGAGCTGGTCGTGCCCGATCCGACCAAGTCCGTGCATCGCGGTGCGGTCGAGCCCTGGGCGTCGCAGACCATGCACTATTACCCGCAGGCGCTGGCCGCCGTGCTCAAGCATTTCGACGAAAGCCTGCACACGCCCTGGCAGGAGCTGAAGGAGGAGACCCAACGGACCATCCTTTTCGGCTCCGGCGCCGAGGTCATCCCGATGGCCTTCGAGGACGGGCTGCGGGTGATGAAGACCAACAAGTCGTTCGAAGGCGTCATCCCCAACCTGCAGCGGCGCTGGCGGGAGACCGACAGCTCGTGGATGCGTGACGAGATCCAGCGCTACATGACGGATGCGCCGTGCGCCGCCTGCAACGGCTACCGGCTCAAGCCCGAGGCGCTGTCGGTCCGCGTCGGCGACCGACACATCGCCCAGGTCAGCGAGTTCTCGATCAAGGAGGCCGGTGCCTGGTTCGAGGTACTGGCTGCTCGGCTCGACACCAAGCAGGCGACCATTGCCGAGCGGATCTTGAAGGAAATCCGCGAAAGGCTGGGCTTCCTCAACAATGTCGGCCTCTCCTACCTGACGCTGAACCGCGATTCCGGCACGCTCTCGGGCGGCGAGAGCCAGCGCATTCGCCTGGCATCACAAATCGGCAGTGGCCTCACCGGCGTGCTCTACGTCCTCGACGAGCCCTCGATCGGCCTGCACCAACGGGACAACGACAGGCTGCTGGCCACTTTGGTGCGACTCCGCGATCTCGGTAACACTGTGATCGTGGTCGAGCACGACGAAGACGCGATTCGCGCCGCCGACTATTTGATCGACATGGGTCCGGGGGCCGGCGTGCACGGCGGCATGGTGGTGGCGCAAGGCACGCCGGCAGAGGTCGAGGCCTCGTCCGAGAGCCTGACCGGACAGTATCTGGCGGGGCATCGACAGGTGCCACTGCCGCCGACGCGCCGCAAGCCGAAGCGCGGCCGTTGGCTGGAGCTGAAGGGGGCCAAGGCCAACAACCTCCAGGGCGTCGATGCCCGGTTCCCACTCGGCTGCTTCGTCTGTGTCACCGGTGTTTCGGGCTCGGGCAAATCGTCGCTCGTCGTCGACACGCTCTACCCGGCCTTGGCCAAGCGGCTGACCTGGGGCCGGCATATCGTCGGCGAGCACGAAACCATCGCCGGGCTCGAATATGTCGACAAGGTGGTCGACATCGACCAGTCGCCGATCGGCCGCACGCCACGTTCGAATCCCGCCACCTACACCGGTGCATTCGGACCGATCCGCGACTGGTTCGCGGGCCTGCCGGAAGCCAAGGCCAGGGGCTACAAGCCCGGTCGCTTCTCGTTCAACGTCAAGGGCGGCCGCTGCGAGGCTTGCCAGGGCGACGGCGTCATCAAGATCGAGATGCACTTCCTCCCTGACGTCTATGTCGAGTGTGACGTCTGCCATGGGCGGCGGTTCAACCGCGAGACGCTCGAGGTCCACTACCGCGACAAGTCGATCGCCGATGTCCTCGACATGACGGTGGAAGCCGCGGCCGAGTTCTTCAGGCCGCTCGCCTCCATCCACAACAAGATCAGGACGCTCGAGGAGGTCGGGCTCGGCTACATCAAGCTCGGCCAGCAGGCGACGACGCTTTCGGGCGGCGAGGCGCAGCGGGTCAAGCTCGCCAAGGAATTGTCGAGAAGAGCCACCGGGCAGACCGTCTACATCCTCGACGAGCCGACGACCGGGCTGCATTTCGAGGACGTCAAGAAGCTTCTCGAGGTGCTGCACACCCTGGTCGAGCAGGGCAACACCGTGATCGTCATCGAGCACAATCTCGAGGTCATTAAAACGGCTGATTGGCTCCTCGACCTCGGCCCCGACGGCGGCACCGGCGGCGGCCGCATCGTCGCCGAAGGCACGCCGGAGCAGGTGGCGGCGACACCGGGCAGCCATACCGGTGAGTATCTTGCGCGAATGCTGCCACGAGCCGGCAAACGGCGAGAGATCGCCTGAATCGACAGTGGCGAAGCGGGCGCCGAACCGCGCAAAACCAGCAAACATCGCACGATCGTGTTATCGATTTGGCGCTGGTCTCGCTCAATTTTTTCAGAAGCCCTGCTGCGAGCGAAGCGTCCATGCACGCTGTCTCAGTGGCCGAAACTGGCCGGCAAGAGCCGCCATGGCGCCTCGGCGCGGGCCATCTGGAGCGCCGCCTCGAAAAACCGGCGGGTCGCTGTCTCCTGGCCGACATAGCTCCCGGGATGATCTTCGAGGCATGCCCAGATGCGTGCCGGCTCGTCGTCGAAAAACCGAACGACGGCCACTGCGTGGAGCTTCTTGCCGCTTTCGAATCAGCAGTGTTCAGTCCTGACTTAATCCGACATATCAACCGAGTCGAAGGCTTTACACAGGACAAGACCACGCGCGCGACTGGACTGATACGACTCTCCTCGAGTTGCTCACCGCCGTTCAGCGCGATTGCCTCGGCTTGTTTGCCGATCCGGCTTGACGATCCGGGCTTTGCGCGCCTAGAAAACCGTTTCGCGGCGCTGCGTGGAGCGGCGGCGCCTCTTGTCGCGCATCAAGTTGAGTCGCGCAACGAGTTCTGTTCGAGGAAAATGCCGCGGCGTATCGGGCTCGGTCCGATCGCTGGCTTTTGGTGCCGGATATGTTCGATAGCCTGAGTGATCGACTGGGTGGGGTCTTCGACCGGCTGCGCAAGCGCGGGGCCTTGAGCGAGGACGATGTCGGCGAGGCGATGCGCGAGATCCGGATCGCCCTGCTCGAGGCCGACGTCGCGTTGCCGGTGGTCAAGAGCTTCGTCGCCAAGGTCAAGGAACGTGCCATCGGCCAGGAGGTGATCCGCTCGGTCACGCCGGGGCAGATGGTCGTCAAGATCGTCCACGACCAGCTGGTCGAGCTTCTCGGCGGCGAGCATGCGGGCCTCAACCAGGGCGGCCCACCGACCGTGGTCTTGATGGTTGGGCTGCAGGGCTCGGGCAAGACGACGACTTCGGGCAAGCTGGCGCTCCGCTACAAGGAGAAGGACAAGAAGCGCGTGCTTTTGGCCTCCCTCGACGTGCAGCGGCCGGCGGCCCAGCACCAGCTCGAGGTGCTGGCCGGCCAGGCCGGCGTCGAGAGCGTCGCGATCGTGCCGGGCGAGGATCCGCTCGCCATCACCCGCCGCGCCCTCGATCAGGCCAAGCGCAACGGTTTCGATGTCTTGATCCTCGATACGGCGGGCCGGCTCGCGATCGACGAGGCCTTGATGGCCGAGCTCGTGCAGGTCCGCGATCTGGCCCGACCGCACGAGACGCTGCTCGTCGCCGACAGCCTGACCGGCCAGGACGCGGTCAACGTGGCCCGGCATTTCGCGGACGGGGTCGGGGTCACGGGCATCGTGCTGACCCGCATGGATGGTGATGCGCGCGGTGGTGCGGCCTTGAGCATGCGCTCGGTGACCGGCCAGCCGATCAAGTTCGTGGGCACCTCGGAGAAGCTCTCGGGCCTCGATGCCTTCCATCCCGAGCGGATGGCCAATCGCATCCTCGCCATGGGCGACGTCGTCAGCTTCGTCGAGAAGGCCACGGAGACGGTCGATCAGGCCGAAGCCGAGAAGCTGGCCAAGAAAATGAGCAAGGGTCGCTTCACCCTGGAGGACATGCAGAGCCAGCTCAAGCAGGTCGGCAAGATGGGTGGCATGGGCGGGATTCTCGGCATGCTACCCGGGGTCGGCAAGATCAAGAAACAGCTGGCCGAGGCCAATATCGACGAGCAGATCCTGGTTCGCCAGTCGGCGATCATCGACAGCATGACGCGGCACGAGAAGCGCAACCCGGACGTGATCGCTGCCTCCAGGAAGCGGCGGATCGCCGCCGGCTCCGGCACCTCGGTGCAGGAGGTCAACAAGCTCTTGAAGCAGCATCGCCAGATGCACGACATGATGAAGAAGATGAAGAAGGCCGGCGGGCCCAAGCAGTTCCTCGGCCGGCACATGCCTCCGGGGCTGATGCCGCCGCGTTGAGCCCCCTCGCCTCTCGCCCGCCCCTTCACGTCGGTACCCGACCACAGTTTTTCACCCAGACGCAGGAAGCAACAATGGCCGTCAAGATCCGTCTCGCCCGTGGTGGCGCCAAGAAGCGCCCGTTCTACCGCATCGTCGCCGCCGACTCGCGCTATTCGCGTGACGGCCGATTTCTCGAACGGCTCGGGCACTACAACCCCTTGCTCCCCGACGACCATCCCGAGCGCATCGTCATGAACGAGGAGCGCATCAAGCATTATATCGGCCATGGTGCCCAGGTCAGCGACCGCATGGCGCGCTTTCTCGACAAAGCCGGCATTCTGCCGGGTGCCACCCGCCATCGTGGCACCGGCAAGCGGGCCGACGAGATCGCGGCCAAGAAGGCCAAGGCTGAAGCCGAGGCTGCCGCGGCCTGAATGCAGGTTTCGAGGCACGCCGATGGGCAGGAGCGCACCCCAGGGGAAGGCATCCCCCGAGCGTAAGCTCGTTTGTGTCGCCGCGGTAGCGGCGGCGCACGGCGTGCGCGGTGCGTTGAAGCTCAAATGCTTCACCGAGGACCCTGCCGATGTGGGTTCTTATGGGCCGTTGCTGGACGAGATGGGTCGTGAACTGTTCACGCTTCGCGTGGTGGCACCGGCCAAAGGTGGGGTCATCGTCGAGGCCGAAGGCATCACCGACCGGGACGCGGCCGAGGCGCTGCGTGGGGTTAGCCTCTGGATCCCGCGCGAGCGGTTGCCGGAGCCCGAGGACGATACGTTCTACTACGAGGATCTGGTCGGGCTCGTCGTCCAGGACACCGCGGGCCGGCCGCTCGGCCGGGTGATCGCGGTGCATGACTACGGGGCCGGCGAGGTGATCGAGTATCAGGCTGCCGAGGGTAAAGCTGCCATGGTGCCGTTCACCATGGCGCTGGTGCCCGAGGTCGACTTGGCGCACGGCCGGCTCGTGGTGGCGCCCGAGGCGCTGGAGGTCCCAGAAGCTGCCGAGGAAAGAGCGTCATGACCGGTCCTTGGCGAGCCTCGGTCTTGACCATCTTTCCCGAAATGTTCCCAGGGCCGCTGGCTTGTTCCCTCGTCGGCAAAGCGCTCGAGGCCGGCATCTGGTCCTTGGACGCGCTCGACATTCGCGACTTCGCGACCGATCGCCACCGGAGCGTCGACGACGTGCCATTCGGTGGTGGGGCCGGGATGGTGATGCGGGCCGAGGTGATCGACCGGGCCGTCGAGGCTGTTGACGGTGGCAACGATGAGCGGCTTTTGCTCTATATGAGCCCAAAGGGCGGACGCTTCGATCAGGCCATGGCGCGCGAGCTCAGCGCTGGGCCAGGTTGCGTCGTCCTCTGCGGCCGTTACGAGGGGGTCGACGAGCGGGTGCTGGAGAAGCATCGGTTCGCCGAGGTCTCGTTGGGCGATTTCGTCATGACGGGGGGCGAGATCGCTGCCATGGCGCTGCTCGATGCGACGGTGCGCCTCTTGCCGGGCGTGGTCGGCAAGGAGGCGTCGCTCGACGACGAGAGCTTCGCCCATGGCCTGCTCGAATACCCGCATTACACCCGACCGCAGACTTGGCAGGGTCGGTCGGTGCCGGACGTGCTTCTTTCCGGGCATCACGGCCGCATCCGCGACTGGCGGAAGGCCGCTGCCCTCGCTCTCACCCGCCGTCGTCGTCCCGATCTTTTGGGCCCCGACCTACTGGACGACAGCGGCCGATACGAAACCCCTTGACCGGCGATTTGACCGTCGCCCAGCCGGAGTACGAGATATGAACGTCATCCAACAGATCGAGCAGCAGCAGGTAGCAGCGCTCACCCAGTCACGGCAGATTCCGGATTTCCGTCCGGGCGACACGGTCAGGGTCAATGTCCGCGTGATCGAGGGCAATCGCGAGCGCGTCCAGGCCTTCGAGGGCGTTTGCATCGCCAGGCGCA
>JAABSG010000009.1 GCA_011390475.1 Geminicoccaceae bacterium | reverse complement strand
GGTGGAGCGTGTGTTCCCGCTCTACAGCCCCCGGATCGACAGCATCGAGGTGGTGCGGCACGGCAAGGTCCGGCGGGCCAAGCTCTATTACCTGCGTGGCCGTCGGGGCAAGTCGGCGCGGATCGCCGAGCGGCGGATCGACAAGCCCGGCATCGCGCTCGCCAGCAGTGCTGCCGGTGCGGCCGATCCGGCACCGCTCGAGGGTTGAGCCGAGCCATGCGGCCGTCGGGTGGGGTTGCCCGGTGGCCGCATGCGCAACTTGAAGTGGGCCGACCCGGTGCCGAAATCAGGTGCTGAAGACAATAGGTGAAGCGAGGAAAACGTTGATGGCAGCGGCGGCTAACGGTCCCCAAACACTCTTCGACAAAATCTGGCAGGCGCATCTGGTCGAGGTGCAGGACGACGGCACCTGCCTGATCTATGTCGACCGGCATCTGGTTCACGAGGTGACCAGCCCGCAGGCGTTCGAGGGGCTCCGGACGTCCGGTCGTCGGGTGCGCCGGCCCGAGGCGACGCTGGCCGTGGTCGACCACAACGTGCCGACCGACCCGGACCGGGCCAAGGGGATCAAGGACGAGACCGCCCGCATCCAGGTCGAGGCTCTGGAGCAGAACGCCAAGGATTTCGGCATCCAGCTCTTCGACGTGACCGACGTGCGCCAGGGGATCGTCCACATCATCGGCCCGGAGCAGGGCTTCACGCTGCCGGGCACCACGATCGTCTGCGGCGACAGCCACACCTCGACGCACGGCGCCTTCGGGGCCCTGGCCTTCGGCATCGGCACTTCTGAGGTCGAGCATGTCCTGGCAACGCAGACGCTGTTGCAAAAGCGGCCGAAGAACATGCGGATCACGGTCGAGGGCGAACTCGGTTTCGGGGTCACCGCCAAGGACGTGATCCTGGCGATCATCGGCAAGATCGGCACGGCGGGCGGCACCGGTCACGTCATCGAGTACGCGGGTCCAGTGATCCAGGCGCTCTCGATGGAGGGCCGGATGACCATCTGCAACATGTCGATCGAGGCGGGTGCCAGAGCCGGCCTGATCGCGCCGGACGAGAAGACCTACGCGTACATCGCGGGCCGGCCAATGGCGCCCAAGGCGGGCGCTTTCGAGCAAGCCGTGGCCTATTGGCGGACCCTGCCCTCGGACGAGGGGGCGTTCTACGACAAGGAAGTGACGCTCCGCGCCGAGGATATCGAGCCGCAGGTGACCTGGGGGACGAGCCCGCAGGACGTCGTGCCGATCAGCGGCCGGGTGCCCGATCCGGCGACCGTCGAGGACGAGGGCAAGCGGGCGGCGATGTTGCGGTCCCTCGATTATATGGGCCTCGAGCCCGGCAAGCCGATGAGCGAGGTGACGGTCGATCGGGTCTTTTTGGGGTCCTGCACCAACGGGCGGATCGAGGACCTCCGCGCTGCAGCCGGGCTGCTCGACGGCAAGCGGGTGGCCGCCACGGTGCGCGCCATGGTGGTGCCGGGCTCTGGCCTCGTGAAGCACCAAGCCGAGGCCGAGGGGCTGGATGTCATTTTCAAGAACGCCGGGTTCGAATGGCGCGAGGCCGGCTGCTCGATGTGTCTCGGCATGAACCCGGACCAACTCGAGCCGCACGAGCGTTGTGCCTCGACCAGCAACCGTAATTTCGAGGGCCGCCAGGGCCGGCTCGGCCGCACCCATCTAGTGAGCCCGGCGATGGCCGTTGCCGCGGCCATTACCGGCAGGCTCACCGACGTTCGTCAGTTGGCCGACTGACGAACGCCCGGGCGTGAACCACCCGGGCGCTGGATCGATGTCAGTTCTGCGTTGGCGCCGTGCCGGTGTCCGGCAGAGGCTCCGCCTCGTTTTCAGGCGTGAGCGGCATCTCGCCTTCCTGCATCGTTTCCGGTACCTCCGGCAGATCAGGCGGGCTCTGGGTGAACCACCCCAGGGCCCAGGCGAGGATCGCGAGGATCACCACGAGGGCGAGGATGGGAAGGATGAGTCTCTTCGACATGTTGCTTTCTTCCTGTTCTGCAATCGGTGTGGTCGACCGGGTCGTTGCGGGGACCAGCCGGCGACCGTCTCCCGCGATGTCGGTCGGCCGGGCGTCGAGAGAGGTAACGCTCGAGGCTGCGAAAGGTTCACAGGATTCTTGCATACACGCGCCCGAGAGGTCAAAAAGAGAGTCCATGAAAAAGCTTTCGCTTCGCCTATCGGCGATCACCATCGCCGTTTTTCTTGGCGCTGCTGCTACTGTGCGGGCGGATGCTCTGTTGCTCCAGCAGAATTTGCCGGGTGATATGGCCGGCACGCCCTTTCTCCTGGTCGATCGCAGTCGGATCAGCCACGTGGGCGTGACCAAGGACACGAGCCTCAATCACAGACTGACGATCCGACTCGCGACCGAGCCGCCGGTCGAGCTCTCCTTGAGCTGCAATGACGAGGCGATCACGCGGCAGGTACTCGACGCGCTCCGTAGCGGCGGCGTCGCCACCCTCGACATCACCGGCCGCTGCCGTCTCTGACCCCGGCATGGTGGTGCCGCGCCGTCGCCCGGCAGTTTCGCCCGGCCCCGGCCCGATCCGCCGGTCGCTTCGGCGAATGTTGCGGCGGCTGATCATGGTCGTGCTCGTGGTCGTGCTGCTGCTGCCACCCGTTGTGCTCGTCGCCTATCGCTGGCTGCCGCCGCCGGGCACACCGTTGATGCTGATCCGCGCGGTCCAGGGGCATGGGCTAGACTACCGCTGGCGTCCGGCCGCCGCGATCAGCCCGCATCTGGCGCGTGCGATGATCGCTTCGGAGGACAATCTCTTCTGCGAGCACAGGGGCTTCGACGTGGCGGCGCTGAGGACCGAGATCGAGCGGGCCATGGCCGGCGAACGACCGCGGGGGGCCAGCACCATCACCCAGCAATTGGCGAAGAACCTCTTTCTCTGGCCCGGTCGTGGCTATGGGCGGAAGGTTCTGGAGGCCTGGTACGCCCCGCAGCTCGAGCTGATTCTCGGCAAGACGCGAATCCTCGAGCTCTACGTCAACGTCGTCGAGCTGGGTCCGGGCATTTATGGTGCTGAAGCGGCGAGCCGGCGCTGGTTCGAGAAGGCGGCCAGCGACCTCGCCGAGCGCGAGGCCGCGCGGCTCGCGGTCCTCCTGCCGGCCCCCCTCACCCGGCAGCCGACCAGCGACTGGGTAACCCGGCGCAGTGCGG
>JAABSG010000091.1 GCA_011390475.1 Geminicoccaceae bacterium | reverse complement strand
GAACGTTTAGCAAGAAGAAGAACGGGGAGGCAGCGCCTCCCCGCGCCCCTCCGTTAGTTTGGGCAAGAGCGGGGTTGCGACGGCGCGGTGTTGTGTGTATTATTCAAAGAGTGGTACACATGGAGTGAGGCTGTGCGGACCAATATCGAGATCGACGACGACTTGATGCGCAAGGCGATGGCCGCCAGCGGCCAACCGACGAAGAAAGCCACAGTCGAGGCAGCACTCGATCTCCTCGTCAAGATCAAGGGTCAGGAGCGCATCCGCGAAGCCTTCGGCAGGCTGCCCTGGGACGACGACCTGGAGACCATGCGGCTCGATCGACCGACAGAAGCTGCCGGCCCCGAGCCGAGGTGAGCCTCGTCGTCGACAGCTCGGTCTGGGTCGACTTCTTCAACGGCCACCGGACCAGCGAAACCAACCGCCTCGACGCCTATCTCGGCAGCGAGCGCATCATCCTCGGCGACCTCGTCCGCTGCGAGGTCCTGCGCGGCTTTCGCCACACCACCGACGCTGGCCGGGCCGACCGGTTTCTCGACTTGTGCGAGCCCGCCATCTTCGGCGGCCACCACATCGCCCGCCGCGCCGCTCACCACTACCGCACCCTGCGCACTCACGGCATCAGCATCCGCAAGACCATCGACCTCCTGATCGCCACCTGGTGCCTCGAGCACGACATGAAGCTCCTCCACAACGACCGCGACTTCCACCCCATGACCCGCCACCTCGGCCTCCGCGAAGCCTGATCACGCGAAAAGACTCCACAAAAAGACGCCAGGAGTCGTGAGCGCCCTGGTTCGACGGGGCGTCCCTTGTTCGCTGTGACCCCCGTTACAGCCGCCACCGAGGCGTTTTTCTATGCTCTCGCCGGCCTCGGAATGGCCGTTCCTCAGGGATGCGGTCGGAGGCGCGACACCGGGGCAGGAAGCGATGGTCGCAGCCTCGGCCAGGACGATCGGCAAGCTGAGCGCCGATCGGAAATTGTAGGGAGAGTTGTCATGAACGAAACCCCGACCGCCGAGCAATCCGAGTTCGTGACCTTCTGGAACGAGATCCTCGCTCCGAAATTCATCAGATGGAAGCACGTGCTGGTGGGCGGCCTCAGCCACCACTCGGACGCGATCTTTCCGCGGTTGGAAGTCAACCCGGGCGAGCGGGTGCTCGATGCCGGCGCCGGCTTCGGCGACACGGCCTGCATGCTGGCGCAACGCGTCGGGCCTGCCGGCGACGTGGTCGCCATGGATTGCTGCGAGGCCTTCCTGGCCTGCGGCCGCCACGACGCAGCCGCCGCGGGTCTGCGGAACGTCGACTTCGTGGCCGCGGACGTCGAGCGCTATCCGTTCGCCGGCGACTTCGACCTCGTGTTCTCGCGCTTCGGCACGATGTTCTTCTCGAACCCCGTGGCAGCGCTGAAGAACATGCGCAAAGCCCTGCGACCGGGCGGACGGATCACCCACATCGTCTGGCGCGAGCGGGCCGACAACCCCTGGCTGTCCGCCGCCAAGGACGTCGTGCTGCGGCACCTCCCGGAACCAGGCGACGACGCCCGGACTTGCGGTCCCGGCCCCTTCTCGATGGCCGACCGGGAACTGGTCACGGCCCAGATGAAGGCCGCAGGGTTCGCCGACATCAGATTCGAGCGCGTCGATGCCGAGGTCCGGATGGGGAATAACATCGAAGATGCGATCGGCTTTCAGATCGCGCTCGGCCCTGCCGGAGAGGTGGTGCGCGAAGCAGGCGAGCTGGCATCGCAGAAGGAGGCAGAGATCACGGCCGACCTGACCGAGCTTCTGCGCCCGCGAGTCACGGATGACGGTGTCTGGATGGCTTCGAGCTCCTGGGTCATCTCCGCAGGCAACCCGGCCTGAGAGGCCGGCACCGCAAGCCTCGCCCGCCATCGACCCGAAAATCGGAGGGGCCGCGCCCCCGCCCGTCGCAGGAGGAGCAAGAGGGCGATCCTGCCCGCGGTTTCGGTGAATCCTGCCGGCTGAATCTCGAGGTTCGGCAATCTGCTCAGGAGTGCGCCCGCGCCCAACGCCCCCTTGCCGCCGCCCGCACTCCCTGCCACAGAGCATCCTATCGCCTCCACCATGAAACGAGCAGCATGCACAACAGTGCCGAAACCCGACGCTGGCGCGAGCTCGACAGCCGCCACCACCTCCACCCCTTCACCGTCTTTCCCGAGCTCGACGCCAAGGGCAGCCGGATCATCACCCGGGCCGAGGGCTGTCACATCTGGGACAGCGAGGGCAACCGGATCATCGACGGCATGGCCGGGCTCTGGTGCGTCAATGTCGGCTACGGCCGCGAGCGCCTGGCCCGCGTCGCCTACGAGCAGATGAAGGAACTCCCCTACTACAACGCCTTCTTCCAGACCGCGACCGTCCCCTCGGTCGAGCTCGCCGCCAAGCTCGCCGACATCCTGCCCGAGGGCTTCAGCCGGCTGTTCTACGCCAGCTCCGGCTCGGAGGCCAACGACACCATCGTCAAGTCCGTCTGGTACTACTGGAACCTGATGGGCAAGCCGGAGAAGAAGCACTTCATCAGCCGCACCCTCGGCTATCACGGCGTCGGTCTCGGCTCCGCCAGCCTCACCGGCATGCGCTTCATGCACGAGCCCTTCGACCTGCCGCTGCCCCGCTTCCACCACATCGGCAACCCCTACTGGTTCGCCGAGGGCGGTGATCTCGACCCGGACGCGTTCGGCAAGGTGGCGGCGGGCTGGCTGGAGGCGAAGATCCTGGAGCTCGGCCCCGAAAACGTCGCGGCCTTCGTCGCCGAGCCGATCCAGGGGGCAGGGGGCGTGATCATTCCGCCTTCGACCTACTGGCCCGAAGTCCAGCGCATCTGCAAGGAATACGACGTGCTGCTGGTGGCCGACGAGGTGATTTGCGGTTTCGGCCGCACCGGCAACTGGTGGGGGTCCAGCACCTTCGACATAGCCCCTGATATCATGCCCTTGGCCAAGGGCCTCTCGTCCGGCTACCAGCCGATCGCCGCCGTGGCCTTCCACGACCGGATCGCCGACGTGCTGGCATCCTCGGGCATCGAATACGCCCACGGTGTGACCTATCACGGCCACCCGGTGGCAGCCGCCGTGGCCCTCGAGAACATCCGCATCATCGAGGAGGAGGGCCTGCACACAAGGGCTGCGGGGCCCATCGGCGCCTATTTCAGGGACCGCCTGACCAACCTCGCCGAGCACCCGCTGGTCGGCGAGGTGCGCGTTTCCGGGCTCATCGCCTCGCTCGAGCTCGTCCAGGACAAGGCCAGGCGCCAGACCTGGCCGGCCGAGCGCAAGGTCGGGCTCACCTGCCGCGAGCACTGCTTTGCCAGCGGCCTCGTCATGCGGTCGATCCGCGACGGCATGGTGCTCTCGCCACCCTTGATCATCAGCGAGGCCGAGATCGACGAGATCGCCCTGAAGGCGGCCAGGGCACTCGACCTGACGCTCCGCGACCTCGAGGCCTGAGCCCGGCCGGCAGCGCCCATGGATGCCACCCAGATCAGCCTCGTCGTCCTGCTCGTGGCCATCCTCGCCGGCTTCGTCTGGGGCCGCTTTCGCCACGATGTGGTGGCCTTCGCCGGGCTGTTGACGGCCGTGCTGATCGGCATCGTCCCGGCCGAGAACGCGTTCGTCGGCCTCGGCCACACCGCCACCGTCACCGTCGCCATCATGCTGGTCCTGACCAAGGGGCTGACCGACAGCGGCGCTACGAGCTATCTCGTCGACTTCCTCGGCCGGTTCACGCTGACCATCACCCGCCACATCGCCTCGCTCGCCGGGGCCACGGCGATCCTCTCGACCGTCATGAACAACGTGGGTGCCCTGGCGCTCACCATGCCGATCGCCATGCAGACGGCGGCCCGCACCAACCGCTCGCCGTCCCTGCTCTTGATGCCGATCTCGTTCGCCGCCCTCCTGGGCGGCCTCGTCACCGTGATCGGCACGCCGCCCAACATCATCGCCGCAGCCTACCGGCAGGGGCAGACCGGCGAGGCCTTTCACATGTTCGACTTCACCTGGGTCGGGCTGCCCGTGGCCATCATCGGCATCGCCTTCATCTCGACCATCGGCTGGCGGCTGCTGCCTGCGGAGCGCCGGCGGGCGGCCGGGCTCGAGGCCTTCTTCCACATCGGCGACTACGTCACCGAAATCCGCGTCGCCGAGAAGAACCCGCTCTTGGGCCAGACCATCGGCGAGGTCGCCGACAAGTTCGCGGCCCTCGACGTCGCCATTTTGGGCCTCCTCCGCAACGAGCGCCGGGTGCCCAATGTGCCACGGCGCTTCCAGCTCTTGGCCGGCGACGTGCTCATCGTCGAGGCCTCGCCCACGAATCTGCCCAAGCTGATCGAGCGCTTCCAGCTCGTGATCGGCGGCCAGACCCCGGCCCCGGTCAGCCTGCTCAGCAACGAGGACGTCCGCCTGGCCGAAGTCGTGATCAAGCCGGGCTCGGAACTCGACGGCCGCTCGGCAGGCCGCTCGAGGCTCGCCCAGCAGTTCAACGTCAACCTTTTGGCCGTGGCGCGCGAGGGCAGCCCGACCCGCGATCGGCTCGACCGGATCGTCCTTCGCGCCGGCGACGTGCTGCTGCTGCAGGGCGAAATCGAGCGGCTCGCCGAGGTCACCCGCCTTCTCGGCTGCCTGCCCCTGGCCGAGCGCCGGCTCCAGGTCGGCCAGGGCAAGCGCGCCATCCCGACCCTCCTGATCTTCGCCGTGGCCATCATGCTCACCTCGACCGGCATCCTGGCCTTGCCGATCGCTCTCGGCTGTGCGCTCATCGGCATGATCCTGATCGGCGTGCTCCAGGTCCGCGAGCTCTACGATTCCATCGACTGGCCGGTGATCATCCTCTTGGCCTCGATGATCCCCATCGGCGACGCGCTGCAGACGACCGGGCTCACCACCGTCATCGCCGCCGCCATTGCCGACGTTTCCGATGACTACGGCGCCGTGGCCGCCCTGCTCGTCGTCTTCCTCGTCACCATGCTGGCGACCGACATCCTCAATAACGCCGCCACCGTCGTCATCATGGCGCCGATCGGCATGGGCGTGGCGCAGGTCCTCGGCGCCAATCCCGACACCTTCCTCATGGCCGTCGCGATCGGCGGGTCCTGCGCCTTCCTCACGCCCATCGGCCACCAGAACAACACCCTGATCATGGGCCCCGGCGGCTACAATTTCGGCGACTACTGGCGCATGGGCCTGCCGCTGCAGGTGATCATCCTGGCGACGGCCATGCCGCTGCTGCTCTGGTTCTGGCCACTCTGACGGGGTGCCTACCCGCCAATGGACTGCCTGCGAGGCAGCCGCCGCCGGCCAGCCGGCGTGGCAACGCCACCGGATGCTGCGCTGCGGTATCCAGGTGGCGTCAACTCCCTGATGAGCGTCGATGTCACCGGGAGCTCCGAGCCCACACGGCGTCGAAAGGCGGCATGTGGTAGCGGGGCAACGTCCGGGGGCCCTTCTGTGGCTGACCGACCACTAGAAGGCCTCGAGCGGTTGCTCGGGCTCACCGCCGATCACCGCCTGGACCGTATAGGCGAAAATCGCGGTGCCGATCGCCCCGAGGAAGAAGATCAACGCCACCAGCAGCAGATCGACCGGCCCGCCGATGTCGCGAAAGCCGGAATTGGTGATCCACTGCATGAACAGGATCGCCGCCACACCGCCCAACGCACCCACCACCTGGGCCCGCACCAGCCGCTTGCTGTCGAGACCGCGATCGCGGATCAGCACCCAGACGAAGGCCAGGGTGACGACCAGAACCGCCCCGACCAGCAGCCAGAACAAGAGCGGCCCCAGCATCTCGACGAAGACCGAAACAAAGACGCCGATTTCGAGTTCTTGCATCGTCCCGCTCCCTCAGGCCTGGCCGCGCAGCATCGCGACATAAGTCGGCTTCAACGCCGTCTCCTTCATCACCCAGCTCACCCAGAGTTCTTCCAGGGGGGCGATCACACCGGGAAAGGACGGCACGAGATTGTTGTCGTAGTCGAATTCGACGAGCATCGCCCGGCCGATCCTGGTGATCAGTGGGCAGGAGGTGTAGCCGTTGTAGACGGCGTTGCTGACCCGCCCGGCGAGCTCCTCGACCAGATGATCGACCGCGACCGGCACCTGCCACTTGACGCTCGCCGCGGTCTTGCCCTTGGGCACCCCGGCGACGTCGCCCACCGCGAAGACGTTGGGGTAGCGCGTGTGGCGCAGGTTGCCGCGGTCGACCTCGATCCAGCCGTCGTTCGCCCACGGGCCTTCTTGCCAGGGCAACGGGCTGTTGCGAACCGCGGCCGCAGCGCGCATCGGCGGCACCACGTTGACGAAGTCGTAGGGGATTTCCGCCGTGCCCTCCTCGGTCGCGAAGAAAGCCAGCTTGCGGCCCGGGTCGATCGCCTCGAGCGTATGCTTCAAGCGCGTCTCGATTCCGCGCTCGCCATAGAGCATGCGCACCTTCTCGGCCACGATCGGCACCGAGAACAGCGATGCCTGCGGGCAGGCGTAGACGAGCTCCGCGCGGCCGCGGTTGCCGCGCCGGCGCAGCACGTCGTCGGTGATGAACGTGTACTTGAGCGGCGCCCCGGCACACTTCATCTCCGTCTCGGCGCGGAGGAACAGCCCGCGGCCACCCTCGTCGGCGAAGCGCGACATCAGGGCATAGGTTGCGGCCGCGGCCTCGGGGCCCGCATAGACGCTGCCGATCCCGTCCTTGCCGATCATGTCGAGCGACAGGCCCTCGATCGCCGCATAGTCGAGCACGAGGCCGGTGGCCACGACGAGGTAGTCGTAGTCGACCCGCCGGCCGCTCTCGGTGACCACATGACCGGCCTCCGGATCGATCTCGGCCACCGCTTCTTCGATCCATGCCACATCGCGCGGCACGAACTGGGCGGTGCTGGAGATCGCATAGCTCTCGGGCTTGAGCCCGGCGGCGATCAGCGTGAAGCCCGGCTGGTAGTAGTGCGCCTTGCGGCCGTCGATGATGGTGATCGAGGCGCCGTCCAACCGAGCGCTCAACCGTGCCGCCGTAGCCAGACCGGCAGCCCCGGCACCGGCAATGACGATGCGCGCCGTGGTCCGCACGGGCGCTGCGCGACCTGCAGCCGGCCCGAAGAAAGCGGTACCGGCCAAGCCGGCGGCCGCGAGCTGAAGAAAGCGCCGCCGCCCGGCGTCCGTGGCGCCGGCGTCGATCGTGTTGCCGGCAACCCGGCTCGAACCGTCGATCATCCTCGACCTCCCTTGCCGCCACGACCCCTGCCGTGGCCAGTCGCATCGACACTTACAGAGTTAGGTAAACCGTGTAATTGATTTGCGTCAACGGCTCGACCCTGCGGCGGTCGACCGCAGCCAACAGATATCGGACAATCCGCGTTGTTTTGTCGCAAAAGGGCGACGTCATCTCGCCAAAAGCGGGGTCGGTCCTTAGCTCGCGGCTTTATCTCATTGAAAAATAGCCAGTTTTGCGACGGGCATAAGGTGCCGCGAGGGTCCATGTCGGGGCGTGTCGTTTGCGACGTTCCCGCGCGGTTTTTGCCGCATGCGCGCTTTAGACCTGTTTGCAGCGGTTCCGTGAGGGCTAAGAGAGGCGCAAGTGCTCGACGAGCCGTGCGCTCGGCGAGGGACCACCGACCAAGCGTCTCCAATCACACGCACCTCTAGGGGAGGAACCATGCGGCAGGAAAATACCGAGGCGGCCGCCTATTGGTCCGCCAATCTCAAGCTCATCCGCAATGTGCTCATCGTTTGGGCACTGGTGTCGTTCGGCGGCGGCATTCTGTTCCGCCCGCTGCTCTCCGGCATTGCGGTCGGCGGCACCGATCTCGGCTTCTGGTTCGCCCAGCAAGGGTCGATCATCGTCTTCATCGTTCTGATCTTCTACTACGCGTTCCGCATGAACGCGCTCGACCGCAAACACGGCGCCGACGAATAAGGCCGGTCCCCAGGGAGAACGCTGATCATGGAACAACAAACACTCATCTATCTCGTCGTGGGCGCCACCTTCGCGCTCTATGTCGGGATCGCCGTCTGGGCCAAGGCCGCCACCACGGGCGAGTTCTATGCCGCCGGCCGGGGCATCCACCCGATCACCAACGGCATGGCCACCGCCGCCGACTGGATGTCGGCCGCCTCCTTCATCTCGATGGCCGGCCTGATCGCCTTCGTCGGCTACGACAACTCGACCTTCTTGATGGGCTGGACCGGCGGCTACGTGCTGCTCGCCTGCTTGCTCGCTCCCTACTTGCGCAAATTCGGCAAGTACACGGTGCCCGAGTTCATCGGTGACCGCTTCTACAGCCAGGGTGCCCGGATCATCGCGGTCATCTGCCTGATCGTCGCCTCGGTCACCTACGTCATCGGCCAGATGACCGGTGTGGGCGTCACCTTCGCCCGGTTCCTCCAGGTCGATGCCGCGACCGGCCTCTATATCGGCGCCGCCATCGTCTTCTTCTACGCCGTGTTGGGCGGGATGAAGGGCATCACCTATACCCAGGTGGCGCAATACGTCGTCCTGATCTGCGCCTACACGGTGCCGGCGGTCTTCATCTCGTTGAACCTCACCGGCAACGTCCTCCCCCCCCTGGGCCTCTTCTCCAACACCGTCCAGGAAGGCGTGCCGCTGCTCGTCCGCCTCGACCAGGTGGTCACCGACCTCGGCTTCAACTCCTATACCGGCCACCATACCAACACGCTCAACATGGTGCTCTTCACCATGTCGCTGATGATCGGCACCGCCGGCCTGCCACACGTCATCATTCGCTTCTTCACCGTGCCCAAGGTGGCCGACGCTCGCTGGTCCGCCGGCTGGGCGCTCGTCTTCATCGCTCTCCTCTACCTGACGGCCCCGGCCGTGGGTGCGATGGCCCGGCTCAACATCATGGACACGGTGCAGCCCGGCCCGGTGGGCGTCGAGGGTGGCAGCCTGACCTACGAGGAGCGGCCCGACTGGTTCCGCACCTGGGAGCAGACCGGCCTCATCCAGTTCGATGACAAGAACGGCGACGGCCGCATCCAGTTCTACAACGACCGCAACGAAACCTTCGCGGCGCAGGCGGCGGAGTGGGGCTGGGAAGGCAACGAGTTGACCATCAACCAGGACATCCTGGTGCTCGCCAACCCGGAGATCGCGCAACTGCCCAACTGGGTGGTGGCCCTGGTCGCGGCCGGTGGCCTCGCCGCCGCCCTCTCGACCGCGGCCGGCCTGCTGCTCGCCATCGCCTCGGCGATCAGCCACGACCTGATCAAGAGCATCATCAACCCGAATATCTCGGACAAGGGTGAGCTCCTGGCAGCCCGCATCTCGATGACGTTCGCGATCGTCGTCGCCACCTATCTCGGGCTCAACCCTCCAGGCTTCGCGGCGCAAACCGTGGCCCTGGCGTTCGGTATCGCCGCGGCCTCGATCTTCCCGGCACTGATGATGGGCATCTTCTCCAAGCGCATCAACAGCCTGGGCGCGAGTGCCGGAATGCTCTCGGGGCTGATCTTCACCGTCGTCTACATCTTCCTCTACAAGGGCTGGATGTTCCTGCCCGGGACCAACCAGTTCCCCGACACGGCGGAATACTGGGTGTTCGGCATCTCGCCGCTGTCGATCGGGGCGGTCGGTGCGATCGTCAACTTCGCGGTCGCCTACGGTGTCTCGTCGGTGACCCAAGAGCCGCCCGTCGAGATCCAGGAGCTGGTCGAAAGCGTGCGCGTGCCACGCGGTGCCGGTGGTGCCGTCGACCACTGACGCTTCGACGACGAGCGCAAAGGGGTGTCCAGGTAGGGCACCCCACCGCGAAAAGCTTGACCTGATCCATGGACCCCGCTCCCCTGACCGGGGTCCATTTTTTTTGACGATCGAGGTATCTCGCCTCGTCAACCAGCGGACGACAGCAGCTCCATGATCGATGCCAAAGCCGAGCTGACACCCTTCTTGGCCCAGCACCATCCCTTCGACCTGCTCTCGGAGAAGGCGCTGGTCGACCTCATCGAGGCCAGCGATCTGCGCCGGCTCGAGCCCGGCACGGTGCTCTACGAGAAGGGCGCGCCCGTCACCCATTTTTCGATCGTGCTCGAAGGCACGATCGACGCCGTCTCGAGCGACGGCGAGATCATCACCCGCTTCTCCCCGGGCGAGGGGATCGGCGCGCGCGGCATCCTTCGCGACGGGCTCGGTCCGAACCAGGCGGTAGCCAGTGGTGCCACGCGCGTGCTCGAGCTGCCCAAGCAGATCTTTCTCGACTACCTCGCGAGCTATCCGGACTTCGCCCGCTACTTCGAGCGGCTGCGGACCGGTGCCGACCGCAAGCCGATCTTCTCGGCCGACGGCGGCGATGCGCTGATCACCAACCGGCTGGCCGACATCATGACCGTCCGGCCGATCAGCATCAGGTCCGACGCCACGGTGCAGGAAGCCGGCCGGCTGATGCACGAGAAGACCATCTCGTGCCTGCCCGTGGCCGACGACGATGGTCTGGTCGGCATCCTGACCACCGGCGATCTCGCCGGTCGGGTGGTCGCCAAGGGCCTCGGCCCGGACACCCTCATTCGCGAGGTGATGACCGCCGATCCCCTGACCCTGCCGCCCGATGCCCTCGTCTTCGATGCGCTCTTGGCCATGGGCGAGCGGCAGATCGGCCATTTGCCGATCGCCGAGCAGGGCAAGCTCGTCGGCATCGTCACCCGCACCAACCTCATCCGTCGCCAGTCGATCTCCGTCACCTTCCTGATCGGCGATATCAACAAGGCGGTGCGCATTCCGGACATCGCCGCCGTCGTCGCCGAGGTGCCGCAACTCCTGGCGCAGCTGGTGGGTGCCGGCGTCGAGGCCTTCAAGGTGGGCCAGCTCGTCACCTCGGTCACCGACGCCGTCACCAAGCGGCTGATCAAGCTCGCCGAGGCGGACCTGGGGCCGCCACCCGTCCCCTATCTCTGGCTCGCCTGCGGTAGCCAGGGGAGGCGGGAGCAGACCGGTGTCTCGGACCAGGACAACTGCATCATCCTCGACGAGAGCTACGACGAGAAGACCCACGAGGCCTATTTCGCCGAGCTCGCGAAACGCGTCTGCGACGGCCTCGATGCCTGCGGTTACGTCTACTGCCCGGGCGAGATGATGGCGACGACGCCCAAATGGCGGGTCAAGGGCAGCACCTGGCGCCGCTACTTCCAACGCTGGATCGACGAGCCGGACCCGATGGCGCAGATGCTCTCCTCGGTCATGTTCGACCTCCGCCCGATCGCCGGCGAGACGGCGCTCTTCTCCGGCCTGCAACGCCGGACACTGGACGCCGCGCGCAAGAACAGCATCTTTCGCGCGCACATGATCGCCAATTCCCTCAAGCACCTGCCACCGTTGAGCCTCTTTCAGGGCTTTGCGCTGATTCGCTCGGGCGAGCACAGGAACACCCTCGACCTCAAGCTCAACGGCGTGGTGCCGATCGTCGATCTCGCCCGGGTCTATGCGCTCGATGGCGGGCTCGAGGAGGTCAACACCCGCGACCGGCTGATCGCCGCCCGCCGCGAAGGGGTCTTGAGCGAGGGGGCGGCGGCCGATCTGGTCGACGCCTACGACCTGATCTCGGGCATTCGCCTCGAGCATCAGGCCCGCCAGGTCCGTGACGGCAAGAAGCCCGACAACTTCCTCGCCCCCGCCAATCTCTCGGCGATGGAGCGCAAGCACCTGAAAGACGCTTTCAGCGTCGTCAAGTCGAGCCAGTCGGTGCTGCGCTCGAGGAGCGCCTGACGCATGATCTGGACCCTGATCGGCACGCTGATGGTCGGCGTCGGGGCCGCCTGCATCGTCTTCATCGCCTTTCGGGCACTCGGCCGGCCGGTCCCGGGCTGGGTGCTGCCGGCCGCGGCCGGTGCCGGCATGCTGACCTTCCACATCTGGTCGGACTATGCCTGGGCCGATCGTACCGCGGCCGAGCTTCCCGACCACGTCGTCGTCGCCGAGCGCTACACCTCGCGCAACATGCTGCAGCCCTGGACCTATCTCGTGCCCAAGGTCGACCGCTTCGCCGCAGTCGATCTGCACCAGATCCGCCGTCACCCCGAGGTCGAGGAGATGGCGCTGGCCGTGGTCCACCTCGTCACCCGCTGGTACCCGACGGTCAGCACGCAGCAACTCTACGACTGCGCCAGCCCACGCCGCGCCGATGTCGGCCAGGCACTCGACGTCGATGCGGAAGGCCGCCCGATCGATGTCGACTGGGTGACCCTCGAGCCGGACGACCCGATCCGTGGCGTCGTCTGCGCCGCCGACAACGAGAGGCCGAACGGCCCAGCCTGAGCGAGCAAGAAGCAGATGAACAGGGAGCTACCAAGGTGTCGGAGCAGAGCATTCTCGTCGTCGACGACGAGCCGGGCATCCGCCTCTATCTGAAGCGCCTTCTGGGTAATGCCGGCTATACCGTGCGCACCGCCGCCGACGGTGATGCGGCCGTGGCGTCGATCGAGGCCGAACCGCCCGACCTCGTCATCCTCGATGTCATGGTCGGCGGCCGGGACGGCTACGAAATCTGCGAGACGATCAAGCAGAACCCGGCCAGGGCCCGCATCAAGGTCGTCATGCTCTCGGCCAAGAGCCGGGCGATCGAGATCGAAAAGGGCATGGCGCTCGGGGCCGATGCCTACCTCACCAAGCCCTTCTCGATGGACGAGCTCAGGGATACCGTGCGCGGCCTCCTGAACGGCGAGCCCTCCGCCTCGACCACAGCCGAGCCGGAGGGCTGAGGCCTTGCTCGACCGGCTGTCCCTGCGTCTCAGGCTCTTCCTCTTCTTCGCGCTCATCGGCATCGGCGGCAGTGCCGCCATCGTCGCCGCCATGGTCTATCTCGGCCGCAGCGGCGAGGGCGTTAGGATCGACGATCTGGTGCTGATGGGGGGAGCCCTGATCGCTGTGCTCCTCGGCCTGACCATCTGGACCTGGCTCAAGTTCGACGAGCATCTCGCCCGGCCCATCCTCGCCATCTGCAACCACCTCAAGGCCGCTGCTCACGCCAAGGCCGAGCGCGACATCAAACCCGGCACCGCCCGCTATCTGGGCTTTCTCGAGCCCGCCGTGCGGGAGATCACGACGGCCTTGACCGAAACGCGCCGCGAGGTCGACCGCACGATCGAGGCGGCGACGGCCCAGAGCGAGGAGCAAAAGCAATACCTCGCCACCATCCTGCGCGATCTGCAGCAGGGCGTCGTCATCTGCAATCGCCGCCACGAGGTGCTGCTCTACAACCAACGCGCCCTCGAGATCCTCCACGTCGCGGGCGATATCGGCCTCGGCCGCTCCGTCTTCGGTGTCGTCACCGAACAGCCCTTTCGCCATGCGCTGACCCGCCTCGAGAACCGCTTTCGCACCGGCCGCCACGTCGAGCACCCGGACGGCCTGGCCGTCCTGGTCATCGCCGCCACCAAGATCGGCAACTACACGCTCAAGGGCCGGGTCTCCTTGACCCTCGGCCGCGATACCGCCGAGGGGGCCGAGACACCCGTGGGCTACGTCGTCATCTTCGAGGACGTGACCGACGAGCTGGCCGCCGGGATCTGGCGCGACCGCATGCTGCACGACGTGACCTCCGACATGCGCCAGCGCATCGCCAATCTCTCGATGGTGGGCGATCTCTTGACCATGGAAGGCGACATCGACGCCGAGGAGCGGGCGGCCGCGCGCCAGACCTTCCAGGATGACGGCCGGGCCCTGGCCGAACGCCTCGACAAGCTCGACCAGATCTCCTCCGACCTCCTCTCCTCCGCCTGGCCGATGACCCAGGTCCTGGCCAAGACGCTCCTGGAACTCATCCGCGAGCGCCGTTCGGAAGAGCGCGAGCTCGCGATCGAAATCGCCGGCGACGAAGTCTGGCTGCATTGCGACAGTGCCGCCATCGTCGATCTGGTCGATCGCCTCCTCAACCGAACAGCCGTCTTCACCAAGGTCGAGCGGTTCACCCTGACGCTCACCGCAAAGCAGCGCCGGGCCGATCTCGACATCACCTGGTGCGGCGAGCCGATCACCGTCCGCGCGCTCGAAACCTGGCTCGACGAGCGGCTCGACGAAGGCCTGGGTGCGATGACCGGCACCGATGTCCTCAATCGCCACAAGACCGAGATCTGGTGCGAGCCCGCCGGTGAAGGCTGCTGCAGGCTCCGCTTGCCCTTGGTGACGGTCGAGTTCGACTCGACCAAGGGCAGGGGCACGACCCGGCTCGAGGCCCGCCCCGAGTTCTACGACTTCGACCTTTTTGCCCGAACCACCCGGGAATCGGTCGCCGAGACGCGGCTCAGGGACCTCACCTATGTCGTCTTCGACACCGAGACCACCGGGCTCGAGCCGTCGAAGGGCGATCAGATGGTGCAGATCGCCGGCGTGCGGATCGTCAACGGGCGGATGCTCAGAGGCGAGGTCTTCGACTCGCTGATCCATCCCGGCCGCGCCATCCCCCGGGGCAGCTCGGAGGTCCACGGCATCACCGATGCCATGGTCGCCAATGCCGACCCGGTCACCACGGTGCTGCCCCGCTTCCACCGCTTCGTCGGCGACGCGGTGCTGGTCGCCCACAACGCCGCCTTCGACATGAAGTTCTTGACCCTGAAGCAAGCGGAAGCCGGCGTCAGCTTCACCAACCCCGTCCTCGATACCGTGCTCCTGGCGGCCGCCGTGTTCGGGGCGGACGAGAGCCTGACCCTCGACACCCTGGCCGAGCGCTTCGCCATCAAGATCGCCGCCGAGGAACGCCACACCGCGATCGGCGACAGTCTGGCCACTGGCCACACCTTCCTCAAGCTCGTCGACCTGCTCGAGGCCGGCGGCGTCACCACGCTCAGGGAAGCCATCGAGATCTCGGAAAAGCAGGCGGCGATCAGACGCGCCCAGGGCAAGTACTGAACAGCTCGTTCAGCCGA
>JAABSG010000090.1 GCA_011390475.1 Geminicoccaceae bacterium | reverse complement strand
TGACGCCAGGTCGCGCGCCAGCGTCGATCTCGGCCTCCCGGACCCAGCGTCGCAGCGTCTCGGCCGTGCAGCCGATTTTGCCCGACACCGACACCAGCGCCGCCCACTGCGAGGCATGGCTGCCCTCGCTCTCACGAACCAGGCGCACCGCCCGCTCGCGAACTTCGCCGGGAAACTTCCCGCTCTTCCGTTGCTTTTCCATGATGACCCCTTTCTCACAAGAAGGAGCCTCCGGGAAACCCAGGGCGGTTCACACAGTCCGGCATTCGAGGTGAAGGTGGCCTTGGCTGCCGTGAAGGGTGAGAAGACGCTGGCCGAGCTGGCGCAGCTCTTCGATGTTCATCCGAACCAGATCACGACCTGGAAGGCGCAGTTGCTGGAGGGCGCCGCCGGGGTGTTCGGCTCCGGCTCGGCGGGCCCGGCGGCGGCACCTGCGGTGGATTTGAAGACGCTGCATGCGAAGGTCGGCGAGTTGGCGCTGGAGAACGATTTTTTGGCCGGTGCGCTCGGCAAGGCCAGCATGCCGAGCGCCAAGCGATGATCGACCGCGAGCACGCACTCCCGCTGACGCGGCAGGCAACGCTTTTGAAGTTGAGCCGCGGCAGCCTCTACTATCAGGCCCGTCCGGTGCCGCCGGCCGATCTGGCGATCATGCGGCGGATCGACGAGCTGCATCTCGACGACCCGTTCGCCGGCAGCCGGATGCTGCGCGATCTGTTGCGAGGCGAGGGCGTCGCGATCGACCGCCAGCGGGTCGCGACGATGATGAAGCGCACAGGCATCGAGGCGCTCTACCGCCGCCCGAACACCTAAAAGCCGGCACCGGACCCCAAGATCTACCCGTATTTGCTGCACACGATAACGATCGAGCGGCCGAATCGGGTGTGGGCGATGGACATCACCTACATCCCGATGGCGCGCGGCTTCGTTTATCTCGTCGCTGTGGTCGACTGGTTCAGCCGCCGGGTCCTGGCTTGGCGGCTCTCGATCACGATGGAAGTGGCGTTCTGCCTCGAGGCGGTCGAGCAGGCGCTGGCGAAGCACGGCAGGCCAGAGATTTTCAACATGGACCCCTCCGCGGCCTGCTGGCCGCGTCTCTTCCAGAGGTCGGATGATTGGCCTGCTGGCCAATCATGGCAGCCAATTCACCAGCGCCGCCTTCACCGACCTCCTTCTGGGGCAGGCCATCGCCATCAGCATGGACGGCAAGGGAGCGTGGCGGGACAAAGTTTTCGTCGAGCGGCTCTGGCGCTCGGTCAAATACGAGGAAGTCTATCTCCGAGCCTACGACAGCGTCGGCGAGGCCCGCGCTTCGATCGGCCGATATCTGGACGTCTACAACCGTAAGCGCCCGCATTCGAGCCTTGACGCCCGGAAGCCGGATCACGCCTACTTCCACCGCCTGCCGCAGGTCGCGGCAGCATGAATTTCGGTGCCGTTTTCGGGGCGTCACTCTGGTCGGGCTACGCCCTCCCGGCGTGCCACTCCGAAAACGGCACCCAACGGCAAACGGCAGAGGCTCCACTAATCGAAGCGGCGAGCCTGTTCAGACAAACGAGCTATGCCCGAATTTGGTGGATGAGGGGTAAGGCGGCGTATCCTCGGTGATGTTCAAGGTCACCAGGAAGGATACGCCATGGGAGAGGATACCGTTGTTCGTTTGGCACGGCCAGGGTCGAGTATCGCCGATGATCCGCTGCTGCTGGTGTTGCGGGACGGGGCGCGGCGGATGCTGCAGCAGGTGATCGAGGCCGAGGTCGAAGCGTTTGTTGGGGCGCACGCTGAGCTCGAGGATGCGAATGGCCGGCGCCGGGTCGTCCGCAACGGTCACGCGCCCGAGCGCGAGATCCAGACCGGCATCGGCCCGATCTCGGTGCGCCGGCCGAAGCTGCGCGACCGCGGCGCCAACGTCCCCGACAGAGGGGCGTCGGTGGCGAGCGCATCCGCTTCACCTCGAAGGTATTGCCGCCGTTCCTGCGCCGAACGAAGAACGTCGAGGAACTGCTGCCCTGGCTCTACCTGAAGGGCGTCTCGACCGGCCAGTTCGAGGAGGCGCTCACGGCGCTTCTGGGTCCTGACGCGCCCGGTCTCTCGGCCTCAACCGTCCGTCGCCTGGTGGCGAACTGGCAGCAGGAGCACGAGCGCTGGCTGCGCCGTGATCTCGGCAGCAGGCGCTACGTCTATCTCTGGGCCGACGCGGTCTACTTCACGCCGCGGCTGGACCACGACCGGCAGTGCCTCCTCGTCGTCATCGGCGCCGACGCGGACGGCCGCAAGGAGCTGCTGGCGATCGAGGACGGCTACCGGGAGAGCACGCGCCGCCCTCGCAGGTCTGCTGACCTGCGTGGCTTCGCCAATCAGATCAAAGGCCTCCTGGCCTTTGATGGCGCGAGCTGCTGCTCCGGCTACGCGACGAGAACGGCCTGAAGGTTGCGCCCGAGCTGGCCACCGGCGATGGCGGCCTAGGCTTCTGGAAGGCACTGCACGAAGTCTGGCCCAAGACGCGCCAACAGAGATGCCCTCCAGGGCCTGCTGCCCTGTCCCTTCCAGGGATCGGATGATTGGCCTGCTGGCCAATCATGGGTGCACAAGACTGCCAACGTCCTCAACAAGTTGCCGTCGTCGGTGCAGGGCAAGGCGAAGAAAGACCTGCACGCCATCTACCAGGCCGAGAACCGGGACTCCGCCGAAAAGGCCTTCGATCGCTTCATCGCGAAATACGGGACGAAGCACGACAAGGCGGCGGACTGCCTGGTCAAGGATCGCGCAGCACTGCTCGCCTTCTACGACTTCCCGGCCGAGCCCCTTCGCAGCCTCCTGGCTGCGCCCCTTTCAGGGATCGGATCAAAGGCCTCCTGGCCTTTGATGGAAGCACGTGCGCACCTCGAATCCAATCGAGAGCACCTTCGCCACGGTGCGGTTGCGGACCGACAAGACCAAGGGATGCCTGTCACGCGACACCGCGCTGGCCATGGTCTTCAAGCTCGCCAAGTCGGCCGAGCGCCACTGGCGCAAACTCGATGGCGCCAACCGCCTCGGGCAGCTGATCGAGGGCGTGAAGTTTCGTAACGGCGAGCCCGTTCAAGAAGCCGAGGAAAAAGCCGCCGTCTGATCCCGTACACCAGAATTGACCATAGCTCCAGACAAACTGCGCCACCTCTCTACACCACGTCCAGGCAAGGGAACGTTTCGGCCGGCACGCCGCTTCGCTGCCGAACCAATTCTCGAATTCCTGAAACCTCCGAAGCTGACCAGTTCCCGATAGCGCGACGCTCGCGTCGACAATCTCGCCATATTGGCTTTTGTGAGCAAATGACTGAAGGGGACAGCCGCTTACAACGATTTTTTTGGACCGATGGCGCGAGTTCAAAGGCGCGTTTCCACCAGCGAGCGGAGATAAATGCCATACTCGTTTTTTCTCAGGCTCTCGGCCCGCTCGAGCAGCGCGTCGTCGTTGAGCCACCCCTTGCGCCAGGCGATTTCCTCGAGGCAGGCGATCTTGTAGCCCTGCCGCCGCTCGATGGTCTGGACGAACTGGGCGGCCTCCAGAAGGCTCTCGAAGGTGCCGGTATCGAGCCAGGCGAAGCCGCGGCGTAGCAGCTGAACTTTGAGTGTGCCCCGCTGCCGGTAGACCTCGTTGACGCTGGTGATCTCCAACTCGCCCCGGGCCGATGGCTCGATCGACCGGGCGATGTCGATCACCTCGTTGTCGTAGAAATAAAGGCCAGTCACCGCGAAGTTCGATTTCGGCCGATCCGGCTTTTCCTCGAGCGACACGACCCGCAGATTCTCGTCGAACTCGACCACGCCGAAGCGCTCCGGGTCCTTGACCTGATAACCGAACACCGTGGCCCCGGTCGCGGCGGCCGCCGCGACCTCCAAAATCCCGGTAAAGCCCTGTCCGTAAAAGATGTTGTCGCCGAGCACGAGACAAACATGGTCGTTGCCGATGAACGGGGCACCGATCGTGAAGGCCTGGGCCAACCCCTCCGGCCGTGGCTGGGCCGCATAGGAGAGATCGATGCCGAACTGGTGGCCGGAGCCCAGGAGGCGCTGAAAAGCTTCCTGGTCGCCGGGCGTGGTGATGACGAGGATGTCCCTGATGCCGGCCAGCATCAAGACCGAGAGCGGGTAATAGATCAGCGGCTTGTCGTAGACCGGCAGGAGCTGCTTGGAAGCACCCATGGTGATCGGGTAGAGCCGGCTGCCATTGCCGCCGGCGAGCACGATGCCCTTCATGGCCGGCCTATAGGCCACGCCGCTCGAGCCGGTAGCTGCCGTCGAGAACGCGCTGCCACCAGCTCTGATTCTCGAGATACCAGACCACCGTGGCCTCGAGCCCGCTGGAAAAGCTCTGCTCGGGCCGCCAGCCGAGTTCGTCCTCGAGCTTCGCCGCATCGATGGCGTAGCGCGTATCGTGGCCGGGCCGATCGGCGACGAAGGTCACGAGATCACGATAGCGCTCGACGTCCGCTGGCCTGAGCGCCGCCGCGTGTCGCTCGAGCAGCTCGCAGACCATCTCGACGACCTCGATGTTCCGCCGCTCGCTATTGCCGCCGATATTGTAGGTCTCGCCCACCTGCCCTGCCTCGAGCACCCTGATCAGGGCGCGCGCATGATCTTCGACGAAGAGCCAGTCGCGGATCTGCCGCCCGTCGCCGTAGACCGGCAAGGGGCGGCCGCCCAGCGCACTGAGGATCATGTGCGGGATCAGCTTCTCGGGGAACTGGTAGGGCCCGTAATTGTTCGAGCAGGAGGTCACCAGGACCGGCAGGCCGTAGGTGCGGTGCCAGGCGCGGACCAGATGGTCGGCGCCGGCCTTGCTCGCGGCGTATGGCGAGCTGGGCGCATAAGGCGTCGACTCGGTAAAGGGCGCATCGGCGGCCCCCAGATCGCCATAGACCTCGTCGGTCGAGACCTGATGAAAGCGGAAGCGGTCGCGCGTCCCGGGCTCGAGCGCCTGCCAATAGGCGCGAGCAGCCTCCAGAAGGGTCAGGGTGCCGGTGACGTTGGTGTCGACGAAGGCCTTGGGCCCCTCGATCGAGCGATCGACATGGCTTTCGGCCGCGAGGTTCATGATAGCGTCGGGCCGATGCTCGACCAGGGTTCGGGCCATCGCCTGGGCATCGCGAATGTCGGCCTCGACGAAGCGATAGCGCTCGGCCCGGCCGGCCGGCTCGGCCACCACCTCGGCGAGCGACTGCAGGTTGCCCGCATAGGTCAGGCAATCGACGTTGATCACGGTATGCGCTGTGCCGCGGAGCAGCTCGCGGATCACCGCCGAGCCGATAAAGCCGGCGCCGCCCGTCACGAAGATCTTCATCGCGCACGGTCCAATCATGAAAGGCCTGGTAACGAAAGAAGGGGCGATCATCAACGCAGTCGACCATGACACATCTCCTTCTCGAATACATCTCCGACCAGCACCGAGTGGTATTCTGCTACCGCAAAACGTTACCAGCCATTAACCATTTACCCTCGCCGCAGCCGCACCAGTCGCAATCGGTCGATATGCATACCGGGTGACAGTAATAACCGATCGACAGCGCTTGGGATGAAAGGGGTGTTCATTTTATACTCGGGAACGTTTGGGAAGACGCAGCTTCGGTGGCCAAGCGATGTGGATATTCTTTAACACGCGGCTCGATGGCCAGCTACAGCGACGACGCTGTCGTGGAACAGTTCTGGTTGGCTTCGGGTTGTTATTTTGTCGATCGCGGCAGCTGATCGGCATAGGAACGAGGAGCGCCTGCATGACCGCCGAGAAGCATTCGCAATTTCCGCGCATCGGCCCAGCTGTGATCGACCCGACTGCCGCGATCGGGCTGCGCCGGAGTCTCGAGCCCGGTCGGCGGATCGGCGTCGTCGGCACCGGCTTCGTCGCACGGCATTTCGTCGCCGAGCTGCTGCGCCGGCCGAATTGGTCGCTCGGCCGGGTACTCACCCGACGACTACACGCTACCGTCGAGGGCATTCCCGACACCGCGCTCACCGACAGCGTCGATGCCCTGATCGAGTCTGCCGACATCATCATCGAATGCACGGGCGACATCGGTCACGCGACCGCCGTTGCCGACGAGGTTCTCCCGGCCGGCAAACCGCTCGTCACCCTCAATCCAGAATTCCACGTCACCACCGGCTCGGCCTTCGTCGGTCGTGGCCTGTTGACCGAGGCCGAGGGCGACCAGCCGGGGTCGCTCGCGAGGCTCGCCGAGGACGCTGTCACCATGGGCTTCGAGCCTTTGGTCTACGGCAACATGAAGGGCTTCTTGAACCGCCTGCCGCCGCCCGACGAGATGCGCTATTGGGCGACCCGCCAGGGCCTCAGCCTGCCGATGGTCACGTCCTTCACCGACGGCACCAAGCTGCAGATCGAGCAATGCCTGATCGGCAACTTCAGGCGGGCCGATATCGCCGCCGAGGACCTCCTCGGCCCCGCCGTCGACGACCTCGACGAGGCAGCAGCGCTCCTCGGCGAGGCCGCGCTGCGCGCCGGCGGACCGATCACGGACTACGCTCTCTCGGCGAAGCTACCTCACGGGGTGTTCATCGTCGCCCGCCACGACACGGCCCAGTCCGCCGCCTTGCGCTACCTCAAGCTCGGCGAGGGCCCCTTCTACACCCTCGTCCAGCCGAACATCCTCGTTCATCTCGAAGCCTTCAAGACGCTCGAGCGGGTCGCCAGCGGCCAGGGAGCCTTGCTGCACAACACTGACCGCCCGCACCTCTCGGTCGCGGCCGTCGCCAAACGTCGGCTCTTGCCCGGCGAGCGAATCGAGCGCGGCTGTGGCAGCTTCGAGTTGCGCGGCATCTGCGTGCGCATCAGCGACCGACCGGACCACCTGCCGATCGGCCTCGCCAATGACCTGCACATCCGCCGGACCGTCGAGCCCGGACAGGTGCTCAACATGGCCGATGTCGACCTGGAGCCGACCATCGCCCTGGAGCACTGGCAGCGGATCGCCGCCCACAGCATCGCCCCGGCGGCCGAACGCCGCGTCGTGGGAGGCTAATGCGATGGAGGTGCTCGAGACTGGAATCCCCGGCCTGAAGCTCGTCGTCGTGCGCTATTTCGAGGACGAGCGCGGCCATTTCGTCGAAATCTTCAAGCAGAGCACCTTTCGCCGAGCCGCCCTGCCGGATGCGTTCGTCCAGGACAACATCTCCTTGTCCTGCCAGCCGGGCACGCTGCGTGGCATGCACTGGCAAATGCCACCTCATGCCCAGGCCAAACTGGTGCGCGTCGCCAGGGGGTCCGTGCTCGACATGGTGGTCGACCTGCGGCGTGGCTCACCCACCTACGGCCAGCATTTCGCGGTCGAGCTCAGTGCGGCGAACCGGCTGCAGCTCATGGTTCCCCGCGGCTTCGCCCACGGCTTTCTCACCCTCGAGCCGAACAGCGAGGTCATCTACAAATGCGATGCCCTCTACAATGCCGCTGCCGAACGCGGCGTACACTGGGCCGATCCGGACCTCGCCTTGCCCTGGCCCGAGCACCCCGAAGTGACCGTCATCTCGGACAAAGACCGGGCCTGGCCGCGGTTGCGCGACCTGGACTCGCCCTTTGCCGACGCGCCTCGAAAAATCGTGCATTCGCGCCCTCAACCAGCTTGAAGAAGCGAATACAAAACTCTGAAAAACCTGTATTATTCATCTTGAGGCGCCTTCTGGCGCGTCGCTTGCCGACGGAGACGGACCCCCATGCGGCTCGCCTATTCGATCAGCGGCTATCACCAGCCCAACCAGTTCGCCTGGCTCATGAGCGCCATCCGCCACCCCGACGATCGCTTCGTCATCCATGTCGATGCGCGAACGCCGGAGCCGGTCTTCGCGGCGATGCGCCGGATCGCGGGCGACGCCGACAACGTCGTCTTCATCGACCGGCAACCGATTACCTGGATGGGCATCTCGCTGGTCGAGACGGAACTACGGGCAATCCGGGCGGCGCTCGCGGCGAACCCCGGATTCGACTATTTGATCAGCCTCTCGATGCAGGACTATCCGCTCAAAAGCCGCGCCGAGATCGTGGCCGAACTCCAGGCCTCGCCGAGCCTGGACTATCTGACATTCGAGCCTCTGGCCGCGCAGCCCTTCCACATGCGCCGCAGGCCGTGGCTCTGGTCCTTCGAGCACAACGGGCGGTTGGTGCGCACGATCTTCCCGCGTCTGGTACCACGCGACCTCGAAATCGCCTGGAAGGGGCCATGGTGGCGGGTTCTCAGCCGCGAGACCTGTGTCTGGCTCACGGCCTCGCCGCTCACCCGACGCTATCTGGCCTTCTTGAAAAATGTGCAGACGCCGGATGAATTTTTCTTTCAGAACCTGGTGATGCAAGGGCTGGGCAGAACAAGGCTCGCCGACGGCTATCGGCACTTCATCGCCTGGCCGGGCGGCAGCCCGAGCCCCGAGACGCTGACCATGGCCAAGGCGGACGCGCTCCTGGCCTCGCCGATGTGGTATGCGCGCAAGTTCGACGAGACCATCGACGCCCTGATCCTGGCGCGGCTCGCGAAGCGGATCGGTGCCGACCTGCCGGCCCATGTCCAGGCGGCACGGCGCGGCAGCCCCGCGGCCGTTGCCGCCTGAGCACCACTCCAACGTGACGGTCGACCGGTCGTCTGACAAGCGGCTCAGTCGCGGCGGGCGATGCTGATCTCGCTCTCGCCGAGCAACGCGATCGGATCGATCGGCCCCTTGCCCTGGCGGATCTCGAAATGCAGCTGCGGCTCGACCACGTCGCCGCTGCGCCCGACCTTGGCGATGGGCTGGCCGCGGGCGACGACGTCACCGCGAGTCACGAGCAACGCCTCGTTGTGGGCATAGGCGGAAAGGTAGCCACCGGCGTGGCGCACCAGCAGCATCCGGCCGAAGGCGGCGAGGTCCTCGTCGGCATAGACGACGAGCCCGTTCTCGACGGCACGGACCAAGCTGCCGGCTGGGGCTGCGATATTGATTCCGTCATTGCGTCGGCCGTCCGGCTTGGTGCCGAAAGTGCCGATCACCTCGCCGGCGACGACGGGCCAGAGAAACCCCTCGCCGGAGAGCGCCGGCGCCTCGACCGCGGCGAGATCACGCTGCCGCGCCGCATCCCGCTCGGCGATCGCCGGCTCGATCGGTCGGACCGGCTCGGGGCTGGCTTGCCGGTCGGTCGCGGCGGGCCTCTCGAACGGTGCCGAAGGCGGAGGCAGCGCCGAAACCGTCGGCGATGCGGCAACGATGGGAGGCGCCGACGCCGATGGCGGCGCTGCCGCGACTACTAACGCTGCCTCACGCTGTGCCGGGCGTGGCGGCGTCGGCTGCGCTCGGGCGATCTGGGTTGCTGGCCCCGAGGGCGCCCCAGCGCCAGCGGGCAGCCGCACGACGGTGCCGACATGAAGGCGCTGTGGATCGACGTTCTTGTTCAAGGCGACGAGATCGCCGAGCCGCACGTTGTAGGCGGTGGCAATTCCCGAGAGCGTATCGCCCCGGGCCACGACGTGGGTGACGCCATCGCCCGGCCGAGGTGCCGTGGGCCGCGGCAGGCGCAGCACTTGGCCCACGTAGATGTGATAGGGAGCGGTCAGTCGGTTCAACGCGACGATGTCACGCGACGAGACGCTATAGAGAACAGCGAGCTCGCTCACCGTCTCGCCCGGCATCACCACGTGGCGCGCGTTCTCCGGCACCATCCGCGAGCTCTCGCCGGTCTCTCGATAGATGGCTTTCCTGGCCTCTTCCCAGGGTACGAGCCCGCCCCAGTGCACTTGCTGAAAATCCGTGCAGCCGAGCAAGACAAGTCCGCTCGCCGCGGCGAGCAGGCCCCTGCCCGCACCCTGTCGCATCCTCTTCGCCAAACCTCTGCCCTCGTCCCACTATCCGATATCCAGGTCCGACCCGGATCCTCGGAGGACAACGCGCGGTCGCCAGTCTTCATCCATCGTCGATCGGCCACGCGAGTTCCCCCGCATGCTCGCCGGTCTAGCGCAAATCGCCGGCCGAACGCAAGAAGTCAGGAAAACGAAAGCCGCTATCGAGCGCCGAAACGCCGCCTCTTTCAAGTCGAGGCCTGAAGCGTTACTGAAAAGTCACATGAAGCAGCGGCATTTTTCACTGATTCGACAACAGGTTGGTGAGCTTGGCGAAGCTCGGGTGATGGGTCATATCGAGCTGGATCGGCGTCACCGAAACGTAGTGGGCGCGCACCGCGGCCACATCCGTGCCGTCGGCATGGCTGGCTTCCTCGCGGGAAAGACCAATCCAGACATAGGGTTCGCCGCGCGGGTCGATGCGCTCGATGAGCTCGTCGCCAACCTTTTGCTTGCCCTGCCGGGTCACCTGCACACCCTCGACACTCTGCGCCACGCAGTCGGGAAAATTGACGTTGATCAAGACATCCTTCGGCCATTCCATTGGCAACAGCCGGCGAATGATTTCAGGCCCCCAGTGCTCCGCCGTTTTCCACTTGACCGGGTGGCGCTCGTGGCAGGCCTGGCTGAAGGCGATGGCCGGCACCTGCAGGAGGGTTGCCTCCATGGCGGCCGCGATGGTGCCAGAATAGGTCACGTCCTCGCCCAGATTGCTGCCGTGATTGACCCCCGAGAGGACGAGGTCGATCTTCTGCTCTTCGAGGATGTTCTGCAGGGCAAGGAGCACGCAGTCGGTCGGCGTGCCGTCGACCGCATAGCGGCGCTCGGAGACCTGCCGGGTGCGCAACGGCCGCCGAAGCGTCAGCGAGTGCCCGGCGCCGCTGTGATTGACCTCGGGCGCCACCACCCAGACCTCCTCGGAGATCGCCCGCGCGATCGCCTCCATGACCTTCAGTCCGGGGGCGTTGATTCCGTCGTCATTGGTGACGAGGATGCGGGGCTTCTCACCCGGTGCTTTGAGCATGTGCGCTGATCCGTTCGATGCCGCCCATATAGGGCCGAAGTGCCAGGGGCAGCGTGATGCTGCCATCGGCTTCCTGATAGGTTTCGAGCACGGCGATGAGGGTACGCCCGACCGCCAGGCCCGAGCCGTTGAGCGTATGGACGAAGCGGGTCTGCTTCTCGCCCTTGAGCCGCGCGCGCGTGTTCATCCGCCGCGCCTGAAAGTCACCGCAATTGGAGCAGGAGGAAATTTCGCGATACGCCCCCTGCCCCGGCAGCCAGACCTCGATGTCGTAGGTCTTCATGGCCCCGAAGCCGGTATCGCCGGCGGCCAGGGTCATCACGCGGTAAGGCAGATCGAGCCGCCGCAGCACGGTTTCGGCACAGGCGGTCATTCGCTCGTGCTCGGCCTCCGACTGCTCCGGTGTCGTGACGCTGACCAGTTCGACCTTGGTGAACTGGTGCTGCCGGATCATCCCGCGCGTGTCCTTGCCGGCAGCCCCGGCCTCCGAGCGAAAACAGGGTGTCAGCGCCGTGAAGCGGTAGGGCAACTCCTCCTCGGGCAGGATCTCACTGCCCACGAGATTGGTGAGCGGCACCTCGGCGGTCGGGATCAGCCAGCGGTCGTCCGTGGTTCGGAACAGGTCCTCGCCGAACTTGGGCAACTGGCCGGTGCCGAACAGCGCCGTGTCGCGGACCAGGAGTGGCACAACCGCCTCGGTGTAGCCGTGCTCGGTCGTTTGGATATCCAACATGAGCTGGCCGATGGCGCGCTCGAGTCGGGCCAGCGGCCCTTTGAGCACGACGAACCGGGCCCCCGATAGCCGTGCCGCTCGCTCGAAATCCATGCCCAGCGCGGGGCCCAAGGCATCGTGCGGCTTGGGCTCGAAGCCGAAATTGCGCAGGCTGCCCCAGCGCCGTTCCTCGCGATTGAAGCTCTCGTCCGCGCCATCCGGCACGTCCGCGGCCAAGATGTTCGGCAACTCGGCGAGGCGGGTGTCCAGCTTCAGCTTGGCGGCCTCCAGCTTGGTCTCGCGAAGCTTCAACAGATCCTTGAGTTGAGCCACCTGGTCGAGCAGATCGGCCGGCGGCTTGCCGTCGGGCCCGCGCCTCTGGCCGATCTCTTTCGACAGCCGGTTCCTGAGCGCCTGGTCCTCCTGCACCCGCGTCTCGAGCGAGCGCCACTCGCGATCGAGGGCCAGGATCTCGTCGGCGCAGGGCTGCAAGCCACGTCGGGCCAGCGCCGCATCGAACTCGGGGCCATGCTCGCGCAGCCACTTCAAATCATGCATGGGTGGATCCGGCCTTCCAAGGAACTCGTCGCGGGCTCTCTAGACGAGGCGACAAACCCCGGCAACCGCCCGGCCAGGGGGCCAGCGCACTTCGGCTCGCCGGTGTGGCGTGGCTCTGCTATGCAAGACGACAGCCGCGCGGTGGCGATCGGTGGCCATGGTGGATGCGAAGCCATGCGGCGTGTTTGCTCAACCCTCTCGATGCTCCTGGCACTCTCCATGCTCCCGGCACTGGCCGCCTGCGGCTACCTCCTGCCGGCGCATAACCAGACGATCGAGCCGAGCGCACTTCGCGCCGGCGCCTATCGTCTCGATCCGGACCATGCGGTCGTCCTCTGGAAGGTCGACCATCTGGGTTTTTCGACCTTTGTCGGCCGCTTCGATCGGATCGCGGGCTCGCTGGATTTCGATCCCTTGCAACCGACCGAGGCGATTCTCGAGGTGGTGGTGGAGACGGCGAGCGTCAGCACCCATGTCGCCAGCCTCACCGAAGATCTCCGCTCCGCCACCTGGTTCGCCACCGATCGTTTCCCCGAAGCCCGCTTCGTCAGTCGCGGGGTCGAGGTGACCGGTGCGGATACCGGCCGCGTCAGCGGTGATCTCACGCTTTTGGGGGTCACCCTGCCGATGACGCTCGACGTCATCTTCAACGGCGGCGCCTCCAATATTCTCACCGGCGGCTACACACTCGGCTTTCAGGCCTCCGCCGTCATCGACCGAACCGCGTTCGGCCTTTCGACGTTCGCCCCGGCGATCGGCCGCGAGGTGACACTCGAAATCCATGCCGAGTTCGTCGAGATCGACGAGTGATCGGCCCTGGCCTTGCCTTGCCGATCCCGGTCACCACGTCTGCTGCGAGTTCGAGGAATGGAGGAAACATGCGCGCGCATCTGAAGATCGGGCTTCTGGCGACTGGTTTGGGGATAGCCTCGGGCCTCGCCGCCGCCGACCGGCCAGCGGCCGCGGCCACCGGTGACGTCTACGCGCTGCGCGGCGCGGGACAACTCTCCTGCGCCCAGTACCTCGAGGCTTACGAAGAGCAGGGCAGCGTCCTCTACATGACCGCGGGCTGGATCGATGGCTACGTCACTGCCTTGAATCGGGTCGAGACCGGCGTCTTCGAGCATCTCTCCTGGCAGGAAACGGGTCTGGTGCTCGATCTCCTGCGCAACCATTGCGTGGCCAACCAGCAGGACGTGCTGGCCAACGCTGTTCATCTCTTCCTTCAGGCGACGGCGTCGACTCGACTGACCGAGCCGAGCGAGCTCCTCGAAATTACGCTGCCGGACGGTGCGGGCGCGCTCGATCTCTATCAGGCGACGATCGCCCGGGTGCAGCGCATGCTGGCCGATCTCGGCCACTACAGCTCGACCGTCGATGGCCTTTACGGGCCGGGCACCGCAGCAGCGATCCGCGCCTTTCAGGCCGCCCAAGGCCTGCCGGAAAATGGCCTGCCCGACCAGCGCACGCTCCTCGTCCTCTTCGCCCCCACATTCGAGGGGGTGAACTGAGACGAACGGGCCAATCGAGGCGAAGCCATGATCCGAGACCTTCGCGGCGGTCGAGGAAAGTAGAGCTGCAGCGTTAACTCGACTTTAACCCCGGACGTGGTTCCTTCAGGGCGTCGGCAAGATCGGCCGATGCCACACCTGGAGAGTAACATGAGCCGTCTCCGCGGGTTCGTCCTTTGCATGATCGCCGGGCTCCTTCCGGCAATGGCCACTGCCGCACCGACGCCGAGCGTCGGCGCTCGATTGCCGTGCCACGACTATCAGAAGATCGTCGAGACCCTGGGCAAGCGCTACGGCGAGACCCCGACCTCCCTCGGGCTGCAGACCAACGGCCATGTGCTCCAGGTCTTCACCTCGCCCGAGAGCGGCAGCTGGACGATCCTCTCTGTCGCCCCCACCGGCGTCGGCTGCATCGTCGCCGCCGGCAAGAATTGGCACGAGCAGCAACCGAGCCGCAACGATCCCGCCACCTGAAGTCGGCCCGTCGCCAGAAGGGGCTTGCCCCGCCGCTGCCGTCCCCTACCCTCGTTGCCGACCGGCGACTTGACGGAAGGCACGAGCATGGCAAGAGTTCTGATCACGGGTGCCAGTCGGGGCATCGGCCGGGCTCTGGCGGTCGAGCTGAACGGGCGCGGCCATAGCGTCATCGCGACGTCGCGGAGGCCATCGGACGCCGCGGTCGACGTACCGGGCATCCGCCACCTGACGCTCGATGTTACCGATCAGCGCTCGATCGCTGCCGCGGCCGAAGCTCTTTTGGACGAGCCGCTCGACATCCTGGTCAACAATGCAGGGCTCTTCGGGCCGCGGGGGGCCGGACTCGGACGGATCGACGACACGGCTTGGCACGAGGTGCTCGCCACCAACGTGATCGGCGCCTACCGGGTGAGCGAAGCCTTCCTGCCCCACCTGCGCCGGGGCCGGGACAAGAAGCTGGTCACCATCTCGAGCCGGATGGGCAGCATGGGTGCCAACACCACCGGCGGTGAATACATCTACCGCTCGTCGAAGGCCGCGGTGAACGCCGTGATGCGCAGCCTCGCCATCGACCTCGAGCCGGAGAGCATCACCGTCGCCGTGCTGCATCCGGGCTGGGTCAGGACCGACATGGGTGGCCCGGGCGCCGCCCTCGATGTGGCGACCAGTGCCCGAGGTCTGGCCGACGTGATCCTCGGCCTGACGCCGACGCAGTCCGGCGGCTTTTTCAATTATGACGGCACGCCTCTGGTTTGGTAACCTGCGCCAAATGCCGGTCGCGCATGGGCAAGCCATGCCCCGACCTTGCCGGCTAGCAACGGTGAGTGGCGTGTCGCAGACGGACCTTCGGCGGGCCGGACCAAAGGGGGGGACCGATGGCGGTCGAGACGATGGTGACACGAGAGGCCCGCTTGCCGGCACGCGGCACGAGGCGTGGCCGGCCGACGCCCAAGGGTCGCGAGCTCGACCCAGGCGCCCTGGCCGACATCCAGGCCCTAATCAGCGATC
>JAABSG010000089.1 GCA_011390475.1 Geminicoccaceae bacterium | reverse complement strand
CGGCACCGGCAGTCCGTCACCCGCCTGGAGCGTGCGCTCGATCAGCGTGTGCTGGGCCATCAAGATACGCTGCCAAAGCGGCAGCTCGGCGCCCAGCCTGAGGCCGGTGAGCCAGGGATCGAGCAGCCGCCGCTGCCAGTCGACGAGGATATAGAACACCTGGAATGTGATCCGCGTTCGGCCGGTCGTCAGCCGCCGACCATGGTCGTGAGCCGGGCCTCGATCGCGGCGAGCGCCTGCGCCGCAGCAGCACCGTTCGGACCGCCGCCCTGGGCGAAGTCGGCGCGGCCACCGCCGCCCTTGCCACCGACGGCCTCGACGCCGCCCCTCACCAACTCGACCGCATCGATGCGGCCCTTCAGATCCTCGCTG
Organism: Geminicoccaceae bacterium; assembly: GCA_011390475.1. GTDB lineage: Bacteria > Pseudomonadota > Alphaproteobacteria > Geminicoccales > Geminicoccaceae > SLRI01. Next base: position 14,828 of record JAABSG010000089.1, on the reverse strand, counting down.
ACGCTGACCACCACGGCGGCCTTGCCCTCGTTGACCCCGATCAGGGCCACGACGCAACTGCCCTGGCCTTCCTCGAGGCTGTCGGCGGCCGTTCTCAGTTCCTTGGCCGGCACGCCCTCAAGCGTGCGGGCGATGAAGGCGACGTCACCGATCCGTTTGGCGGCGTCGGCTGGCGCATTGCCGCCCGTGGCCAGCCTGCGGCGCAGCTCGGCCAGCTCCTGCTCCAGTCGGCGCTTCTCGGCGAGGAGATCCTGGACCCGTTGCGGCAGCTCGGCCGGCACGGTCTTCAAGGCCTGGGCCGCGGTCTCCAGCCAGCGCTCCTCGTCCTCGACGTGGGCCAGGGCAGCGGCGCCGGTCAAGGCCTCGACCCGGCGCACGCCAGCAGCGACCGCCCCTTCGCCGACCAGCTTGACCAGGGCGATATCTCCGGTGCGGGCGGCATGCGTGCCGCCGCAGAGCTCCATCGAATAGGTCTTGCCGTCGGTCTCCTGGCCCATGGTGACGACGCGGACCTCGTCGCCGTATTTCTCGCCGAAGAGCGCCATGGCCCCGAGGCCGATGGCGTCGTCGCGGCCCATCACCCTGACCTCGACGGGCGCGTTCTGCTGGACGTAGCGATTGACCTCGCGCTCGACCGTCAGGATGTCGTCCTGGCTCATCGCCTTGGGCTGGCTGAAGTCGAAGCGCAGCCGGTCGGGCGCCACGAGCGAGCCTTTCTGCGCCACGTGATCGCCGAGGCGCTGACGCAATGCCGCGTGCAGGAGGTGGGTTGCCGAGTGCGCGCGACGGAGCCGGTCGCGGCGGGCGGCGTCGACCTGCAGGTGGACGCTGTCGCCGACCGCGAGGCGGCCTTTCTCCAGCCTGGCGTGGTGCACCCAGAGCTCGCCCAGGCGCTTGGTCGTGTCGGTGATCGTGGCCTCGAGCTCGTGGCCGAGAAGCCAGCCGGTATCGCCGAGCTGGCCGCCGGATTCGGCGTAGAACGGGGTCTGATTGGTGACGATCTCGATCTCGGGGCCGAGCTCGAGGTCCGGCCCCGCCTCGACCGTCTGGACGGATTGGCCGTCGATCACGATCGCCAGCACCCGTGCATCGGCGGTCGTGGTCGTATAGCCCAAGAACTCCGTCTTGCCGTGCGCTTCCAGGAGTTCGAACCACAACGGTGCCGTGGCCTCCGCGCCGGAGCCTTTCCAGTGGCGGCGGGCTTCGGCGCGCTGGCGCTCCATGGCGGCGTCGAAGCCGGCCTTGTCGACGGCGCGACCACTGGCGCGAAGCGCGTCCTCGGTGAGGTCGAGGGGAAAGCCGTAGGTGTCGTAGAGCTTGAAGGCGGTCTCGCCCGGCAGGGCGGCATCGCCCGGCAATTCGCCGACCGCCTCGTCGAGCAGCTTGAGGCCGCGCTCGAGGGTACGGCGGAAATTGGTCTCCTCGAGCTTCAGCCATTCGATAATCGAGGCCTCGGCGCGCCTGAGTTCCGGAAAGGCCCGGCCCATCTCCTCGATCAGCACTGGCGCCAGGCGATGCAGCAACGGCTCGCTGGCGCCGAGCAAATGGGCATGGCGCATGCCACGCCGCATGATCCGCCTCAGCACGTAGCCGCGGCCGTCGTTCTGTGGGGTGACCCCGTCGGCGACGAGGAAAGCCGATGCCCGGAGATGGTCGGCGATGACCTTGTGCGAGGCGTGGGTGGGCCCGGCGGCTGGGGTGCCGGTGAGCTCGACCGAATGGGCGATCAGCCGCTGAAAGAGGTCGATGTCGTAATTGTCGTGGTGGCCCTGCAGCACGGCGGCGATCCGCTCGAGGCCCATGCCGGTGTCGATCGAGGGCTTGGGCAGGCTGACCCGGGTCTGGGGATCGAGCTGCTCGTACTGCATGAAGACGAGGTTCCAGATCTCGATGAACCGGTCGCCGTCTTCGTCCGCGCTACCGGGCGGCCCACCAGCGACCTCGGGGCCGTGGTCGAAAAAGATCTCCGAGCATGGACCGCAGGGACCCGTATCGCCCATCGCCCAGAAGTTGTCGGACGTCGCGATGCGGATGATCCGGCTCTCCGGCAGGCCCGCGATTTTCTTCCAGAGGTCGAACGCCTCGTCGTCCTCGGCATAGACGGTGGCCAGGAGCCGGTCGGCCGGTAGCCCGTACTCCTTGGTGATCAGATTCCAGGCGAGTTCGATCGCCACGTCCTTGAAATAATCACCGAAGGAGAAATTGCCGAGCATCTCGAAGAAGGTGTGGTGTCGCGCGGTGTAGCCGACATTGTCGAGATCGTTGTGCTTGCCGCCGGCGCGCACGCATTTCTGCGAGGTCACCGCGCGATTGTAGTCACGATGCTCGATACCGGTGAACACGTTCTTGAACTGAACCATGCCGGCATTGGTGAAGAGCAGGCTCGGGTCGTTGTGCGGCACGAGCGGGCTCGACGGCACGATCTCGTGGCCATGGCTCTCGAAATAGTCGAGAAAGGTGGTTCGGATGTCGTTGACGGTTTGCATTGCCCAGGCGTTCTCCACGGCGCGATGACGCTGTCATAGCGGTTGAGACCGCCGGCGCAAAGCCGTGTCGGCGCGGTCGGGACGCCAACGACGCACCCGCTGGTGTCGTCCCCGCAGTCGCCGTGACCGGCAGTCGCCGTGCCGCTCTCCTCGCGACGCCCTCAGCGCGAGGCGAATGCCCGGCTTGGTAGCCGGGGGTCGACGGCTTGCGCCTCGCCGCCCGGCGCCTGGCCGGGTAGCGACGGCAGGTGGCGGCGAAGCCAGCGCGCGGTGGCTTCGGCCGCGTGTTGGTTGGCCAGCGCATTGGGGTGCGTGTCGAATTGATTGACCGTGAGCGAGTCGTCGATCGGCACGACGCGCAAAGCCGGCCGCAGATCGAGGCAAGGCAGGGACCGATCGTGACAGACATCCAGCACCTGGGAGATCAGCGCCTCCTCGCCCATGAAATCGTCGGCACGGACGCGAACCCCGACGCTCGGCCAAAGGATGATGCCATGCGGCGTCGCCGCTTCGCGCGCGATGTCCAGCACGCGCTCGAGGCGTGCCCGGGCATCGCGCGCCTCGGCGCTCTTCGGATCGTGGAACGGAGCGAACTGGTCGCCGAACGTGGGAGCCAAGCCGACCGCGCGCTGGACCCGCATGAAGGCGGTATTCGCGAGAAAGTAGAGCGCCGAGTGCGGGTTCAGATGCGGATGCAACGGTCCGGCCAGGTAGGAGGCGCCACCGCGCTGGGCATCGGGCGGCTGCATGTCGTTGGTGTACCATTGCAGAATGACGAAATCCGGCTCGGCGACGTCGATCGCGGTCGCCATGATGGTCGCATGCTCGGGGTAGTTCGCCCCGAAAATGCCGAAATTGTAAACCTCCACAGCCGGGCCGAGGATGACGTCGAGACGCTCGGTCAGGCGGTCTTCGCGGGCGATGCCCTGGCCGTAGGTGAACGAATCACCGACGACAACGACGCGGAGCACACCCGGCGGTTTCGCCTCGATCTCGCGTTCGCGAAAACCGTGCGCGTTCAGCGGACCCTCGTATTGCCGCAGCCATCGCTTGCCGAAGAAGCTGGTGCCGTCCGCGGTCGAGGTCACGTCCGCGAAGATCCAGCGGCTGGCCCCTTCGAGCACGCCCAGCATGATCACCAGCGTCGCCAGTAAAAGGAGGAGAGCCGAGCGCATCATCGCCTCCGCCGGGTGAAATGGCGCATGTGGAGCGAGCCGGAAGGCAGCTGGCCGCAGCCGAGGTGCCAAACGGTCACTTCAGTCAAGCTCGAAAGCTTCCTTGTAGTCGAGCTTCAGCTTCGGGTCCTGGGCCTCTTTGCGCAGCCGGCAATTGCCGACCACCAGGAGCTCGATGTCGGTACCCATGAAGCAGCGAAAGGCGTCCTCCGGCGTGCAGACGATCGGCTCGCCGCGGACGTTGAAGCTGGTGTTGACGACGACCGGGCAACCGGTGCGTTGCTTGAAGGCCTGGATGAGCCGCCAATAGCGCGGGTTGGTGGACTCGTGCACCGTCTGCACCCGGGCCGAATAATCGACGTGGGTGACGGCCGGGATTTCGGAACGCGCGACGTTCAGCTTGTCGATGCCGAAGAGCGCCTGTTCCGCCTCGGTCATTCGCCGCCTGCGGCTCTCGACGACGTCGGCGACCAGGAGCATGTAGGGGCTGGGCTGGTCGAGCTCGAACCAGTCGCTGACGTCCTCGGCGAGCACCGAAGGCGCGAACGGCCTGAAGCTCTCGCGGTACTTGACCTTCAGGTTCAAGAGCTTCTGCATGGTCGGCGAGCGCGGATCGCCCAGGATCGAGCGGCCGCCGAGGGCGCGGGGCCCGAACTCCATTCGTCCCTGCATCCAGCCCACCGCCTGGCCGGCGGCCAGCGCGTCGGCCGTGCTGGTGATCACCTCGTCGTCGTCGAGCACGTCGAAGACCGCGCCTGCTGCCTCGAGCGCCTGAGCACTCTCCTCGGTCGAGAAGGACGGGCCGAGATAGGCCCCTTGCATGTGGTCGATATGGCCGTTGATCGACGGGCGGGGTCGGCCCCCGAGCTGGTGATGGGCGGCAAGGGCGGCACCGAGCGCACCGCCCGCGTCACCGGCGGCCGGCTGGATCCAGATATTCTCGAACGAGCCGTCGCGCAGCAGCTTGCCGTTGGCGACGCAATTGAGGGCCACGCCGCCGGCGAGGCAGAGGTTCTTCTGCCCCGTCTCCTTGGCGATCGAGCGGCCGAGCCGCAGCACCACCTCCTCGGTCACTTTTTGCACCGATGCGGTGAGGTCCATCTCACGCTGGGTCAACAGCTTTTCCGACTGGCGCGCCGGCCCGCCGAAGAGCGCATCGAACTTGGCGTTGGTCATGCGCAAGCCGGTGCAGTAGTCGAAATAGTCCATGTTCAGCCGAAACGTGCCGTCCGGCTTCAGGTCCATCAAGTGGTCCAGGATGGTCTGGGCGTAGCGCGGCTCGCCATAGGGGGCCAGCCCCATGATCTTGTATTCGCCGGAATTGACCTTGAAGCCGGTGTAATAGGTGAAGGCCGAATAGAGCAGACCCAGGGAATGCGGGAAGTGCTGTTCCTTGACGATCTCGAGCGTGTCGCCCTTGCCGTGGCCCAGGGTCGTGGTCGACCACTCGCCGACACCGTCCATGGTGAGGATCGCGGCCTCGTCGAAGGGCGACGGGAAGAACGCGCTCGCGGCGTGGCTCTGGTGATGCTCGGTGAAGAGCAGCTTGCCGTTCCAATTGTCGCCACCCGGCAGTTCGCGGAGCGCGTCCCGGAGCATCGATTTCTGGAACAGCTTCTCCTTGAGCCAGATGGGCAAAGCCATGCGGAACGAGGCGAAGCCGCGCGGTGCGAAGGAGAGGTAGGTCTCGAGCAGCCGCTCGAACTTGATGAACGGCTTGTCGTAGAAGACGACGTGATCGATCTGGTCGATCGTCCCACCCGCCTCCTCGAGGCAGTACTCGATGGCGCGGCGCGGGAAACCCGGGTCGTGCTTCTTGCGGGTGAAGCGCTCTTCCTGGGCTGCCGCCTTGATCTCGCCATCGACCACGAGCGCGGCGGCGCTGTCGTGGTAGAAGGCCGAGATACCGAGAACCCGCATGCCGGCCCCGCTCAAAACAGCGTGTAGATGAAGGGGGCAACGGCCGAGCCTTGCGCGGCGACCAAAAGCCCGCCGAACGCCGCCATGATCAGGATGATGGGCGCCAGCCAGAACTTTTTTCGGGCCTTGAGAAAGCCCCAGAGTTCAGCGAGGAATTCCATTGTTTCTGCTCCCTGCCACTCGATTGACGGTTCGCCGAGTGGTCAATACTGATTCTTCAGTGAATCCGGTGCCGGCCCGGGCGGATCGCGATCGAGCCAATAGGTCGTGGCCTCGGGCGCGAAGCGGCGACGCATGGGATCGTGCCCGACAAGTCGCATGACGAGCCCGGCGGGCACGATGGTGACGATGAACAACAGTAACATCACGATCGGGTTGACGACGTAGAACAGCACGAGCCCGAGCTTGGTCCAGAGCCGATTCGGCACGGCCAGCGTTTCGGGCCGGATCAGCGCCATGGCGAGGAGACCGGCGCCGACGACGAGAAAGCCCAGCATCAGCCAGGACAGCTCGGCAACCCAGTACCAGCGGATCAGGGCGATCGCCCCGAGGATTCCGCCGACCGTCAGACCGAAGCTTCGATTACTCGCGGTTTTTAGTGTACTATGCGCCGCGTAGTTCTCATGAGTTGACATGAAGCAACCTGCCGCTCAACCTCTGATGGTAACTCATCATTGAGCGTACAAAACATTGCCGCCGTTGCCAATTCATCAGTGCATTATCGGATACATCAATGCCCCGATTGCAGCCGCCTGCTCTATAGCGTGGCCCTGGCGCTACAGTGCGCTCGACCCCAGGACCATACTAGTCCTCGGGGGTCGGGTCCTCGTCGAGTAGGTCGATGCCGCCACCCTCGCCACCACTGCCGCCGACACCGGCCGCGGCACGGATCGCCGCCTCGATTTCGTCGGCCATTGCCGGGTTGGCGCGCAAGAAGGACTTGGCGTTCTCGCGCCCCTGCCCGATGCGCTGGGTGCCGTACGAGAACCAGGAGCCGGACTTTTCGACCAACCCTGCCTTGACGCCGAGATCGATCAGCTCGCCCGTCTTCGAGATCCCCTCACCGTACATGATGTCGAACTCGACGACGCGAAACGGTGGGGCGACCTTGTTCTTGACCACCTTGACCCGGGTCTGGTTGCCGACGGTTTCGTCCTTCTCCTTGACCTGGCCGATGCGGCGGATGTCGAGCCTGACGGATGCATAGAACTTGAGCGCGTTGCCGCCGGTCGTCGTCTCCGGACTGCCGAACATGACGCCGATCTTGGAGCGGATCTGGTTTGTGAAGATGACCATGGTCTTCGATCGGCTGATCGAGGAGGTGAGCTTTCTGAGCGCCTGGCTCATCAGCCGCGCCTGCAGACCCACATGGCTGTCGCCCATTTCGCCTTCGAGCTCGGCCTTGGGCACGAGTGCGGCCACCGAATCGACGACGATGACGTCGATCGCGCCCGAGCGCACCAGCGTGTCGGCGATCTCGAGGGCCTGCTCGCCGGTATCCGGCTGGCTGATCAAGAGGTCGTCGAGATTGACGCCGAGCTTTCGGGAATAACCCGGGTCGAGCGCGTGCTCGGCGTCGATGAAGGCGCAGGTGCCACCGGCTTTTTGCGCCTCGGCGATGACGTGGAGCGTCAAGGTCGTCTTGCCCGAGCTCTCGGGTCCATAGATCTCGACCACCCGACCGCGCGGCAGACCGCCGACGCCGAGGCCGATATCGAGGCCCAGCGAGCCGGTCGAGACCGTTTCGATATCGGCATTCTGCTCGGCCTTGCCGAGCCGCATCACCGAACCCTTGCCGAACGAGCGCTCGATCTGGGCGATCGCGGCATCCAACGCTCGCTGGCGATCGTCCGTCCGCCGCGTCGTCACGGTCTCTGCCATGTGGTGTCCTGTCTGTTGCTGCCGATTCTGACGTATTCGGCGGTGTTATATCGCCTCTCCGACGGCGAAGAAAGCGGCGCGCTGTTCAACCGGGTGCAGGACGGCGCAACAGCACCAAAGCGAGGGCTGCCAATACCAGCACGAGGGCGAGCACGTCGGCCACGCCCACCGTCTCGCCGAGCAACAAGGCCGAGCTCCAGAGGCCGACAACCGGGATCGCCAAGGTGCTGATCGCGGCGATGTTGGCGGGCAAGAGCGAGACCAGCCGGACGTAAGAGGAGAAGCAGAAAACGAGCGCCACGAAGACGACATAGGCGAGGGCGGCGAGGCCCAGTGGTGTCAACCTGGAAAAATCCGGATCGGGCTCGAGGATCAGCCAGGCGATGACGATGGGAACGCCGCCGATCAGCAACTGCCAGCCGCTGAGTGCCAGGATCCCGATCTGCCATTGGCGCAGCTTCTGGCCGACCGTGCCGATGCCCCAGGCAATGGCGGCAAGGATCATCAGGATATAGCCCGTGGGTACGACGCCGGTCCGTCCCAGCTCCGGCAAGAGCAGAAGGAGAATGCCGCCGATACCGAGGGCCAGTGCCGTGACCTGGCGCCAGCGCAGCCGCTCCTTCAAGACGAGCACGCCCAGGAGCGTGGCCCAAAGCGGCATGGTGAAAGCGAGAATGGCTGCCCTGCCGCCGCCGATGCTGGTCAGCGCGAAGGCCGTGAGCATGTGCCAGTTGCTGACATGGACGACCGAGAGGACGGTGAGCGGCAGCCAGAGATGCCGAGGCGGCAGCACCCGCTCACCGCTCAGCCGGGCGAGGACCAAGAGGCTGACACCGGCGACGACCACGCAGACGACACGAAAAGTCCAAGGCGAGAGCTCGCCCACCACCAGCTTCATCGCTGGCCAGTTGAGGCCCCAGAGCAGCGAGATCGCGATGATCAGGATAACGGCGGTCGCCGGGACTCGATCGGCAGCGGACTCAGAAGTCGAAGCAGCGACCACCTTTTTCCCAGTCGCCATAACGGGTGGGCTCCGGGCCTTTGGGTCCGCCCGTTTCGCCTGCGGGCTGTTGGCGCAAAGCCGAACCCGCGGGCGCTGCGGCGGCGTCGCTGCGACGGTCGCCGTTCGTCGCGGCGCCTCGATCGCTCACACCGGGCCCAGGGGGTTTCGATGCCTCGGCGACTTCCGTGTCGGCCGACTGCGATCGCGCTTTCTCGACACTCACCGTCACTCGGCCATGACCTGCTGCTTGGCGATACCTTCGCACTCGCCGAGATGCTTGGTGAGGAGGTAGTCGCTCAGCTCCACCTTCGCCCGAGCCAGGTCCTCGCGTGCCTTGTCGAGCACGCCATTGTCACCCGGGCGCTCGAACGCGGCCATCACCATGTCCTTGGCGTAGGCGAAAGAGTCCTCACCGCTCTTGCCGAGATGGGTTTCGGCGAGCCACAACCCGAACAGTTTGTTGCGCCGGTTGCGAACCTTGAAAGCAAACTCTTGGTCGTGCTTGTATCGAGCTTCTTCACTCTTTTGGCGATCTTCAAACGACATGCTCCGCTCCCCGGCTAGGTGTTCCGCTCCGCACTGGTATATAGGGGCTGGGGTTGCTGCTCGCCATCATCCGCGGTTGCGACCATTGGAGGCTTGGCCACAGATGTGCTCCGTCATCATCCTCAGGCGCCCCGAGCACGAGCGCTGGCCGTTGCTCGTGGCCGCCAATCGTGACGAGCTCGCGACCCGCAGCACGGCACGGCCCGGCCGCCACTGGGACGATCGCCCCGATGTCGTGGCCGGGCTCGACCGCGAGGCCGGCGGCAGCTGGCTCGGGCTCAACGACCATGGGGTGGTGGCGGCGGTGCTCAACCGGCAAGGCACGCTCGGTCCCGAGGCCGGCAAGCGTAGTCGGGGCGAGTTGGTGCTCGAGGCCTTGGACCACGCCGATGCCGAGGCTGCCGCGGCGGCATTGGCGCATCTCGACCCCTCGGCCTACCGGCCCTTCAATCTGCTCGTCGCCGATGCCACCGAGGCATTCTGGATCCGTCACGCTGGTGACGGCATGGTCCGTTCCGTGGCCCTCGAGCCCGGCATCGCCATGCTCACCTCGGGCGAGGTCAACGACGCTCGATCGCCTCGCACCCGCCGCTACCTGCCACTGTTCCGCGCCGCCGAGCCACCCGATCCCGATCGCGCCGACTGGTCGAGCTGGCAGCTCCTGCTGGCGGCCACCGCAAGCGAGACCGGCGATCCGCGGGATGCGATGTGCATCGAGACAGACGGCGCTTATGGCACGGTGAGCTCGAGTCTGCTCGCCCTGCCGCCGGTCGTGACCGATTCGGCCATCTGGCTCTACGCCGACGGGCCGCCCAACAGCGCCACGTTCGCGCCAGTGGATCTTTGAGCACGCAGCCATCTCGAATGCGCGAACCCGACGCCTGTCCGAACAGCTCGGGAAAATGTCACGAGCCAGGCAGGTGAGCACCCGCAGGGTCCGCACCGCGCTGCGCGGTTGCCGAGCTCACCGCTGGTCGGCCGACGATTGGTTCAGGGAAACGAGCCGGCGCGACCGATGGCCGCGCCGATCGGGGTTACCGGCTTTTCCATGAAGACGCTGCGCGGGTCGGCCTCGTAGGGCGGGAAAGCATCGATCCGCACGAAGCCGGCCTGTTCGTAGAGTGCAATCGCCTCGGGCTGGGCGACGCTGGTCTCCAAGCGCAGAAGCTGTCGCCCCGAACTCGAGGCCGCCGCCTCCAGGTGGGCCAAAAGCTGACGACCGATACCGGTTTGGCGTTGCTCGGGCACGACGTACATCCGCTTGATCTCGGCATAGCCGTCGTCGAGCCTGAGCGCGCCGCAAGCGACCACGACCTCGTCGAGCTGGACGAAGACGAAGCGCACATTGGGCGATTGCAGCTCGTCGACGACGAGCCCGTAGCCGCTCTCGGGGGGGTATAGCTCGGCCAGATAGCGATCGAAGTCCGCCAGCAACTTCTGGATGTGCTCGGCCGACGGCGCGGCCGTAGTGATCTTCAAGCCTTCCATGGTGTCCTCTTCCGTCGTGGCAGGCTCCAGGCCGTGACACGATGCGCGCTGGCTTCGTCGGACCGTCGCCGCATTGCTCACTGCCGAGGTGGTATGAATGCCCGAAACCGACTTGGTGCGGGCAGCCCAGTACGCCGAACGCCGGCAGAGACGCCGACCGACCGAACGGATCTCGACGGGTGCCGACCAACGACCCATCCCGACTGAGCTCTCGTATTGTGCATCGCAAACATAGAGCGATGGCCTTGTCGAGGCCAGTCTCCAAGTCCGTGTACCAGCACCTTTATCGACAGCCGGGCCAAGACGGCCTCGGTCGGTCGTCGTAGCCCCGGACGACGAAGCGTCGTTCACAGCCGCGTGCCTGGCAATCTGGATCGCGACGCTCCTCACCGTCGACGGTCATGCCATCCCGTACCACAGAGATGGGCCGCAACGACCAGCCGAACCTACCTCGGGCGATACACGCCGACGGCACGGCGCACATCGAGGACCAGGGCTTTCCCGTTCGCCCAGGTCGAGGCCGGGCCAGCGGCTGGAACACGGCGCCGGTTTCGGCGCCGTGCTGCAAACCCGCCCGACGGTTCAGCTGACGGTTTCGGGCAGCTCTTCGTCGGGCGTGTCCTCGTCCGGCGCATCGCTATCGCTCAGCTTGTCCGGCGGCGGCAGGAAGGGCACGGATTGCCCAGTGGCCACGATGACGAAGACCGGCTTGTCGCCCTCGATGGTCACCGTCACCTTGCCGCCCTTCGCCAACCGACCGAAGAGCAGTTCGTCGGCCAGGGGCTTCTTCATGTGCTCTTCGATCACCCTGGCCAAGGGACGAGCGCCGTAGAGCGGGTCGTAGCCGCGCTCGGCGAGCCAGGCCTTGGCCTCCTCGTCGAGTTCGATCGACACACGCTTGTCGGCGAGTTGCGCCGCGAGCTGTCCCACGAACTTGTCGACCACCGAGCGGATGATCTTGGGCGTGAGGCCGGCAAAGGCGATGACCGCATCGAGCCGGTTCCTGAACTCGGGCGTGAACAGCCGTTTGATCGCCTCGGTATCCTCGCCCTCGCGGGCGGCGCCCCCGAAGCCCATCACGGGCTTGCTCATGTCGGACGCCCCGGCATTGGTCGTCATGATCAAGATGACGTTGCGAAAATCGACCGTCTTGCCGTTGTTGTCGGTGAGCTTGCCGTAATCCATCACCTGAAGAAGGATGTTGAAGACGTCGGGGTGCGCCTTCTCGATCTCGTCGAGCAGGAGGACGGCGTGCGGGTGTTGGTCGATCGAATCGGTCAAGAGCCCGCCCTGGTCGAAGCCGACATAGCCCGGGGGGGCACCGATCAGCCGCGAGACGGCGTGCCGCTCCATGTATTCCGACATGTCGAAGCGGACGATCTCGATGCCCATGATCGAGGCGAGCTGACGTGCGACCTCGGTCTTGCCGACGCCGGTCGGACCCGAGAAGAGGTAGCAGCCGATCGGCTTTTGCGGGTCGCGCAAACCAGCCCGGCTGAGCTTGATCGCCGAGGAGAGGGCCTCGATCGCTTGGTTCTGACCGAAGACGACGCCCTTGAGGTCATCGCCCAGGGTTTTCAGCGCGTTCTTGTCCCGGGCATTGACCGCCTTGATCGGCACGCGCGCGATCTTGGCGACGATCTCCTCGATGTCCCTGGCCCCCACGGTTTTGCGCCGCTGGCCTTCGGGCTTGAGCATTTGCGCCGCCCCCACCTCGTCGATCACGTCGATCGCCTTGTCCGGCAGCTTGCGGTCGTGGATGTAGCGGTTGGAGAGCTTGACCGCCGCCTTCAAGGCGCCGGTGGAGTACTTGATCCGGTGGTGTTCCTCGAAGCTCGGGCGCAAGCCTTCGAGGATCTTGACGGCCTCGTCCTCCGAGGGTTCCGGCACGTCGATCTTCTGGAAGCGCCGGACCAGGGCCCGATCCTTCTCGAAGTAGTTGCGGAATTCCTTGTAGGTGGTCGAGCCGATGCAGCGGAGCGAGCCGCCGGCCAAAGCGGGCTTGAGGATATTCGAGGCATCGAGCGAGCCACCGCTGGTGGCGCCGGCACCGATCACGGTGTGGATCTCGTCGATGAAGAGGACCGCGCGGTCGTTGGCCTCGAGTTCGCCGATCACGGCCTTCAAGCGCTCCTCGAAATCGCCGCGATAGCGGGTGCCGGCGAGCAGCGCTCCCATGTCCAGGGCGAAGATGATCGCGTTCTTGAGGACCTCGGGAACCTCGCCACGAATGATCCGCAGCGCCAGGCCCTCGGCGATGGCGGTCTTGCCGACGCCCGGATCGCCGACGAAGAGCGGATTGTTCTTCGAGCGACGACAGAGGATCTGGATGGTCCGTTCGATCTCGTGCTGGCGACCGACCAGGATATCGATCTTGCCGGCCGCCGCCTTGTCGTTGAGGTTGACGCAATAGGTCGAGAGCGCCTCGCTCCCGGCCTCGCGTTTCTCCTCGCCTTGGCTCGCTTCCTCCGCACCCTTCACGCGACGCTCCTCGCTGAGGCTTGGCTTCTTGGCGATCCCGTGCGCGATGTAGTTGACCGCATCGAGCCTGGACATGTTCTGCTCCTGCAGAAACCAGACGGCATGCGACTCGCGCTCGGAAAAGAGGGCGACCAGGACGTTGGCACCGGTGACTTCACTGCGGCCCGACGACTGGACGTGGATGGCGGCGCGTTGAATGACGCGCTGGAAGCCGGCCGTGGCCTTGGCGTCGACGACGCCGTCGACCACCAGGCCGGAAAGCTCGTGATCGAGAAAATCGGTCAGGGCGAGGCGCAATTTGTCGATCTCGACGGCGCAAGCCTTCATGACCGCAACGGCATCCTGGTCCTCGCTCAAGGCCATCAAGAGATGCTCTAGGGTGGCATATTCGTGCTGTCGCGCGTTAGCGAGGGCGAGCGCCCGACGAAGTGTTTTTTCCAGAGTGCGCGAGAGCATCCTACCTCCTGGCCGAACCGGCTGCGGCCACAATGGGGACTATCGCAACCACCAACGATCTCATTCTAGCCGAACTGGTGCACTCACGACCAGTGTCGCGAACCGCGAGCGAATCCGGTCGCACGAGCCGAGCGGCGTCGGCGCGCCGTTGCACCGAGACGATGCGCGGGCCGCTCACTCTTTCTCCATGGTGCATTGCAACGGGTGCTGGTTCTGCCGGGCAAACTCGGTCACCTGGGTAACCTTGGTCTCGGCGATCTCGAACGTGAAGACGCCACAGACGCCGACACCCTTTTGGTGCACATGCCACATGATCCGCGTCGCGTCCTCACGGCTCTTGTTGAAGAAGCGCTCGAGGACATGCACGACGAACTCCATGGGTGTGTAATCGTCGTTCAGCAGCAGAACCTTGTAGAGCGACGGCCGCTGTGTCCGCGTTCGCGGTTTGGTCGCGACGTCGCCCTTGACGACTCGGTCCTCGTCCCACCCGTCCTTCATGATACCCGTAGCTTCCGTCGCTCGTCGCCCTGACTCATATCAACAGCCCTGAACATAGTTCAATCGGCGAGGCGAACAAATCCCTTTCGACGCCGTCGCCGCCTCGACGCCATAATCGCTCGAGGATCGGAAGATTCCGTTAACGCCGACAGATCGCTATCGGTCCAGCCGCGAGCGAGCGCGGGCCGCCGATGTCGGGCGCCGGGTGCCTAGCGTACCGCTGCCGGACGCCGGGCCGGATCCTCGTCGGACTCGTCTTGCCGCACCGTCTTGAGCCGTAGCGTGTTGGCCCGCTTGGGGCGCGCCGGCTTGGCGACTGCGGGCTCGACTGCCTCCTCCTCGCCGCCGACAGCCTCGGCTTCGACCTCCGGCTCTTCGTCCCGCGCTTGCTCGTGCGCCAAAGGCTCGCCGGGGGCCGGCCCGCCTGTCGCGATGTTCAGAGCGAGCTCGCGCAGCCGATCCATCGACATCGCCGGCGCCGCGGGTGCAGGCGCTTCGGCGGCGGCCTCGGCGACGGCCTCGTCCTCGGCATCGGCCAGGGTCAGCTTCAGCCGCGCCAATTGCTCGAGGAATTCCTCGCGCTGCTTGGGCGGCAGACGATCGACGGCACGCTCGTCGACCAGCCGCTCGGCCTGATTCAAGATGTTTCGGGCATGCACCACCTGGCCGGAGGCGCGGGTATTGCCGGCGAGTACCTGGGCGAGGTTCTTGGTGGTCGGCTGCAGCGTGCCGAGCAGCTCGGCCGCTGAATTGGGAATGCGCCGTCCACCACCACCGCCGCCTTGCCCGCCCTGGCGCCGGCCGCCGCCGCCCTGGCCGCCCTGGCCGCCTTGCGGCTTGCCGCGCTTCTTGCCGCCACCACGGCGAAACGGAAACATCGAGTTCCGATTGTTG
>JAABSG010000088.1 GCA_011390475.1 Geminicoccaceae bacterium | reverse complement strand
GGGCCGCTCGTGAAAGCAACGGATCCTCGCGAGCGGCGCGATCCGTCGCCTTGCGAGGTCCCACAGGTATGGCCCCAGTCACGACGAGTTCGAGCAAGAGCGAGATCGTCGTTCGGCTACAGGCCCGAGCCGCCGCTGGCAAACGCCGTCTACCATCGGGCCGGCGTCGCCGTGCTACCCGTCCTTACCCGTCGTGCCGAAAACGCAGATCTCGGGAGCCGCGGCCATAACGACGGCCGCGCGTTGCGGTCGGTCGCAGACCGTCTCCCGTCTGTCGCCTGCGCCATCCATCCCGACGCCACCTTATGCTTCGTGCTCGGCCCGAGCCTACGTGCTGGCGATCGGCCCGACGAGCCGCTGGTTGCGAGCGAGGCCGACGCGAAAGTCGACGTCGGTCGCCTCACCTGATCAAAGCCCGACGGACCGTCGAGCCGATTGCTGACAAAGTGAGGGCAGCAGGCCCTGGAGGTTCATCGGAGATGACGGGCGAAGCCGCGATCGACGCGGCAGATGATCCGCACCAGGAGCGGTCGTGGAGCTGCCCGACAATGCGCGCAACTGCCTCGACCGTGCCGACCGGCACCCGCCGCCTGTCGACGGCAGCGATACCCAGCGCTCTCGCGCTACACCCTTCGGACATCGCGAGGCCCTCCTCCGTTCGGATCAGTCTCTCTCGCAGCGGAGATTTCGCCCGTTCGGCAGCCCGAAACGACTTCATCCAGCGAGAAATCCGGCGTGGCTGGGCGACCGCACGGCTCGATGACGAGTGCGCGCCCGGCGCGGCGAAATGGCCGTTACCGTAGACAGCTGGGCGAAATCCCTCATCTGCTGGCAGCTACGCCCCCCTGAAAAATCACGGTTGGGCTGCATGGTGCCCGACACTGCCTCGCTGTCGGCAGTCGGTGGCGGCGAGGGGGATGGCCGAGGCGCCTGCCCGAAGACGTTCTCGAGGTCGTTCACGAGCCGGGCCGTGCGTGGAGCCGCGGCGTCGATCGACGGCCTCGACGAGCTGTCACTGTCGATCGCGATGCGCCGGCGGTGCTACTCGACGGTCACGGATTTCGCCAGGTTGCGCGGCTGGTCGACGTCGGTGCCCTTGAGGATAGCGGTGTGGTAGGCGAGAAGTTGCACCGGCACGGTGTAGAGCAGGGGAGCGACGAACGGGTCGACCTCGGGCATCACGAGGCTGTGCTCGGCGTATCTGCCCAACGCCTCGACCCCTGCAGCGTCGCTCAAGAGGATGATGCGACCGCCACGCGCGGCCACCTCCTGCAGGTTGCTCGCCGTCTTCTCGAAAAGCGCGTCGGAAGGGGCCACCACCACCACTGGCACGGTGTCGTCGATCAGGGCGATGGGCCCGTGCTTGAGTTCGCCCGCGGCATAGCCCTCGGCGTGGATGTAGCTGATCTCCTTGAGCTTCAAGGCGCCCTCGAGGGCGATCGGATACATCGGGCCGCGGCCGATATAGAGCACGTCGCGGGCCTCCATGATGCCGGCGGCGATGCGCCGAATGGCGCCGTCGTGCTCGAGCACCTCGAGCATCAGGGCCGGCACCTCGTCGAGGGCGCGGACCAGCCGCCCCTCCGCGGCGGGGTCCAGGCGACCGCGGGCCTTGGCGCAACCCAGCGCCAGGCAGGCCAGCGTGGCGAGCTGGGTGGTGAAGGCCTTGGTCGAGGCGACGCCGATTTCGGGGCCGGCGAGCGTGCGTAACACCCCGTCCGCTTCTCGGGCGAGCGAACTCTCCGGCACGTTGACCACGGCCAAGGTCGGCCGGCCCAGGCTCTTGACGTAGCGCATGGCGGCCAGCGTGTCGGCGGTCTCGCCCGACTGGGAGACGAAGAGTCCGGCCGTGCCGTCCCCCATCGGTGGCTCGCGGTAACGGAACTCCGATGCGATGTCGCACTCGACGGCAAGGCCGGCCAAACCCTCGAACCAGTATTTGGCCACCATGCAGGCATAATAGGCGGTGCCGCAGGCGACCGTGGTGAGGCGCGTGAGCTGCTCGGCCGCGAACGGCAGATCGGCGAGCGCGATGCGGTGATCGGTGCCACCATTGGCGTCCACCGCCGCGAACGAGCGCAACGTGTCGCCCAGGACCGCCGGCTGCTCGAAGATCTCTTTTTCCATGAAATGGCGATGGTTGCCCTTGCCGATCAGCGCCCCGGAAAGCGCCGTCTGCTTGATCGGCCGGGAGACGACCACCCCGTTCGCATCCTCGATCCGCACGTTGCCGATCCGGATGAAGGCGATGTCGTTCTCTTCGAGATACTGGATCCGGTCGGTCAAGGGGGCCAGGGCCAGGGCGTCGGAGCCGACATACATCGCACCGTCGCCGTAGCCGATGGCGAGCGGGCTGCCACGCCGGGCGGCAATCAGCAGATCCGGCGCCTCCTGGAACAGGAGGACCAGGCCGAACGCCCCCTCGAGCCGCGCGATGGCCTGCCGTGCCGCGTCCTCGACGCCGAGCCCGAGAGCCAGGTTCTGGGCGACGAGATGTGGCACCACCTCGGTGTCGGTCTGCGTCTGGAAGGCGCGGCCCGCCCCCTCGAGCTCGTGGCGCAGGCTGGCGAAATTCTCGATGATGCCGTTGTGCACGACGGCGACACCGCCGACGAGGTGGGGATGGGCATTGACCTCGGTGGGCGCGCCATGCGTCGCCCAGCGAGTGTGGCCGATCCCGATGGTGCCGCCCAGCGGGTGGGCCGCCATCAACGTCGCCAAATGCGGCAACTTGCCCTCGGCGCGCCGGCGGTCGATCCGCCCGTCGGCGATCGCTGCAATGCCGGCGCTGTCATAGCCTCGATATTCCAGCCGTTGCAGGGCCTCGAGTAGAAGGTTGGCGACCGGCTCTCGCGCTATGGCGCCGACGATACCGCACATGCTTCGTGTCCTCGTCGTGGCGGTCGAGCCCGCGGGCAATCGACCTGGTCTGATGGCAAGGCTTGCCGGTCACGCGACCGCACGTCAATCGGTGAAAAGCCCGTGCTCAGCGGTTGCTGAGGAAGTCGCCGCTCGCCGCTGCCGACACGGCTGGCGGCGATCCGGCGAAAACCGGGTGATCGCCGGTGGCGGGGCCGAGAATCGACCGGACGGCCGGTGCGGCATCGGCACCCACAGCCGCCCCGATCCCCGCCTCGGCGACGATCGTCGACTGGCGCTCGACGAGCTGTTGCAGCTGCTTTGCCGGCATCGGCTGGCCGGAGAAGAAGCCCTGCACGACATCACAGCCTTCGGCCAAAAGAAGCTGCAGTTGATCTTTGGTCTCCACCCCTTCGGCGCAGACCGTGAGATCGAGATCGTGGGCCAGCGCCACGACCGAACGGACGATGGAGGCCGCATGGCCCGAGCGGGCGATCCGGCGGATGAAGGACTGATCGATCTTCAGCTTGTCGAACGGAAAGATCTGCAGATAGCCGAGCCCGGCATAGCCCGTGCCGAAATCGTCGAGGGCGATTCGCAAGCCCAGCCGCTTCAGTCGGAGCAGCACATCGAGCGTGCCCTCGGTATCCTCGATCAGCACGCCCTCGGTGATCTCGAGCTCCAGCCGTCCCGGATCCATCTCGGTTTCCCTCAGCAGCGCCTCCAGGTGCTCGACGCAGTCGGGTGCCGCCAGATCGATCGGCGACAGGTTGACGGCAATGCGGAAATCACCCAATCGCCGGCTGTCCATGCAGGCCTGACGGAGGGCCCAGCGGCTGAGCTCGACGACGATGCCAGTGCGTTCGGCCAGGGGAATGAAACGGGCCGGCGACACGAAACCGTGCTCGCGATGATGCCAGCGCATCAGCGCTTCGGCGCCGACATAGCGGCCGGATTTCAAGTCGAGCTGCGGCTGGTAGACCAGGGCCAAGCGATTGCCGGAAATGGCATGCCGCAGCTCCTCCTCCAGCCGGCGGATGGACTCGGCCTCCAGGTCCATCCCGTCCATGAAGAGCCGGGTGAAGCGTCCGTCCTGGCGCGCTCGGGTGACGGCGAGTTGTGCCCGGCGCAGGCAAGTTTCGACATCGCGATCGTCACTGCCGATCTCGTAGACACCGATATGGCAGGTGACCTTGAGGGTCTCTTCGGCGACC
Organism: Geminicoccaceae bacterium; assembly: GCA_011390475.1. Taxonomy (GTDB): domain Bacteria; phylum Pseudomonadota; class Alphaproteobacteria; order Geminicoccales; family Geminicoccaceae; genus SLRI01. The sequence goes on along the minus strand of JAABSG010000088.1, from coordinate 11,282 downwards.
GAAAAGCGATCCTCCAGCGTGCGCTCGAGCCGAGAGGTCAAGTCGGCCAGCGTGTCGAATGGCAAGGCGCCCGGCCGCAACAGCATGAACTCGTCGGCGGAAAGGCGGCCGAGCACGTCGCCATCGCGCGCGCAAACGCGGATGCGCTCCGCCACCTGCTGGATGACCGTGTCGCCGGCAGCGGCGCCGAACGCCTCGTTGATGCCACGAAAGCGGTCGATGTCGATGACCATGAGCACCGGCCGCTCGCCGCCTTGGCGACCTCGGCCGAGAAACGCGGCCAGGGCTCGAATGGCGCCCAGGCGGTTGAGCAAGCCGGTCAGGCAATCGTGGCGATCGACGAACTCCAGCCGCTCGCGGGTCTCGACCACGTCGCTGATGTCGATGCCCGCCCCGCGATAGCCCTCCAGCCGATCGTCGGCATCGAAGAACGGCCGGCCGATCAGGCGAATGTGACGGCTCTTGCCATCGGGCGCGATCAGGGCCGCCTCGATGTCGCGAAATGCGCGGGCCGATGCCACCGCCATGCTCACCGTACGGCGCGCGGGCTCGGCCAGGCCGACACCCGGCACCTCCTCCCAGCCGAGGCCGATGGCCGTGCTCCGAGGGCGACCGCTGCAGCGCTCGAAACCATCCGAGAGGCTGGTCAGTCGACCTGCCGGGTCAGCCTGCCAGATGAACGCGGCCCCGGCATGCGCCACGTCCTCGAACAGCGCATCGGCACTGGCACTCTGGCCGATCTCGCGTTGCATACGGCGGGCCATGACGACCACGGCCAAAAAGCCGGTTCCGGCACAGAGCCCGATGGCGACGACCCAACGCAGCATGTGCCCGTCGACATCGAGCGCTGTTTCGAGCGCCATCTCGGGTGCGCGGCCGATCGGGGCCAGGAACGCAGCGGTGACGAGCCAGAGTGCTGCCGCGGCGACACCACCGACGACCAAGCCCAGCGGCAGCAGCAGCAGGCGGCCGATCGATCGCTTGGCGGCGGTCTGCGGGACTGGGTCGTCGATCGTCACTGCCATGCTCTGTCACCATCTCCAGATCACGGCGCAGTATCCGCCCGCTCACTTAACAGGCGGTAAACCTCCGACAAAAAAGACGGGGCGACACCGGCATCCGTTGCTCAGTCCGGCAGGCCGAAAATCGCCGGATCTCGCCAGCGGAACAGCTCGGGGTCGATCCGGCCGCCGGTCTGCACCTCCTCGAGGAGGATGTGGGTCTGCAGGCCTTGCGCATCGACCACCGACCAGCGGCGCAGCGCCAAGGGCTGCTCGCCGAAGACCAGGGTCACCGTTCCCTGATCGGCCTGCCCCGTGCGAACCAGAGTGAGCGCCACCTCTTCGCCGGCGCGCTGCACATCGACCACCTCGACGTCGTCCTCCAGGCTGATTTCCCGGTCGAGCAGGATGCCGAGCGGCGTCTGGCGGATCGGGATGACGTTCACCTGCTTGATCGACGCATCGTAAAAAATGAGCCGCCAGTCGCCCGGCGCCACGAGACGGATGCGCGACGGCGGATCGTAGTCGAAGCGCAGCCGGCCCGGCCGCTGCAGGTAGAGCTTGCCGGTGGCGAGTCCGCCATTGGGTGCTATCTGCTGAAACCGGGCCTCGAGCGTGGTGATGCTGTTGAGATAGTTTTCGACCGCGGCGACGACACTGGCTCGGGCATGGCCCGCCCGGGGCCGAACGGCCGTACCGGCGACGCCCAGAGTGGCCGCCATCGCACCCAGCACGAAGCGGCGGGTGACCTCGCCAGCCCGGTACCGTCCGCTACCACCCGTCCTGTTCATGCGCGCTTCTATCGCCTCGTCGATCTCGGGATGCCTCGATGCCGGCTCAGTCCTCGTCGGTGCGCTCGGTGCCGTCGAGGCCGCCCCGGCCCATCAACACCTGCCGCCGGCCGACATGGTCCGCCGGGGTGATCAGCCCGTCCTGCTCCATCCGCTCGATCAACTTGGCGGCACTGTTGTAGCCGATGCTGAGCTTGCGCTGCAGGTAGCTGGTCGAGGCCTTGCCGTCGCGGGCGACGATCTGCACCGCCTGTTCGTAGACATTGTCGCCGCTGGCCTCGGCCGCAAGGGGCGCCTCGTCGCTGCCGCCGGCTTCCAGGGCCCCGCCGTCGCTGGTCACCTCGTCGTGATAGTCGGGCTCGCCCTGGCTCTTGAGGTGGGCCACCACCCGCTCGACCTCGCCATCGGTCACCAGCGGCCCGTGGATGCGCATGATCCGGTCGCCCGGCATCAAATAGAGCATGTCGCCCTGGCCGAGGAGCTGCTCGGCCCCGGGCTCGCCGAGGATGGTGCGGCTGTCGATCTTCGAGCTGACCCGGAAGCTGATTCGCGACGGCAGGTTCGCCTTGATGACGCCGGTCAAGACGTCGACCGAGGGGCGCTGGGTGGCAACGATCAGATGCACGCCGGCGGCGCGGGCCTTTTGCGAGAGACGTTGGATCGCGTGCTCGATCTCCTTGCCGGCGGTGAGCATGAGATCGGCGACCTCGTCGACGATGACGCAAATCAGCGGCAAGGGCGTCATGTCGATCGGCTGGTCCTCGATGATCGGCTGGCCAGAGCCCGCCTCGAAGCCGACCCGCACGCGCCGGGTCAGCGTCTCGCCGCGCGCCCTGGCCTGATCGATCCGGCGGTTGAAGGCAAAAATGTCGCGCACCCCAAGATGTGACATCAGCCGGTAGCGCTCGTCCATCTGGCGGACCACCCATTTCAGGGCGACCACGGCCTTGTGCGGCTCGGTGACCACGGGAGCGAGGAGATGCGGGATGTCCTCGTAGACCGAGAGCTCGATCACCTTGGGGTCGATCATGATGATTCGGCACTGCTCCGGGGTCAGCCGGTAGAGCAGCGAGAGGATCATCGCGTTGATCGCGACCGATTTGCCCGCCCCGGTGGTGCCGGCGATCAGAAGGTGCGGCATGCGGGCGAGATCGACCACGATGGAGTTGCCCGAGATGTCCTTGCCCAAGGCGAGGGCCAGCCGGGCCTCGCTGCGGGCGAAGGTGTCGGACTGCAACAGGGTCCGGAGATAGACCGTCTCGCGGCTCTCGTTCGGCAACTCGATGCCGATGACGTTGCGGCCGGGCACGACGGCGACGCGGACCGAAAGCGCGCACAAGGACCGGGCGATGTCGTCGGCGAGGCTGATCACCCTGGCGGCCCGGGTCCCGGGGGCGGGCTCGAGCTCGAAGAGGGTGACGACCGGGCCGGGCTTGGCGTCGATGATCTCGCCGCGCACGCCGAAATCGTCGAGCACGCTTTCGAGCTGACGCGAGACCTCGTCGAGCTGAACCTTGGTCATGCCGGTCTTCGCACCCGCCTTCGGCGTGCCCAGCATGTCGAAGCTCGGCAGCACGAACGCGTTCATCGGCAGGACTTCTTGGATCGGCGCTGCGCCTGCCGCTGCTGCCCCTTTTGCTGCGGCGCGGCTCGGCTGCCCCGCCCGCTTGGCCTCGTCGGCCAGCGTCGGTGCCTGGCGGAGGCGGCCCTTGGTCGTCGTCGGCGCCTCGTCCGCTGGGCTGGTGGCGATGCCGCCGCCGCGCCTGAGCGGCAAGCCCTCGCTCGGCGCATCGGCGAAATCGGCCAGTGGCTCGTCCTCGGCGCGACGTTGCCAGGGCCAGGACCAGGCGCTGGGCCAGGGCCGGGAGCCTGGCAAACGCTCGACCAGTCGGGCGAGCAGGCCCGGGCGCATGTCGTCCGGGGTCAGCGGTTCGGGCACACCGCCGCTGGGTGCTGCAGCGACGGCGGCCCGGCGGAGCCGAAGATTGCGCCGGCCTTCGTCGAGCAGCCGGCCGGAATAGGTGCTGGTGGCCTGGGCCGCTCCACCGAGTTGGCGACCGAGCCAGCGCGACCCTCGACCGACCCGACCGAGCGCCCACGTGCTCTCGCGCCAGCGTAGACCCAGGGCGGCGATGCTGGAGAGGAGGGCGGCCATGCCGGTGAGCCAGCCATAGAGCCCGCTCTGCATGTGCTGCGAGAGATAGAGAAATTCGAAGTCGCCGACGATCCCACCGAGGCCGACACGGAACGGCCAATCGGCAGCACCCGGCTCCGGCAGGCCGGCGAGGAAGGCAGCGGTGCTCAAAAGCGCCAGGGGCAAGGCGATGAGTGGCAGCCAGGGCCAGACGAGCTGCCGGTTGGCCGCCATCCGCAGGCCCCAGAAGAAGGCGACGAGCGGCACCAGCCAGCCGGCGCGGCCGAAGGTCTGGAGCAAGAGGTCGGCGGCGATGGCACCGGCGGCACCCGCGGGGTTGCTCACCGCCGCGTTCGTCGCCCGGTTGAACGAGGGATCATCCGCCGTGAAGCCGAACAGTGCCAAGGCCAGAAAGCCGGCGGCGGCGAGCAACAACAGGCCGGCCGTGCGCCGGCCGAAGCCACGCACCCAGTCGGCCACGCTCGTGCGCTCGTCGGTATCGAAGAAGGATGTGGCCATGCTCGGGCTCTCCGAGGTCGCTTCGATCCCGAGGGATCAGGTGAGGGTGGCGGCGAGGCGTTCGAGGGCTGGGGCCAGCAAGGCCGCCTCGTGGACGAGGGCGACCCGGATATAACGGGTCCCAGGGTCGTCGTCTCCACTTTCGGTTGAATTTCGTGCTGTCAGATAGGCGCCCGGGAGCACCTTGACGTGGTGGCGGCGCCAGAGCTCGGCGGCAACGGCCACGCCGTCACCCACGTCGAGCCACAAAAAAAAGCCGCCGGGCGGCCGATAGAAGCCGGCCCGACCCGCGAGCGCCGTCTCGGCCAAATCGAACTTCTCGCGGTAGCGTTCCCGATTGGCCACGACATGGTCGTCATCGGCCCACAGTGCCGCGGCGGCGGCCATCACCGGCAGCGGCTGAACGGCGCCGCCATAGGCGCGAACGCGCAGGAACTGGGCCAAGAGGTCCGGATCACCGGCAACGAAGCCGCTGCGCAGGCCAGCCGCACTCGATCGCTTGGAGAGCGAGTGCATGACGACGAGGTGATCGAGGGCGCCGCCCTTCGCTGCCGCCACCTCGAGCGCGCTCGTCGGCGGCAGGCGATCGTAGATATCCGAGTAGCACTCGTCGACGACGAGCAGGAAGTCGTAGGCGCGGGCGAGCTCCAGCGCGCGCTCGAGGTACACCGGATCGGCCACCACCCCTTGCGGGTTGGCCGGCGTGCAGAGATAGCAGCAGGTGGTCCGCGCCAGGACATCCTCGGGCACGGCCTCGAGGTCGGGGAGAAAGCCGTTCTCGGCCGAGGCCGGCATCAGAACGGGCTCGGCACCAGCCAGAATCGCCGCACCCTGATAGGTCGAGTAGAGCGGGTTGGGCATCAGGACGGCGGGCCGGCCGCCGCGGCTCTCGGGGTCGGTCGCGATGGTGGCGACCAAAAAGAGCGCCTCCTTGGTGCCGGCCACGGGCAGGATGTGCCGATCGGGCTCCAGCCAACCTTCGGGCAGGGCGAAGCGGCGGCCGAGCCAAGCGGCGGCGGCGCTCCTGAAGGCCGGGGTGCCGGCGGGCGACGGGTACTTGTTCCAGAGATCGGCATGCTCGGCGAGGCAGGCGGCGAGCAGTGGCGGCGGGCGATGCTGCGGCTCGCCGATCGAGAGATCCGCCAAGGGTGCGTCGGCGGCCGGGGCGACGTGCGCCAGCAGCGCCGCGAGGCGGCGAAAAGGAAACTCGTCGAGTGCCTGAAAGCGCCTGTTCCACATAACCTGGGGTCATGCCCGCCTGATTTTCGGTCCATCGGCTGCACCGCTCGGCATGCCAGCCGATACGCAGCTTCGAAAGTGACCTTAACACTGCTCGACAAGCGGTTCAACTTGCGCAGGAATTATTAAATGATGGCCAGTCTCGGGCGCGCTTGATGACGGCGGGCGGCAAAACCGCTACCTTAATGGGCACTCTCGGCTTCGTTATCGCCGTCTCTTCGAGGGCACAACCATGCGCGGCATCGTCGTTTCGACCGTCATCGCTTGCTTCTGCTGGCCGCAACTGCTCTTCGCCGCGCTACCGGAGGGCCTCGCCGGCCAATGGCGCGGGGTCGTGGAGATCGACGGTGCAGAAGCCGTGGTGGGGGCGACCCTGGTCCAGCGAGGCGACGGCTTCGATCTCGCCCTCACCTTGCCGGAGATGCCGGCGCTGCGGGCGTTTTTCGTCCCGAGCCAAGAACCACGGGTCTTCGAGGTGGCGGCCGCCAGCCGTGGGCTGTTCGGCTTTTTCGATGGCGGTGACAGCTCGAACCCGTTCGATGGCGCACCGTTGATCTGGGCCAGGGAAAGTGGCCTCGGGATCGTTGCTTATCGCCTCTCGATCGCGGCCGATGGCGGGATGGCGCTCTTGCGTGTCGCCCTCGAGCCCGTCGGGGCGGGCGTGGAGCTGCAGCTCCAGCGGCGGATCGATGCCCAGCCTGCGCTGCGGGCCGTGACCTTGCTCGAGCCGGCGAGCTGAGCGGCCATGCCACGCTTGCTCGTACACTGCCTCGTCGCCCTGTTCTGCTTCGGCCTCGCCATGCCGGCGGTGGCCGCCGGACTCGCCGACTATTTCGGCAGCTATGTCGGGGTCGCCGAAGTGCGTGACGCCGCTGATCGGGTGGTCGAGACACGCCACATGGACATCGAGATCGGCCCCTTTCGCGGCGGCGGCTTCCACGTCCGCTGGGTGAACGTGACTCTGGTCGACGGACGGCGCGATCTGCCCGGGGTGCAGCGGCGGGTCGCCGAGGTCACCTTCGAGCCCAAGGGCCGCCGCGGGTTCTTCGTCGAGGCCCGGGTGGTCAGTCCCTTCACCCAGCGTGAAGAGATGGCCCCCATGGCCGGTGACCCGGTGCGCTGGGCCAAGCTGGACGATGACGGGCTGCACGTCTTCTCCTTCGTCGTCCTGCCCAACGGTCGCTACGAGCTGCAGATCTATACGAGGCGATTGACGGATGACGGGTTGGACCTCTTCTTCGAGCGTGTGGTCGATGGGGACACGCTGCGGCGGATCGACGGGCGGACAATCCGTGCCGATTGACCGAAGGCGGCTCCTGACGACCGGCGGCGGCCTCGTCCTCGCCGGCCTCGCCCCGGGCTTGGCCGCACGCTTCGCCGACGCCCAGGAGATGCGGCTCTTTCGCATCGGCACCGGCGGCATCGCCGGCACCTACTACCCGATCGGCGGGCTGATCGCCGCAGTGATCAGCCAGCCGCCGGGTGCCCGCACCTGCGAGGAGGGCGGCTCGTGTGGCGTGCCGGGCCTCGTTGCGATCGTCCAGTCGTCGAACGGCTCGGTCGCCAATGTCGAGGGGATCGCGGACGGCCAGATCGAGAGCGGCTTCGTGCAGAGCGACGTCGCCTATGGCGCCTATACCGGGACCGGCGCCTTCGCCGACCGCGAGCCCATCCCGGGGCTCCGGGCGCTGGCCAGCCTCTATGTCGAGAGCATGCAGCTCGTGACCCGAGCCGACAGCGGCATCGAGAGCGTCGCCGATCTGCGTGGTCGCCGGGTCAGCCTGGACAGCCGTGGCTCGGGCACGCAGATCGATGCGCTCTTGGTCCTCGAGGCCTTCGGCTTGGATGTCGCCGATCTCCAGGCCCTCTACGTCAAGCCCGAGCAGTCGATCCGGCTCCTGGCAACCGGCGAGCTCGACGCCTATTTCATCGTGGCTGGCTATCCCACGCCATCGGTGCTCGAGGCCACGACCGAGCTGGGTGCGCGACTGGTCCCGATCGACGGTCCCGAGGTCGACGTCCTGATCGAGCGCTACCCCTTCTTCTCCAGGGATCGCATCCCGGCCGGGCTCTATGCCGGCGTGCCGCCGACCCCGACCATGGCCGTTCTCGCGCAGTGGCTGGTTCACGAGCGGCTGGACGAAGAGCTCGCCCACGACGTGACCGCGGCCCTCTGGCACCCGATACATCGCGCCGTTCTGGATGCCGGCCACGCCAAGGGCCGCGAAATCACGCTCGATACCGCTCTCGATGGTCTCGGCATACCGCTGCACCCGGGGGCCGAGCGATTCTATCGCGAGATCGGCCGGCTCGCCGGCGACTGACGCCGTTCAACCCAGCGTGATCGCCGTGACCTGCAGCCCGAAATGACGCTCGCCGGCCTTGCTGGCCCGCCGATAACTGAAAAAGCGTTCGGGATCGCCGAGCGTGTCGAGCCCCAGCCGCTCGATCCGGCCGACGCCGGCCCGCTCCAGCCGCGAGGCGCAATAGCCCTCGAGGTCGAAATGCCGCTTGCCGCCCGCCATGGCCGCGAAGTGGCGGGCGCTGTCGGCATCGGCCTTCAGGAAGTCCGCCTCGAACACCGGCCCCACCTCGTAAGACCCGAGGGCGATGCAGGGCCCGATGGCAGCGATCAGGCGCTCGCGCCGCGCGCCCAGGCGCACCGCCGCCTCGATCGTCGCCTCGATGATCCCGTCTTTGGCCCCGCGCCAGCCGGCGTGGGCTGCGGCGATCACGCCGGCCGCTTGGTCGGCAAACAGGATCGGCGCGCAATCGGCGGTGGTGACGCCGAGAACCAGCCCGGGCGTTCTCGTCGCGAGCGCGTCCGCCTCGGGCGGCTCGTGCGGCTCGAAGGCGGCATCGACCATCGCGCAATGCACGCCGTGCACCTGCCGCGCGATCAGGAGTGGCCGGCCTTCGACACCGAGGGCGGCCGTTACCCGCCGGCGGTTCTCGAGCGCGTCGGCGTCGTGGTCGGCATTGCGCAAGGAGACGTTGAGACTGGCAAACGGCCCGTGGCTGACCCCACCCACACGGCCGAAAAACCCGTGCGCAATGCGGGGGAGGCCGGCGAGCGACAGGGCTTCGAGCCTCAAGCCACCGCCTCCTCGGCCACGAAGCCCGGGGGTAGCGAGGGCCAGCTCGTGACCGCCATCACCTTGAAGAGCGTGCCCATGCCATCGCTCGCCGTGAGCCGCCGGTGGCCGGCCTCGAGGGCCGCGGCCTGGGCCGCCGTGGCCCCTCGCACGAGTTGGGCGAGCCTGAGACCCGAGCCGAGACGCGCCAGGAAATCGCCTTGTGGGAGCGGCCCGAAGACCCGGAGCCCTTTTTCCCGGGCGATCCTGGCGAGTGGGCCGAAGGCGACGCGGCTCGAGAGGTCCACCTCGCCCGGCCGGGTGAGGGGGGCGACCTTCTGGTGGCGATACACCGCCTGAAGCGTGCTGCCGGGCGTGGGCTCGGCCTCGCCGTAGTCGATGATCAACGCCAGACCGCCCTGCGCTCTGAGCCGTTCGGCCAGATCGGCCATCAGCGCTTCGCGTGCGGGCGACAGTTCGAGGACACTGCCGGGTGGCAGCTCCGCGGGCAGGCCGGCGCCCAGCGGCGACGGCCGGGCCGTGCGGCCGAGGCAGAGCCGCCGGTCGGCATCGAGCGCTACCTCGATCTCGTGCCAGCCCGTAGCCTCCTTGAGGAATTGGCGGATCGGCAGGGCATCGAAAAGCTCGTTGGCGACCAGAAGCAATGGCCGATCGGCCGGGACCTCCGTCAGATCGCCGTGCCACTGCAGTCGCTCGACGGGTGCCAGCCGCTCGGCCTGCAGCAACCGCAAGGTGGGGCTGGTTTCGACCAGATGTACCTCGAGCGCCGTCTGAAAGCCCGCCACCTTCGCGGTCGAGCGCCAGAGATCGGCCAACAGCGTGCCATTGCCGGGGCCGAGCTCGACCAGCCGGGCCGCCGGGGCGCCTGCCGTCCGCCAAGCATCGGCGAGCGCGAGGCCGATCAGCTCACCGAAGATCTGCGAGATCTCGGGGGCCGTGACGAAATCGCCGCTGGCCCCGAGCCGGGCGTGTGCCGGGTAATAGCCCGATGTCGGGTGGCCGAGCGCCAGCGTCATGAAGGTCGCGACATCGATCGGCCCATCGGCCTCGATCAGCGCGGCGATGCGGGTCTCGAGCACGGTCGGCGGCGTGGTTGCCAGGGTCTGCATCCTGGGCCTTCAGCCCCGCTTTTTGGCAGGTGCGCCGCGCCCGCCCCGAGCATGGAAAATCAACAAGAGGCCGACGGCGATCATCGGCAAGGAGAGGAGTTGGCCCATGGTCACGAAGCCGAAGAGATAGCCCAGATGCGCGTCCGGCTCGCGGAAGAGTTCGACGAAGGCGCGTGCCAGGCCGTAGCCGAGAAGAAAGACACCGCCGAGCAGGCCCGCAGCCGCCGGATCGCGCGACCCACGCGCCATGACCTGCAAAACGACGAAGAGCACGAGCCCCTCGAGCAAGGCTTCGTAGAGCTGGCTCGGATGACGCGGCTCTGGCCCCGCGTTCGGGAAGATCACCCCCCAGGGCATCGTGGTGACCCGGCCCCAGAGCTCGGCGTTGATGAAGTTGGCGAGCCGCCCGAAGAAAAGTCCGATCGGCGCCACGATCGCCACCGCATCGGCGATCTCCAGAAAGCCGACGCCGTGCCGCCGGGCGAACAGCCAGCAGGCCACGAGAACACCGACCAACCCGCCGTGGAAAGACATCCCGCCCTGCCAGACGGCCAGGATCTGCAAGGGATTACTCAGGTAGTAGGCCGGGTGGTAGAAGAAGACGAAGCCGAGCCGGCCGCCCAAGATGATGCCGAGCGTCGCAAAAAAGAGGAGGTCGTCGATCTGCTCGGCGTTCAGCGTCCAGCCCGGCCGCTGGACGATCCGCTTCAAGAGCTGCCAGCCGATCAGCAGACCGGCAATGTAGGCTAGCGCATACCAGCGTATGGCCAGTGGGCCGAATTGGACCAGGATCGGATCGAAACCCGGGAAGGGAATAGCCAAAAGCGACAAGAGCGCAGCTTCCAAATAAATCGGTGGCTTAGCGGCATGCGCCGCCGCAGTCCGGGTGATAGAGGCTCGGGCCCGGCACGACAAGCGCACCCTGGCCTTGTTAGCCGCCATGTGATGCCCGATATTGACGACACCGGCTCGATGTCGACGCCGTGCTCGAAGGAGGCTCTGATGCAGACCGAGAACCGCCTGTTCGATGATCTCGCCCGCGTCGCCAGTGGTGCGATCAACACCCTCGGAGGCTTGCGCGAAGAGATCGAGCTGCGCGTCAAGGAGCGACTCGAGCGCTTCGCCGGCGAGATGGATCTGGTGAGCCGGGAAGAGTTCGACGCCGTCAAGGCGATGGCAGCCAAGGCCCGGGCCGAGCAGACGGCGCTGGAAAAACGCATCGTGGCGCTCGAGGCGGCACTGGCAGCGACCGCTGGCGGCAAGGCCGGAGCGGCCGAGGAGGCCGGCGCCAAGCCGGCGCGCCGGTCCGCGGCCACCGGTCGCAAAACGACCGCCGCGAAGGCGGCAGGTGCCGAAGAGACGCCGAAAGCGGGCGATCCGACCGGCGGTAAACC
>JAABSG010000087.1 GCA_011390475.1 Geminicoccaceae bacterium | reverse complement strand
CTGGCCGATCAGCCGGGCGACCAGGGGATCTCTGGGCTTGGCCATCACCTCGTCGGGCGGGCCCGCCTGGAGCGAGCGGCCGCGATGCAGCAGCACCAGCCGATCGGCCAAGAGCGAGGCCTCGCTCATGTCGTGGGTGACCAGGACGATCGGCATGGCGAGGCGGCGGCGGAGCAGGGCCAGCTCCTGGTACAGCTTCTCCCGGGTCGCCCTGTCGACCGCGGAGAAGGGCTCGTCGAGGAGGAGCACCTCGGGATCGCGGGCGAGGGCCCGGGCCACGGCGACCCGCTGCTGCTGGCCGCCGGAGAGCTCGGCCGGGCGGCGCTCCTCGAGCCCGTCGAGGTGGACCAGCGAGAGGAGGTCGCGGACCCGGCCCGGCCGCTCGGCCGCGGGCAGATGGCCGAGGGCGGCCATGACGTTGCCGGCAGCGGTCATGTGCGGAAAGAGCGCGTAGGACTGAAAGACGAGGCCCACGCGACGCCGGTGGGTCGGCACGGCGATGCCCGCCGCACGGTCGAGCCAGGTGTTGCCGTTGACCCTGATCCGGCCCGCGAGCGGCGTGTAGAGCCCGGCGATGCTGCGCAGGATGGTGGACTTGCCGGCACCGGAGGGGCCGATCAGGGCGGTCAGCCGGCCAGGCGGGCATTCCAGCGTCGCATCGAGCGGGATCGGGCTCGCCTGCCGGACCTCGACGGCCAGCCCTTTCATGGCAGCCCGTTCATCCGAGCCGCCTTCCGACGCGCCTGGAGAAGGCGAAGGTGAGGGCGATGGTGACCAGCGAGACGGCGAGGAGGAGCGCGGACATTTGGGCGGCGGCCAGGTCGTCGAAGGCCTGGACCCGGTCGTAGATGGCAATCGCGATGGTCCTGGTCTCGCCCGGGATCGAGCCGCCGACCATCAAGACGATGCCGAACTCACCCAGCGTGTGGGCGAAGCTCAGCACCATGGCGGTCATGATGCCGGGCCAGGCCAGTGGCAGCTCGACGCGCAGGAGCGCCCGCCAGGGCGGCATGCCGCAGCAGGCAGCGGCTTCGCGGATCTCTGGTGCTATCGCCTCGAAGCCGCGCTGCATCGGCTGGATGGCAAACGGCAGGTTGAAGATGATCGAGGCTACCAAGAGCCCCTCGAAGGTGAAGACGAGCTGGTGGCCGAAGAGCGCCTGCCAGAGCTGGCCGATGGGCGAGGCCGCGCCGAAGGCGACCAGGAGGTAGTAGCCGAAGACGGTGGGCGGCAGGACGAGCGGCAATGCGACCAGCGCCTCGACCACGCCCTTGCCACGAAACGCGCGAAAGGCGAGGACGCGGCCGAGCCAGATGCCGATCGGCAGGAGGACGACGACGGTCCAGAACGCGAGGCGCAGCGAGAGCCAGAGGGCCGTCCAGTCCATCCCCGTCGCAGTCCTTCAGTCCCGGCAGGTCAGCTCTCTTCGCCCGGCAGGACGAAGCCGTACTTCCTGAAAATGGCACGGGCGGCGGGCTCTTGCACATAGGCGTAGAACGCTTCGGCCACCGGGCCCGCGTTCGGCAGCAGCGCCATGCGCTGGCGGAGCGGCTCGTGCCAGTCCTCGGGCAGGAGTGTCCATTGTCCCAAGGCCGAGACCCGAGGCGAAAGCGCCAAGGAATAGGCGATGATGCCGCCCTCGGCATTGCCCGAGGTCGCGAACTGGGCCGCCTGGCTCACGTTCTCGCCCAGCACCAGCTCGGGCTGGAGGGCATCCCACAAGCCGCGCGTGATCAGCGCCTCCTTGGCGGCCCGGCCATAGGGCGCGTGCTCGGGATTGGCGATGGCGAAGCGGGTGATCCGCCCCTCGGCGAGGAGCGCTTCGAGGTTCGCCAGCGCCTCGTCGGGCTCGAGCGGCGAGCCGCCCGGAGCAATGACGACGATCCGGCCGATGGCGTAGAGTTCGCCCTCGTCCTTGGTGAAGCCGTCCTGGTGCAGGTCGAGGACGTAGGACTCGTCGGCCGAGAGATACATCTCGAACGGCGCCCCCTGGCGGATCTGCCTGGCGAAATTGCCGGACGAGCCGAAGGTGAGCCGCACCTGCTCGCCGCTATCCGCCGCGAACTGCAAGGCTATCTCCTCGAGCGCGAACTGCAGATCCGACGCTCCGGCCACCACCGGCACGTCGTCCTGGCCATGGCCGGCGAGCGGCGTGATGGCGAGCCCGAGGGCTGCGAGGCATGCGAGCAGGGGGCGACGAGACGGCATGGCGACCTCCGCAGAGCGTTATGTTGCGTCATGCCTATCGAAATCGCGCGCGAGCTCGCAAGCGTTATTTCTCACTGGACATATCGACAAGCAGCCGGCGCAGGGCCGCCATCTCGTCGGCGATGGCGGCGGCGGTCAGCTGCTCCATCCGCCGGTAGCCCTCGAGCACCTCGTGGCCGGCGGCGGTGAGGACCGCTCCACCCTTGGCCCGGCCGCCCCGGCTAGTCTCGACCAGGGGCTCGCGAAAGCAGCGGTTCATGGTCTCGACCAAGAGCCAGGCGCGCTTGTAGCTCATCCCCATCCGCCGGCCGGCGGCGGCGATCGAGCCGGTCTCCCTGATGCCTTCGAGGATGTCGGCCTTGCCCGGGCCGATCGCGATGTCGGGTTCGAGGACGAGCCGGAGGCGGGCGCCGGCAGTGTGGTTGCCGGCCTTCATCGCCAGCGCCCGCAGGCGAGTTTCAATAGCGGCAGCGCCAGATCTCCTCGGCGTATTCGCCGATGGTGCGGTCGGAGGAGAACCAGGCCATCCGCGCGGTGTTGCAGGCGGCCATGCGGGTCCAGTTGCCCTGATCGGCGAACGCCAGGTCGATCTCGCGTTGCTTCTCCCAATAGGCCGCGAAATCGACGGTCACAATGAAGTGGTCGAGGTTGCGGAGATCGTCGATGATCGGGCGAAAGCGCCCGGGATCGGTGGGCGAGAAATGGCCGCGATCGACGAGATCGAGCACACGCGCCAGGATCGGCGAGGCCTCGATGGCACGCCTCGCGGCATCCCGCCGGAGCCGGGCCTCGAGCACCTGATCCGCGGTCATCCCGAAGATGAAGAAGTTCTCCGCCCCGACATGCTCGCGCATCTCGACATTGGCGCCATCCAGCGTGCCCACGGTCATGGCGCCGTTGAGCGCGAATTTCATGTTGCCGGTGCCCGACGCCTCCATGCCGGCGGTCGAGATCTGCTCCGAGAGTTCGGCTGCCGGGATCATCTGCTCGGCCAGGGACACGTTGTAGTTGGGCAGGAACAGGATCTTGAGCCGGTCGCCGACGAGCGGGTCGTTGTTGACCACGGCGGCGACGTCGTTGATCAGCTTGATGATCAGCTTTGCCCGATTGTACGAGGGGGCCGCCTTGCCGGCGAAGAGCTTGACCCGGGGCGTCCAGGTCTTCTCCGGCTCGTTGCGGATCGCGTCGTAGAGCGCCACGGCCTCGAGGATGTTCAAGAGCTGGCGCTTGTACTCGTGGATGCGCTTGATCTGGATGTCGACGATGGCGTCCGGATCGAGCGAAAGCCCGTGCTGGTCGGCGATCAGCCGGGCCAAAAGCACCTTGTTCTGCCGCTTGACGGCACGAAACGAGTCCTGAAAAGCGCTGTCCTCGACCAGCGGCTCCAGTGCCTCGAGCTTGCCGAGGTCATGCCGCCAGGCATCGCCGATGCTCTCGTCGAGCAGGGCCGAGAGCCCCGGATTGCAGCCCATGAGCCAGCGCCGGGGCGTGATGCCGTTGGTCTTGTTGGTGATCTTGTCGGGAAACCGCCGATGCAGCGACTTGAAGACGGTTTCCTTCATCAATTCGGTATGCAGCGCCGAGACGCCGTTGACCTTCCGGGCACCCACGAAGGCCAGATGGCCCATGCGGACGGCCCGGCCGTAGCCCTCCTCGATCAGCGAGACGTCGGAGAGGAAGGGGTCGTCGTTGCCGGGTGACTGGCGGAGCTTGTTCAGCACATGCGCGTTGATGTCGTAGATCAGCTGCATGTGCCGGGGCAGCATCTGCTCCATCAACTGCACGGGCCAGCGCTCGAGCGCCTCGGGCAGCAGCGTGTGATTGGTGTAGTTGATGACCTCCTGGACGATGCCGAATGCCTTCTCGAAGGTCATGTCGTGCTCGTCGATCAAGAGCCGCAAGAGCTCCGGCACGGCGATCGCGGGGTGCGTGTCGTTGAGCTGGATGGCGACGTGGTCGGGCAGATTGTCGAGGTTGTCGTGGCTCGACAAATGGCGGCGGATGATGTCCATCAGCGAGGCTGCGGTGAAGAAATACTCCTGCTTGAGGCGGAGTTCCTGGCCGGCTTGCGTCGCGTCGTTGGGGTAGAGGACCCGGCTGATGCTTTCGGCGTCGATCTGCTCGCCCACGGCCGCCTTGTAGTCGCCGCGGTTGAAGGCCTCGAGGTCGATCAGATTGCCCGATTGGCCGGAC
The DNA here is from genome assembly GCA_011390475.1 of Geminicoccaceae bacterium. Classification (GTDB taxonomy): domain Bacteria; phylum Pseudomonadota; class Alphaproteobacteria; order Geminicoccales; family Geminicoccaceae; genus SLRI01. Next base: position 10,987 of record JAABSG010000087.1, on the reverse strand, counting down.
CAGAGCCGGAGCGTGTTGATGTGCTTGCCGCCATAGCCCGCGATCATCGTGTCGTAGGCGACGGCCAGGACGCGCTGGCCACCCTTCCAGACGAAGCGGCGCCGGCCCGCATCGTCGATGACGTCATCGACGTGGCCGCCGAAGCGGATGGGGAAGACCGCTTCCGGGCGCTCGAACTCCCAGGGATTGCCGAAGGCGAGCCAGTCCTCGGGACGTTCGACCTGCCAGCCCTTGTCGAAGCCCTGCTTGAAGAGGCCGTGCTCGTAGCGAATGCCGTAGCCGAAGCCGGCGATGCCGAGCGAGGCCATGCTCTCCATGAAGCAGGCGGCGAGCCGACCGAGGCCGCCATTGCCCAGAGCGGCGTCGGGCTCGGCCTTCAAGACCGCCTCGGCGTCGACGCCGAGCTCGTCCAGGGCCTCGCGCACCGGCTCCGTCAATTGGAGATTGTTGAGGCTGTCGGCGAGCAGGCGGCCGATCAGGAACTCGAGGGAGAGGTAATAGACGCGTTTGCGTGCGCGCTGATAGGTGTCGCGGGTGCTGTCCATCCAGGCGTCGACCATGCGGTCGCGGGTCGCCAGGGCGGTGGCGAAGAACCAGTCGTGGGTGGTGGCGTGCTCCGGGTCCTTGCCGACGGCGTAGATCAGCTTGCCGAGAATGGCCTTTTTGATGCCGCGCTGGTCGATCGAGCGGGGCGGCAGGGCATAGGCGGTCTCGTTCATGCGTGGGACGTCCGGGTTGTGGCGGTCGCGGATCGCGATAAACCTTTCGGTCGACGCGCTGCAAGCACCGATTGCGGGGCCCGGCGAAACCACCATGGCTGCCGGATGGTCAGGCGGGCTTTTCCAAGAGGTGCATCTGGCAGCTGAGCAACAGCCGGTCGAGGTGGAGACGCTGGACCAGCTGCTCGAGGCGATCGAGCAGGCGGGGGTCGCGCCGGCCTTGCTTGATGCCGCGCGGCACCACGATGGGCACGAAGATGCGCACGAGGCTGCGGTGGACGGCCAAGCCCTGCCGGCGCGCCTGGCGGGTGAGCTGGCGCGGCTTGAGGACGTTGAAATGCCCGATCTGGCCGGTCGCCTCGGCGGCCGCGAGGTCGGTGAAATGATGTCCCGTGACCCGGAGATAGGGCCGAAACAGCCGCGCCTTCAGGCGTTCACGGGCGGCGAGGTCGGATGGTTTGCGGCCGCTCAGCAGCAGCATCGAGGACAACACGCTCTCCTGCAGCAGGCGTCGGTATTCGAGCCCGTTGGGCGTGGTCAAGAGCACCCGCCCACCGGGCTTGAGAACGCGCACGAACTCGGCCAGCAACGCCTCGGACTGGGCCGGCAGCAGATGCTCGATCATCTCGGAATTGAAGATGAAGTCGACGGCGCGGTCACGGATCGGCAGCCGCGTCGCGTCGGCCTCGACGAAAACGTGCCGCGGATCGTCGGCCAGGCTCCGGGCCGGCTCGAGCATGGCGCTCGACGCCCAATCGAGCACGACCAGCGAGCGGTAGCGGCTGCCGGCGTGCCCGACGAGCGAGCGCAGGATCTCACCCGACCCGCCGCCGACGTCGAGCGCCACGCCGAGGTCGGCCGGCAGGAGCTCGACCAGCGCCCGCTTCTTGCTGCGCCGGTAATAGGTCTCGACCGGGTCGAACGGACCGTCGAAAAAATCGCCCGGGACGTGCTGCTTGCTGCCGTTGACCACCTCGTAATAGTCGCGCAGGCACGAATCCTGCAACTCTGGATTGAGTCGGAGCACATTGTTCTCGACGGTGTAGCGCGCCTGGGCGCCGCTGACAGTGCCGGCCGCGCGATCGAGGCGGAGCGGCTCGCCGGTCAACGGGCAGGCGAAGATGTCGAGGCTCTCCAAGGCAGTCCTGCTCCTCGGGGGGTACGGCCCGATGGTCGGGGCGATATCAACCTGAAGTTGTATATCTTGCGGCACGATCCGCCGTCAACCTCTTGCCATGCCCGCCCCGACGCGCGGCCAGCTTCATGCCAGCTTCCCAATTGAGCCAAATGCCCGCCTGGTGCACAATGCCGCACCGAATGCGCTCGGTCACAGGGGAGGCGACCATGACGACCATCCGCCAGGTGCTGGAGAAGAAAGGCCGGGAGGTGATGACCATCGCGCCGGACGAGACGGTGTTTCGGGCGATCGAGATCATGGCCGACCGGGACATCGGTGCGTTGGTGGTGGCCGAGGATCACGCCCCGGTCGGCCTCTTGACCGAGCGCGACTATGCCCGCGAGGTCATCCTCAAGGGCCGCTCGTCCAAGGACACCCCGATCCGCGACGTCATGGTCGAGAGTTTCTCCACCGCTCGCCTGGACGATTCGGTCGAGCACTGCATGGAGCTCATGACCGACAAGCGCATCCGTCATCTGCCGGTCCTGGAGAATGGCCGGCTGGTCGGCCTCGTCTCGATCGGCGACCTGGTCAAGAGCGTGATCGATCAGCAGCAATCGACCATCCAGCACCTCGTCGGCTATGTCAGCGGCAATTCCTGAGCTCGCCGACCGGGGCCCGCTGCCGGCGCCGACTCGACCGAGGGGCGCGGCCGGCGCCAGGGCTCGCTCTTGTACCAGCCGACGAGATAGGCGACGGCGATGATCGTGCCGAGCCCGAAGAGGTTGACGAGGGCGACGGTGAGCGGCTCGCGACCCAGCTGATCGAGGGCGATGGTCAAGACCCAGGCCAGCGCCATGCTGGTCAGGAACGTCGCCAAAGCCTGCTGGCCGACCTTGATGACCACGCGCCAGGGCCAGCCGTAGAGCACCTGCTCGCGTCCCTGGAGCAGCCAGACGGCGAGATAGGCCAGGGCCAGGATGTGCAGGTACCGCAGGGGGTGGTGGTTGGTCTTGAAAATGCCGCCCTGGTCGTGCCAGCGCAGCCAGAGCCAGTCGTGGACGGCATGCAGCACCGGCACCTGGGTATAGATCTGCCAGCGGCTGAGCGGAATCATCAAGAGCACGTAGGCCGCGGCCAAGGCCAGGAGCCAGGGCTTGAAAGGCGGCGGCTGGATCCAGCCGCGGGCCAGCATGAAGCCGGTGAAGAACAGAAGCTGCCAGGCGAGCGGGTTGAAGAACCAGACCCGCCCCGACCAGGGCTCGGCCGGGAAGTTGAGATTGAAGAGCCAGGTGATCGCATAGAGGCCGAGGCAGAAGCCGACAGCGGCGTTGACGTGGATTCGCTGCAGAGCGACCACCACCGGCACCATCATCAGGATGACGATGTACATCGGCAGGATGTCGAAATAATTCGGCACGTAGGTGAGGGTGAAGAGGCCGATCAGCTGCGGCGCCGGATCGTCGAAGAAGGGGCCGAGATTGAGGCCGGTGATGTAGTTGCGGCTGTCCTCGCCGGTGCTGAACCAGCCATAGGCCACCGCCGAGATCATGGCGATGAAGAAAAACAGGCCGAGATGCGCCCAGTAGACCTGCCAGCAGCGCAGCGCAATGCGCCGCACCCCCATCCAGAAGCCGGCCTTGACGAAGGTGCCGCCGAAGGCGATGGCGGCGGCATAGCCCGAGCAGAAGACGAACATTTCCGCCGCATCGGACGGGCCGAAGCGGGCCGGAATCCAATTGCCCCAGGCATTGCGCTGGATGTGCGCCACCATGATGATCAGCATGGCGAGGCCACGAAAGAAATCGAGCCTCGGGTCACGCGGGCTCTTGCCCTTGGCGGGCGACTGCGAAACGTTCGGTGTCATGGGCTGGCTTGGCGTTTCGTGGCGAGAGGCCGGGTTGTCTGAGAGGATCGGAGCGGTGCCGAAGACGGAAACATTGCGCTGCAACAAAGTATCGACCAGACGCAGTCATGACGTGGTCGTCGGTCACGTCAAGGCTCGTCGGCGCCGCTTTGCGCATTCGGGTATTTCTTTGTCGATCACAATGCTGTTGGCGGCCATGATCTGGGCCTTGGCCGCGCCGGCTTTTGGCCAGGAGCCGTTCGCCCGCCCGGAGCCGAACGTGCAGCGGCAGATCGACCAGCTCGAACGGCAGGGCACGGTCGATCCCGCCACCCGCCGCCAACTCCAGGATCAACTCCGCCGCAAGCCGCAAGGCCCCGAGCGATGGGCCGCCGAGCGCCGGCTGGAACGGCTGCCGGGCCCAGCGCCCACGGCCGACGACCCCCTGCCGGAGGCGCCGGCCGGCGATTCTCTGCCGTCGTCACTGCGCCCCGGCTTCGGTGGCAGCGGCGGCGGCGGCAGCGGCGGTGGGCCCGGCACCAGCGGCCACATGGTCCCGCCCGGCGGGCGCAGCGGCGAGGTTCGTTGAGGATGGACATCTTCCTGCTGCGCCACGGCGAGACCGTCTGGAACCTGGAACGGCGCGTTCAGGGGCGGAAGGATTCGCCCCTGACCCCCTTGGGCCTCGAGCAGGCGCGGCGCTATGGCCGCCGGCTGCAGGCCGTCCTCCAGCCCGTGGACGGCTATCGCCTCGTCGCCAGCCCGCTCGGCCGGGCGCTGCACACGGCGACCATCGTGGCCGAGACGCTGGGCCGGGCGACGCACGAGATCGCCACCGACGACCGCCTCATGGAAATGGCCTGGGGCCGCTGGGACGGCATGACCGCGGCCGAGATCGAGGCCCAGGACCCGGAACTCTGGCAGGCCCGGATCGACGACCGCTGGACCCGCCCGCCGCCCGACGGTGGCGAGACCCAGCAGGACATCCTCGATCGCGCCACCGCCTGGCTCGCCTCGATCGAAGCGCAGGCCCGCCTCGTGGTCGTGGCCCACGGCGCCCTCGGTCGCGCCATCCGCTGCGCCTACGAACGCCTGCCCCCCGCAACCATGCTCGACCTCGACCAGCCACAAGACGCCTTCTTCAGGCTAAGGGGCGGGGTGATCACGCGAATCGACGTATGACGTGCGTGGTTTTGCGATCTGCCGGCAGGCGTACGATCCGGAATTGGCGTTGCCGATGACGAGAAGGGCGGGGGGCAGCGCCTGCCCACCGGCCCCTCCGGTTTTTTTTCGGCGTGGTGGTGGGAGGAAGGCATTGCCCTGAGCCGCGCGTTCGGACAGTGCGGGGGATCATGCTCGGGCTGAACGGGTCTCGTGGCACCGATTTCGCCGATCGGTCTTGACCTCGCCGCCGGTCGCGGCCACCCCTCCCTGCCTGGCCAGACCGCACCGGACGAGATCGACCGACGATGAGTTCCCCCGAACGTGACGAGCAGCGCCGCCTGGAGACCTGCCAGGCGCGCATCGACGAGAGCTTGAAGGCCGTGAACGCCCGGCTGCGCGCCTATGCGGCGGAGGTCCGGGCGACCACCGACCACATGGGCGAGGCCAGGCGCGACATGGACCACCTGGAGAAAGCCTCGCTCCGCGAGCTGATCGACCAGAAGAACCGCTCGGCGGCGGTGCTGCGCGAGCAGCAGGTCAAGCTCCTCAAGCTGAAGAAGTCGCCCTATTTCGGCCGCGTCGACTTCGCTCGCGAAGCCGCCGGCGAGTCCGGCGCCCGGACCCGCGAGGCGGCCGAGCAGCCCGGGGCCCGACCGATCTATGTCGGCGTCCACGATTTTCAGGACGAGAGCCGGAGCGAGACGCTGGTCCACGACTGGCGGGCCCCGATCGCCTCGATGTTCTACGACTACGAGATCGGCCCGGCCCGCTACCTGGCCCCCTCGGGCGAGATCCGCGGCCGGCTTGAGCTCAAGCGCCAGTTCCGCATCCGCGACGGGCGCATGGAGCTGATGCTCGAATCCGGTCTCAACATCGTCGACGACGTGCTGCAGGACGAACTCGGTCGCACCAGCGACGAGGGGATGAAGACCATCGTCGCCACCATCCAGCGCGACCAGAACGCAATCATCCGCGACGCCGACGCCCAGACCCTGATCATCCAGGGCGTGGCGGGCTCCGGCAAGACCTCGATAGCACTCCACCGCATCGCCTTCCTGCTCTACCGCTTCAAGGATCAGCTCAGCTCCAAGGACATCCTGATCATCTCGCCCAACCGGGTCTTCGCCGACTATATCGGCAACGTCCTGCCCGAGCTCGGCGAGGAGCAGGTGAGCGAGATCGGCATGGAGGCGCTCGCCGACGAGCTGCTCGAGGGCAAGTATCGCTTTCAGACCTTCTTCGAGCAGACCGCCCGGCTCCTCGAGACGGACGACGCAGCCCTTAAGGCGCGCATCGCCGCCAAGTCGACCATGGCCTTCCTCGAGCGCATCGACGCCTATGTCGAGCACCTCGAAGCCGCGTCCTTTCAGGCGACCGACTGGCGCACCGGCCTTTCGCTCGTGCCGGACTGGCACTTCGCGGAGAATTGGAAGAAGTACAAGAGCCTGCTGCCGAAAGAGCGCATCGACCAGCTCGTCCGCGTCTCCGAGCATCAGTTCTACATCCACTACAAGCGCGAGCTCGAGCCCGAGGAGCGCCGCGACCTGCGCAAGTCGATCCGCGCCATGGTGCGGCAGACGACGCTGCGCGCCGCCTACAAAGGCCTCTACGACTGGCTCGGCGAGCCGGAACTGTTCAAGCCCGCGGGTGGCAAGCTCGAATACGCCGACGTCTTTCCGCTCATCTATCTGAAGCTGCGGCTCGAGGGCGTCGACAACCCGCGCAAGGCCGTCAAGCACCTGCTGATCGACGAGATGCAGGACTATTCGCCGCTGCACTACGCGGTGCTGGGCAAGCTCTTCGACTGCCGCAAGACCATCCTCGGCGACGCCGCCCAGTCGGTGAACCCCGAGGCCGGGTCGACCGCCGCCGACATCCGCCGGGTGCTCAAGGCCGCGCCACCGGTGAAGCTCACCAAGAGCTACCGCTCGAGCCTGGAGATCATGCGTTTCGCCCTGGCCATCGCCCCCAACGCCGAACTCGAGCCGATCGAGCGGCACGGGCCCGCGCCCGAGGTCGTCCTCTGCCGGGGCGCGAGCGAGGTCACGGCCCGAATCAAGGCCGAGGTCGAAGCCTTCGAGGCCTCGCCCCACCGCACGCTGGCGATCATCGCCAAGACGCAGAAGCAGGCCGCGACCTTGCACCGCCGCCTGACAGCGGCGGGCGTGAAGGCCCGCCTCCTCGATGCCGAGAGCAGTGGCTTCTCCACCGGCAGCATCGTCTGCACGGCACACCTGGCCAAGGGTCTCGAGTTCGACCGCGTGATCGTCCCGGATGCGAGTGCCCACACCTTGCGGACCGAGATGGACCGCAACCTCCTCTATATCGCCTGCACCCGAGCCATGCACCAACTCACCGTCATCAGCGACGGCGAACCGTCGAGCCTGCTGCCGAAAGCGGCCTGAACAACGAGAAGCCGAGGCCGCGTCACGGCTTCCCCGGCTTCGTCTTCTCCGCTCGACCTCGGGGCGCTACCGGTCTTTTTTCGCCGGGTCGGCCTGTTGCAGCGTGCTCATCTGGCGCTGCAGGGTCGCCATCTCGGCTTTGAGGTCGCGGACCTGGCGGCCTAGGGCTTCGGCTTCGGCGGCGCTCTCGTGGGCGGCGGCTTCGGCCTTTTCGGCTTTCTGCTCGGCGGTATCGTTGGTGTCGAGGGCCGGGTTGAAGATGCTGGCGGCCTTTTGGAACATGGCGATGTTCTGACGGGCCATGTCCTCGAAGGGATTCTTCAGGTCGAGCTGCTTGATCGGGAAGAAGCGGCCGACCGTTTCTTCCATATATTCGCGCATCTGTTCCTGGTGCCGGGCGAAGTTCTCCATCGAGACCTCGAGGTAGCGCGGCACCACGGCCTTGAGATTGTCGTCGTAGAGACCGATGATCTGGCGCAGGAAGCCGATGGGCATCAGGTTGCGGCCCTTGGCGTCCTCTTCGAGGATGATCTGCGTCAGCACCGAGCGGGTGATGTCGTCGCCGCTCTTGGCGTCGAAGACGAGGAAGTCCTCGCCGTCGCGGACCATCTGGCAGAGCTCGTCGAGGGTGACGTAGCTGCTGGATCGGGTGTTGTAGAGCCGGCGATTGGCGTATTTCTTGACGATCGCGACCTTGCCGCCCTTGGCCTTGTCCGCCCCCTTCTCCGAGCCCTTCTCGTCCGGGTCGCCAGCGGCGGCTTCGGGTGTTGCCGTGGGCTCGTCGCTCGTCGTCTTGCGCGCCGCCATGGCGGTCTCCTCGATCAGCACAACTGCTGCAGCTTAACGACGCAATCGCAGCAACGCTACCAGTTCCGCGTCATAGCCGGACCGGGGTTCTCGTCTGCGTTGAAATCCCTCGCCCGGGGCGCCGGGCGAGGGCTGTCGTCAGATGTCGAGTTCGTCGAAGCCCGAGCCGCGGGTGAATTCGTCGCTGTCGGGGTCGATTTCCGCCTCGGGAGCCACGGGCGCCGCCTTGCCGGCCTGGATGTCGGCTTCTTCGTGGGTGCGGGCGATGTTGACGTGGACCATGGTCTCGACCTCGGGGTGCAGCGCCACGATCACGTCATGGATGCCGAGCGTCTTGATCGGATTGTCGAGGCGGACCTGGTTGCGGCCGATCTGGATGCCCTCGGCGGTGAAGGCGTCGGCGATGTCGCGCGGGCTGACCGAGCCGTAGAGCTGGCGGCCTTCGCTCGCCTGGCGGAGGATGACGACAGAGGCGCCCTGGATGGTGAGGGCGGCACCCTCGGCGTCGGACTTGGCCTCGAGGTTCTCGGCCTCGAGCTTGGCGCGCCGGCCCTCGAAGGCCTCGAGCGCGCTGTCGGTAGCGCGCAGCGCCTTGCCCTGCGGGATCAGGAAGTTGCGGGCGAAGCCCGGGCGGACCTTCACGATCTCGCCCATCTGGCCGAGTTTCGGCACACGCTCGAGGAGGATGACCTGCATGGGATGGACTCCGTGGAATGAAGCTAGGGTTGGATGAGACCGGGGTCGGATCAGGCCAAGCGGCGTCGGAAGTGTGCCCAATCTTCGAGGAGACCGAGAAGCACGATGCCGACGACGAGTGGCCAACTGAAGAGAACGAGGACGATGTAGAAGACGGTGAGCGCGAGGCCGCGCGCCTTGATGCGCTCGGCCGCGCTGTGCACGACGGCGAGGCCCTGCAGCAGATACGGCACGGCGAAGAGCGCGGCCAGGCCTTGCGCGAAGTAGGCGGGATCGCCGCCGACGGTGAGGGCGGCCAGCGCGGTCAGCGCCAAGGCCGGGCCGCACCAGCGGGGCAGCCAGAGCTTGGCGAAGGCGATGGCCGGACGCTGCGCCTGGCCGCCGCGCAGCGCCAGGAACTGGGCGATGGCGGCGTTGACCAGGGTCATCAGCACCCAGGAGACGGCGACGATCCCGGGTACGATGGCGGCATAGTCGAGGATCTGCTGGCCGAAGCCGCTGGCCTGCCCGCCCGCGGCCGCGAACTGGTCGAGAACCTGGCCGATGGCGGCGGTGAACGCGTCCTCGATGCTGCCCGTGGCCCAGCGCACCCAGACGAGTGCGATGACCATGACGACGGCGGCATAGAGCACCAGCTGGCCGAGCACTCGGCCAGGAGGGTACCATTCGATGCTGCCGTCCTCGGCCTGCCGATTGAGCAGCGACTGGCGGATGGCGATCAGCGAGGGCGCGATCTGCAGGACGGCGAAGACCAGGGCGGCAATGCTGCCACCGAAGAGGATGACGATGCCGACAGCGCCGAGGCTGGCGAGCCCGGCCGACGAGGCGCCGAGCGAGAAGCCGACGAAGAGCAGCGGCAGCTGGACGAAATAGGCAAAGAACGGGGCACCCAGGACACCGAGTGTCAGGGAGAGATAGAGCGTGGCACTCGCGGTGGCCGCGAGTGCGATGAGCATGAGATCCCGTCGCATCCCGTTACTTTCATCCGCGGCCCGAGGTCCGTCCGCCACCCGTGGCGGCTGCCCGGGGTGGCGTCTCGGCCCCCGCTTCAGCCGGCGACGTAGGGCAACAGGGCGAGTTCGCGGGCCCGCTTCACGGCCTTGGCGAGCTGCCGCTGCTCTTTGGCGGTCACTGCCGTGATCCGTCGTGGCACGATCTTGCCACGCTCGGAGACGAAGCGCTGCAGGAGCTTGACGTCCTTGTAGTCGATCGGCGCGGCGTCGGCGTGGGCGAACGGGCTCGCCTTCTTGCGGCGAAAGAAGGGGCGGCGAATGGTGATGTTCGGCGGCTCGCCGCCTCGCGGGCCACGATCGCCGAAGCTCTGGCCCCGATCACCCTGGGGCCGGTCGCCGAAGCTGCGCTCGCCTTGCGGGCGGTCACCCTGCGGGCGGTCACCGAAGGCGGGCCGGTCACCTTGCGGGCGGTCACCCTGCGGGCGCTCACCCTGGGGGCGGTCGCCTTGCGGACGGTCTCTGTTCTCGATCATCGCTCTGGTCTTTCGATAGGCTGCCTGAGGCCGGCAGTAGAAGGCAGGAGGCTAGCGGTGCTGGCCGCTCGCTCAGGGGCGGTCGCGGCGGCGGTCGTCGCGGCTCGACTTGACCTGCATGACGATCGAGGGTTCGGGGTCGATCTTCTCGATCTTGACGGTCAAATAGCGGACGACATCCTCGTGGATGCGCTCGTTGCGCTCCAGCTCGGCGATGGCGGCCGCGGGGGCGTCGAGGTTGAGGTGGACGTAGTGGGCCTTGCGGTGCTTCTTCAGCCGATAGGCCAAGGAGCGCAGGCCCCAATACTCCGACTTCTTGACCTCGCCACCATTGGCGGCGACGATCGCGCCGAATTCCTCGGCCAGGGTCTGGGCCTGCTGTCCCGAAAGATCGGGACGGGCGATGAACGTGTGCTCGTAGAGCGGCATGGCTGCCGGTTCTCCTCTGGATTTGGACGACAACAGGGACCGTCGCGCTAAGCTCATCGCGACGATCCACCGTCATGACTGATTCGCTGCCGTCGGCCGGAAAGCCGACCCACCGCGAGGATGCCGGGTCTTATACGCGTTTCGGGCGGTGGGGCAAGCGGTATCGGGTCACCTGTCCCCGGGCCTCTGGCGCAACGCGTCGCCCGGGCGCGGTAACCCGCTTTTGCCAGGGGACGAGCTGCCCCCGACTTGACAGGCCCCCCCCGACTTGACAGGCGACGAGCGCTCGTGACACCCACGCCGGCACTTCATTTCACG
>JAABSG010000086.1 GCA_011390475.1 Geminicoccaceae bacterium | reverse complement strand
GGGAGCCTGGCGATCGGAAAGCTTTTCGCCCTAGCCATTTTGGCGGCCTTCGTCGCGATTGATGACGCGGATATAGGCGATCAGCGCTGCGAGCACGATGATCAGCAGGGTCAGCGCCAGGGCGGCACCCAGGGGCCAGTTGCGGCCCTGGCCGAATTGCAGCTCGATCAGGTTGCCGAGCATCATGTTGCGGCCGCCGCCCAGCAGCCGGGGCGTGACGTAGGCGCCGATGGCGGGGATGAAGACGAGGATCGAGCCGGCGATGAAGCCGGGCTTGACCAGGGGGAAGACGATCTCCTTCAAGACCTGCCAGCGGCTGGCATAGAGGTCGTAGCCGGCTTCCAGGAGGCGCATGTCCAGCTTGTCCATGGCGGCGAAGAGGGGGAGGACCATGAGCGGCAGGAAGACGTAGGCCATGCCCAACAGGATGGCGAAGTCGGTGTACATCATCTGGATGGGGGCATCGATGATGCCGGTCCGGATGAAGATGGTGTTGATCAGGCCCTGATTGCGGATGACCTCCTGGATCGCGAAGGTGCGGATCAAGAGGTTGGTCCAGAACGGGATGGTGATCAGGAAGAGCCAGATCTCGCGGGAGCCCTGGGGTCGGGTGGCGATGAACCAGGCGGTCGGGAAGCCCAGGATCGCGCAGATGACGGTGGTCTGGAAGGCCAGGCTGATCGAACGCCAGAAGATGGTGGCGTGGGCGGCATTCAGGCTGACGATCTCGGGCTCGAAAATGTCACGGGAAAAGAAGACGCGAAACCAGCCTTCGGTCGAGAATTGCCAGCTCACCCCGCCGAAGCTGCCGGGGGCGAGGAAGGAATAGACGGCGACGATCAGCAGCGGGCCGGAGGCAGCCAGCACCAGGATGGCCAGCGCCGGGGCGCAGAGCAGCCAATTCCAGCGGTGGCTGGCCGGCTTGTCGGTCAGGGTCTCGGGCGGCTTTTCGGGCAGATCGGCGAGCACCGCTTCGCGTGGTGGCCGTTTTGCGACACCGGGTTCGGTCAGCGCCATTTCAGCTCCGCAACACCTGGATACCGCCTTCGGCGACCCTGATCTGCACGGCCTGGCCCGGGGATGGCGGGCTGGTGGCCGTGCCGGTGTTCTGGCGGCGAAGGGTGAAGGGCGTGTCGCCTTCGAGGCGGAGGTGGATGTGGGTGTCGGTGCCGAAGAACACGGCGTGCTCGACGGTGGCGCTCAGATCACCCTCGGGGCGGTCGCCCGATGGGACGAGGCTGGCGTGTTCCGGGCGGATGACGATGGTGACGCGCTCGCCCGCGCTCGGCGTCAGGCCGTCGGGCAGCGAGGCGGCGCGGACGGCGCCGCCGGGCAGGCGGACCATGGCCGTCGTGCCGTTGCGCTCGGTGACCTCGGCGTCGAGGAAGTTGGTGTCGCCGATGAAGTCGGCGACGAAGCGTTCGGCCGGGTGGTTGTAGATCTCGGCCGGGCTGCCGAGCTGCAGGATGCGGCCATCGACCATGACGGCGATGCGGTCCGACATGGTCAAGGCCTCCTCCTGGTCGTGGGTGACGAAGACGAAGGTGATGCGGGTCTCGAGCTGCAGGCGCTTGAGCTCGCTCTGCATTTCCTTCCTGAGCTTGAGGTCGAGGGCGGAGAGCGGCTCGTCGAGGAGCAGCACGCGGGGGGCGGGTGCCAGGGCCCGGGCCAGGGCCACGCGCTGCTGCTGGCCGCCCGAGATGGCGGCGGGCTTCCGGTCGGCCATGGACTGCATTTTGACCAGCTCGAGCATGGCGTCGGTGGTGGCGGTGATCTCGGCCTTGGGCTTGCCCAGCATCTTCAGGCCGAAGCCGATATTCTCCCTGACCGTCATGTGCGGGAAGAGAGCGTAGTTCTGAAAGACGGTGTTGACCGGGCGCTGGTTGGGCCCCTGCCCTGCCACGGTCTTGCCGTTGATGAGAAGCTCACCGGCGGTGGGCTGCTCGAAGCCGGCGATCAGGCGAAGGAGGGTGGTCTTGCCGCAGCCGGACGGGCCCAAGAGGGTGAAGAACTCACCCTCGCGGATGGTCAGCGTCACATCGTCGAGGGCGCGAAAGGCGGCCTGGCCCTGGCCGAAGACCTTGGTCAGGCCGCGGGTTTCGATCTCGCCGCGGTCGTCCGCGGCCGTCGTCGTCCGGTCGGCCAAGCGCCTCGATCCCCTCGGTCGTGAACTCCCCGTGCCACCCCATGTGATCGCGTTCGGGCGCGGTTGGCAAGGTTTTATCCCCGCTGCGTTCGGACGGTCGGGTGGCGCTTGCCAAAGCTGCCCGATGCCAGCATCCGTTGTCCAGGGCACGAGCGAGGGAGGAATGTCCGATGACCGATGCCGACACGATCAGGCGCCAACTCACTGCCGTCGGCAGTGCGACGCTGACGACGCAGTTGATGAAGCGCAATCTCAAGAACCAGTTCATCCAGGGCGTGCGGCCGATGAACCAGCCGGGGCGCAACCTCGTCGGCCCGGCGACGACGCTGCGCTACATCCCGGCCCGAGAGGATCTCGACGTGATGGAGGTCTTCGAGGATCCGAACCACCCGCAGCGCAAGGCGGTGGAGACCGTCCCGCCGGGCAATGTGCTGGTCATGGACTGCCGCGGCGACGCGTCGGCGGCGTCGGCCGGCGGGATCCTGATGACCCGGATGATGGTCAGGGGTGCGGCCGGCCTCGTCACCGATGGCGGTCTGCGCGATTGCGGCGATATCCAGGACATGGACTGGCCGGTCTATGCAAAGGCGCCATCCGCACCGGCCAATCTCGCCAAACACCATGCGGTCGATATCGACGTGCCGATCGGCTGCGGCGAAGTGCCGATCTATCCCGGCGACTGGCTGGTCGGCGACTTCGACGGGGTGGTGGTCATTCCGCAGGAGATCGTGGCGGAGGTGGCGGCCGATGCCTTCGCCCAGCACTGGTTCGAGGAATGGGTGATGGCCGAGGTCAAAGCCGGGGCCTCGATCGTCGGGCTCTACCCGCCGAACGAGGCGACCCGGGCGCGCTATGCGGCCTGGCAGCAGGCGCAGGAAAAGTAGCCCGGGCCACTTGCCCGGCCCAAGACGCGGGTGATGTGGACGGGTGATGCGAGCGGCTGGCGCGGACGGGCGATTTCGGCAGTGTCAGGCGGTCAGCTCGGCCGGCACCTTGCCGCCGTTCTCGGCGAGCTTTTTCATCAGCGCCTTGTGCAGCCACATGTTCATGGTGGCGCTGTCGCTCGTGTCGCCGGTGTAGTGCAGCTCCTCGGCCAGCGCCTTGCGGGCACCGAGGCTACTGTCGAGGTCGAGGGCTTTCATCAGGTCGACGATGGAGTGGCGCCAGTCGAGCTTTTGCCCCTTTTCGGCCACGGCCTGGTCCAGCACGGCGGCGACGTCGACCGTGGGCGGGTTCGGTGCTGCCACGGGTGGGGCTGACGCCGGGGCGGCGGGTTCCGCCTCGGCCGAGGGCTTCGGTGGCGCAGTGGGTGGGGGTGCCGGCTTGGCCGTGGGCGTTTCCGTCGAAGTGGCCTCGGCGCTGCCGAAGACCGCGTTCTTGATGCTGTCGAAGATACCCATGTTCGCTGCTTTCTCCCGGGCACTGCCGGGCCGTGATCGACGAATTCGCTGAGCGAGCGGGCGAGTGCCGTAATCGCCCAAGCCGCCAGGATAGCATTGAGATGGCGTGATGGCGAGCACGTCGCAGGCGCGATGTCCGGTCGGACGGTGCCTTCTCGGCGGATGCTCTCTGGGAACCGTGCGGACACAGGCCATGGCGGGGCCGGCTTCGAGCTCGGCCAGCGCCGGCAGCCAACGGTCAAGATGGCTCGGCGGCTGGGCGACGCTCGCGCCGGGCGACGCCGGCGATGGCGAGCCAGACGAGGGAGCGGAGCGCCATGGCGCCCACGGTGCGTGGCTCGAAGGCGCCGCCCGTGGCGACATGGAGACCGAAGGCGGCGAAAACGGCGAGCGTGGCGAGCGCGATCAGGAGCGCGAGGCTGGCGGCCCAGGGCCGGTGCAGCCAGAGGCCGATGCCGGCGGCGACATAGGCGAAGCCGGCCAGGAAGTTGAACCAGAGGACGAAGGGCACGGCATCGCCGACGGCGGCCCGGGCTGCAGGACCGCCGAAGAGGGCTGTGCCACCGGAGACGATGGTGAGCGCGCCGAAGGCGACGGCGATGACGGCGGCGATGCGCAAGGGCCATGAAGTTCGGGGCCAGGGGGTCTTCGCGGTCATCGGGATGCTCCCTGCTCGTCGATCAGGCGACCATCACGCAGGCTGAAGCGATGGTCGAAGCGATCGAGGATCTTCTCGTCGTGGGTGACGGCGATAATGCAGGCGTCCTGCTCGCGAGCGAGCTTGCGCATGAGGTCCATGACGATGCCGGCGCGCTGGGAATCGAGGGCGGCGGTGGGCTCGTCGGCGACGACGATCCGGGGGCCGTTGGCGAGTGCTCGGGCAATGGCGACCCGCTGCGCCTCGCCGCCCGAGAGATGCGCCGGCATCGCGGTCTTGCGGTTGCCGATCTCGAGGTAGTCGAGCAGCTCGTGCGCCCGGGCCCTGGCTTCGGCCGGGGGGCGCCCGGCGAGCTCGAGGACGAGGGCGACGTTGTCGGTGGCGTTGAGGAAGGGCAGGAGGTTGTGCGCCTGAAAGACGAAGCCGATCTTGTCGAGCCGGAGCCGGCGGAGGTCGGACCTGAGCCAATGGCCGTCCCAGACGGTCTCGCCGTCGAGGGTGACCTTGCCGGCGCTGGGCTCCAGGATGCAGCCGATGATGTTCAAAAGTGTCGTCTTGCCGGAACCCGAGGGGCCGAGCAGCGCCACCACCTCGCCCGCCGCCACACTGAGCGAGACGTCCTGCAGCGCATCGACGCGGGCGGCACCCTCGCCGTAATGCTTGGCCACACCGTCGATCACCACGAGCGGCTCGGCCATCTCAGCTACCGAGCGCCGTTGCCGGATCCACGCGCAGGGCAGCGCGCACGCCGAGGCCGCTGGCCAGCAGGCAGACGAGGCCGATGATGCCGGCGAGCATGAGCGCGTTCTCGGGCTCGAGCACGACCCGGCGGGGGAAATAGTCCTTGACCAGGAGCACGAGCCCGAGGCCCGAGGCCCAGCCGATGCCGCCCAGGGCCAGCGCCTGCTGGACGATCAGGCCGACGATCGTCCGGTCGGAGGCGCCGATCAGCTTCAAGGTCGCGATCTGCTTCAGCTTTTCCATCGTCATGGTGTAGATGATCAGCGCCACGACCACGGCCGAGACGGTGAGCAGGATCGCCATGAAGAGGCCGATCTGGCGGCGCGCCCGGTCGACCACCGAACGGGTGAGGATCAGCTCCTGCTCGGCCTGGGTCAATGCTGCCACGTGCTTCCAGCGGCGCGCTTCGGCGGCGAGGAGGTCCGGGTTGGCGTTGGGCTCGAGGGTGGCGATGACGGCGTTGACGGTGGCACCGGCCTGGCCCGTGCCACCCCTGGCAATCTCGCGGCGGGCGGCGGCGGGGGCGAGGTCGAACTGCAGCTTCTGCGCGTCCCTGAGGCTGATGTAGACCGCCGGATCGCCGCCGGTGTTGACGTGGTTCTCGACCAGACCCACGACCAGAAAGGTGTCGCGGCCGAGCGCGAGCCGCTCGCCCAATGCCAGGCCCGTTCGGGTGTCGGCGACGAGTTCGAAGCGGGCGTGACCGAGGCCGCGCCCGGCGAGCAGGCTGCGCGGGGCGCCCGGGCGGTCGGGCTCGTAGCCGACGACGTAGAGCCGGAGCTTCTGGTCCTGGTGGGTCGCCTCGACGGTCTGGTAGGTGATGCTGCCGGCATCGCGGACGCCGTGCAGCCGGGCGATGGATGCTCGCGTGTCGCCCGGGATGCGCGAGGCTTCGGCGAACGGGCCGCGGCTGCCGGGTTCGACCACCCAGAGATCGACCGCAGGGGCGCGGGCGATGGTCAGGGCATCGACGACGAGGCCGTTATAGATGCCGACCATCGAGAGCACGACGCCGAGCAGGAGCCCGAGGCCGAAGCAGGTGAGGAGAAAGCGGAAGAGGTTGTGGCGGATGTCGCGCCAGGCGAGGTTCAAGGCGCTGCCTCCAGGGCGCGCGCGCGACGGCCTGCGGCCAGGCCCGGCACCGGTCGGGCGATGATCAGCGCGCCTTCGGGCAGGCCGGCCACGACCTCGAGCCTGGCGTCTTCACTCCGGGCGCCGAATGTGAGCCGGGCCTGCTCCAGCCTGCCGTCCTGGATCAGCCAGACCGTGCCCTGGCTGCCGTCGAAGCCGCTGACCGCGGCCTCGGGCACCATCAGTGCCTGCTCGAGCCGCGCCGTCTCGATCAGCACCTCGGCCTGCTCGCCGAGGTAGAGCTGGTCCGGGCAGGCGACGCAGCCGAGCCAGACGCGGCGCTCCTCGGTGACGCGGTCGCTTTCCAGGCCGACGCGCGCCACCTCGACGGCAAAACGCTCGGCCGGCAGCGAGCGGAGGCGAAGCTCGGCCGGTTGGCCCACCGCCAGCCCGCCCGCCCTGGCCTCGTCGACATAGGCGAGGATCCAGAACGTGGCCGGATCGACCAGGGTGAAGACCGGCTCGCCCGGGACGACCACCGTGCCGGGCTCGACGTGGCGCTCGACGACGACTGCATCGAAGGGCGCCTGAAGCGCGTGCTGGTCGAGCAGTGCCGTCTCGTAGGCGAGGAGGGCTCTGGCGTCGTCGAGCCGCGCCTTCTCGACCAGGATCTCGCTTTCGGCGACGGTCGTCTCGGCGGCGGCGACGGCGAGGTCGCGCAGCGCCTGCTCCGCGGTCTGGGCGGCGACGACACTCCGTCGGGCCAGCTCTTCCTGGCGGCGATTGGCGGCCTCTCGTTCGGCCTGGACGGCATGCGCGCGGTCGAGATTGGCTTCGGCCCGGACGGCCGATGCCTCGGCGATGGCGACCGTGGCCTCGGCCCGGGCCACCCGGGCCGCCTGCTCGGCCGTGCGCAGCCGCGCCAGCTTCGTGCCGGCGGCGACAGTGTCGCCATGATCGACCAGCACCGCGTCGAGCGCGGCACCGACCTCGAAGCCCACCCTCGCCAACACCCGCGCCTCGACGGTGCCGAGGCCGAAGAGCCGGATCGCGACATCCTGCTCGGGCTCGACGACGCTGACGGGTATGGGTCGGACAGTGACGAAGAGCCAGCCGCCGATGGCGGCGGCGAGGACGAGCAGGAAGGCGCCGAGCCGACCCAGGCGGCGACGGGTCATGGCTCGATCTCGACGACCGGGTCTTCGACGGGAGCGAGAACGGGCATGATGGAACCTCGAGCGGTCGACGGGCCCGACTTCATGGCATTCGCAGGAGTCGTGGTGCAAGCGCGCGGGCGCGCATCAACGTCGCACCGCGACGGGTTCTGGCGCCGTCGCTGGCGCCGTGGCTTGCGATGCGGCGAAAGCCTCGCGGCGCTTGCGGCGCTTGATGAGTGGCGGGCAGGTGTGGTCGTCGTGGTAGTGGACTTGGCAGTCGAGGCAGTAGATGCATTCGTTGGGGTTGATCTCGCCCGTCGGGTGGATCGCCTGGACGGGGCAGCGGACGGCGCAGATCCGGCATTCGCGGCCGCATTGCGGGCGGCGTTTGAGCCAGCGGAAGGTGCTGAGGCGGGCGGGGATGGCGAGTGCGGCACCGAGCGGGCAGACGTAGCGGCAGTAGACGCGCTCGATGAAGAGGCCGGCCGCGAGCAGGGCGAGGGCATAGAGGACGAAGGGCCAGGCCCGGGCGAAGTGCATGTTGATCGCGGTCTTGAAGGGCTCGACCTCGGCCGCGATGGTGGCGGCGCTCATGGCGTGCAGCGAGACCGCCAGAAGGCCGATGAAGATGATGTACTTGATCGGCCAGAGCCGCTCGTTGAGGCCGAAGGGCAGCTCGAGCTGGGGCACCCGAAGCCGCCGGGCGAGCTTGTTGGAGAGTTCCTGCAGGGCGCCGAACGGGCAGAGCCAGCCGCAGAAGACGCCGCGGCCGAGGAACAAGAGGGCGAGCGCGACGTAGCCCCAGAGGATGAAGATCAACGGCTCCATCAGGAAGATCTGCCAGCTGAAATCGGTCAGCAGGCTGTTGATGAAGGTCAGCACATTGATGACCGACAGCTGCGCCCCCATGGTCCAGCCGAGCCAGAAGAGGGTCACCAGGAGAAAGCCGATGCGGAACCGGCGGTAGAGGTGCTGCCGCCGGGCCAGCGCGTCCTGGAACACCAGCGCCTGGGTGAGGATCGTGAGCAGCGCGACGAGCAGGGCGATGTCGAGCCAGCGCTCCAGCCAGATATCCAGCCAGAGCCCGGCGCTGACGACCAGCGGGCCGTCGGGTGCGGCGGCGGCGGCACGCAGGCGGCCCATGAGATCGGTGGGCGGGGCGGTGGGTGAGGCGGTTGCCAGGAGGGCGGTGGGTGAGGTCACCGGTAGCGTGACGTCGAGATAGACGTCGCCGCCGGTGGCGGGCTGCTGGACCACGAGGTGGAGCTGCCAGGGCTGGAGCGGATCGAAGCCGCTGGCCTCTGGGATGACGAACCAGCCGAGCTCGCGGAACGCCGGGGCGCCCGCGATGGCGAGGCCGTCGAGGCGGGTGTGGTGGTCGGCGGTGAGCCGGATGGTCTCGTTGCCCTGGACGACCTGCAGGCGGTCGAAGACGCCGGTCCGGACGAAGCCCGTGCCCTTCACCGAGTAGCGGCCTCGGGCGAGGACGACGATGGCGTGATCGCCGGGCTCGAGGTCGAGGGTCATGGCGCGATGGCGCGCCTCGCCCAGGAGGTTGGCGCCGGTCATCCGCGGCGTGGCGAGCGCCACCCAGAGGTCGACGAAGGTGGCCTCCGGTTCGAGATCCCGGGGGCCCGGAGCGGGCTCGCGGCCGCGTGCGGCGAGCTTTCGGGCGATGTCGGCATTGGTCAGGCGGAGCCGGCTGACGAGGCCCTGGTGTTCGAGCGCCGGCCAGTCGAGCGGTTCGAAGCGGTCGAGATCGAGCCGGCTCTCGCTCGCCGGTGGCGGCAGGATGCCGCGATCGACGGCCACGGCCCGGGCGGCACGGAGGATCGCGTCGGCCATCAACGTCGCCGAGACGGTGGCACCGCTGAGCCCGTCGATGCCGCCTTCCGCCGTGCTGCGCCGGGCGATCCGCGCGTCGGCTTCTGCCGGGATGCCAGCGAAACGGTCGATGAAGTGGTCGAGTGCCACGGGCGCGACGCCGATCACCAGCACGGGTTCGTTGTGCTCGAGCAGCTCCGCGCCGGTGATGCGGCCGTCGAGGTCGAGGCCGACCAGCACGTCGAAGCTGCGGCCGCTATAGCCGACCGAGGCCACGGCATCCCTGGTCGAGAAGACATAGCCGGTGAGCCGACCGTCGCTGAAGACCGGTGCGGCCGGCGGGTCGCCGTCCATGGCACCGACGCCCGAGGCCGCCGGAAAGACGGCCTGGACCTGGTCCAGCGGTGGGGCCTCGCGGGCGGAGGCTCCTCGGGCGGCGAGAGCCGAGACGGCGGCGGCCAGGATCAAGAGGCCGAGAAGCCGCCACGATCGTCGCCCGTCGCCGAACCATCGCGCATTCAGCATCTCGCCGGCTCAGGCATCATGGCGATCGTCCCAATGAAGCATCGTCTCGGAAAGTAACGCGAGCGCGTGTCACCGATCCTTGACGACGGTCAAGGATCGCCGCCCGGCGATCGGCTAGGCAGGCGAGGATAAGGTGCGTTCATCTCACGACCGGGGAGAGGCGAGATGCGAAGAGCGATCGGCTTGACGAGTGCGACGGCGCTGGCGGCCTGGGCGGCCATGGGCATCCATGTCGGCCTGGCACAAGAGCCAGATCCGCAAGCGCTGGAGGAGCATCGGCCAGGACCCGGCACGACCTACGTGCCCGAGTTCGACGTGATGCCGGAGCTGAAGCTGGCGCAGCCGGCGCTCGCCGCGGACCTCGAGGCGCTCGGCGTCGAGCCGTTGACGACGGACGACTTCCAGACCGCGCAGACCATCTATTTCCAGCGCTGCGCCGGTTGCCACGGCGTGCTCAGGAAGGGGGCGACGGGCAAGGCGCTGACGCCCGACATCATGCGCGAGAACGGCCTCGACTACGTCAACGCCTTCATCCAGTGGGGCTCGCCGGGTGGCATGCCGAACTGGGGCTCGTCGGGTGATCTGTCGCCCGAAGAGGTCGATCTGATGACCCGCTATCTCTTCCACGAGCCGCCGCAGCCGCCCGAATGGGGCCTGGAGACGATGCGCGAGCATTGGCGCGTGCTGGTGCCCGTCGCCGATCGGCCGACCGAGAAGCTGAACGATCTCGACGTCGAGAACCTGTTCTCGGTCACCTTGCGCGATTCCGGCGAGGTGGCGTTGATCGACGGGTCGACCTACGAGATCGAGACGATCCTGCCGACCGGCTATGCGGTGCACATCTCACGGATCTCGGCTTCCGGCCGCTATCTCTACGTGATCGGCCGCGATGCGCTGGTGAGCATGATCGACCTCTGGATGGACCCGCCTTCGGTGGTGGCCGAGATCAAGGTCGGCATCGAGGCGCGCTCGGTCGAGAGCTCGAAAGCCGAGGGCTGGGAGGACACCTACGTCATCGCGGGTGCCTATTGGCCACCGCACTACGTCATCACCGACGGGGCGACGCTGGAACCCTTGAAGGTGGTCTCGACCCGCGGCTACACGGTCGATGCGCAAGAGTTCCACCCCGAGCCGCGCGTCGCCGCGATCGTCGCCTCGCATCACAGCCCCGAGTTCGTCGTCAACGTCAAGGAGACGGGCAAGGTCCTGCTCGTCAACTACGAGGACCTGTCGAATCTTCGGGTCCGCGACATCGACGCGGCGCGGTTCCTGCATGATGGCGGCTTCGATTCGACCGGCCGCTACTTCCTGGTCGCGGCCAACGCCATGCACCAGATCGTCGTGGTCGACACCGTGGACGGCGCGCTCGAGGCGATCATCGACACCGGCGGGCAGACGCCGCACCCGGGCCGGGGCGCCAACTTCGTCCATCCCGAGTTCGGACCGGTCTGGGCGACGACGCATCTCGGTGACTGGACGGTATCCTTGATCGGCACCGATCCCGAGGGGCATCCGGACCAGGCTTGGAAAGTGGTGCAGATGCTGGAGGGCCTGGGCGGTGGCTCGCTCTTCTTGAAGACGCACCCCAACTCCAAGAATCTCTGGGTCGACACGCCGTTGAATCCGGAGCCGAGCATCGCCTCTTCGGTGGCGGTCTTCGATCTCGACAATCTGGATGGCGGCTACGAAGAGATCCCGATCGGCGAGTGGTCGGGTATCACCGAGGGGGTGCGCCGCATCGTTCAGCCCGAGTACAACAAGGACGGCACGGAGGTCTGGTTCTCGGTCTGGAACGCGCAGGACCAGGAATCGGCGATCGTCGTGGTCGACGATGCGACCCGTACCCTCAAGCACGTGATCAAGGATCCCCGGCTGATCACGCCGACGGGCAAGTTCAACGTCTTCAACACCATCAACGACGTCTACTGAACCCAACCGCCGGCGGGGCGCCGATGCCGTCGTCCCGCCGGCGATCTCTGCTCGATGGGGAGGGCGAGGCCATGCCCGAGATCGCTTCTGTTGCTCTGGTCGGCGCCGGTCCCGGCGACCCCGAGTTGTTGACCGTCAAGGCCTTGCGCCATCTCCAGGAGGCCGATGTCGTCGTCTACGACCGGCTCGTCTCCAGGGCCGTTCTCGACCTGATCCCGCAAGGCGTGCAGCGGATCTGCGCCGGCAAGGCCTGCGGCAAGCACCTCTTGAGCCAGGACGAGATCAACGCGCTCCTGGTTCGCCTCGCCAAGGCCGGCCGCCGGGTCTGCCGGCTCAAAGGCGGCGATCCCTTCGTCTTCGGCCGGGGCAGCGAGGAGGCTTTGCATCTCGCCGCGCACGGCATCCCGTTCGAGGTGGTGCCCGGCATCACCGCGGCCTCGGGCTGCCTCGCGGCTGCCGGCATTCCCCTCACCCATCGCGGCATGGCGACCGGGGTTCGGCTGATCACCGGGCATGCGCGGGGCGATGGCGAGCTCGAGATCGACTGGCGGGCGCTGGCCGACCCCTCGACCACGCTCGTCGTCTACATGGCCCTGGCCGCGCTCGAGCGGTTCCGCGACGGGCTGATCGGGGCGGGGCTCTCGCCAACGACCCCGGCAATCGCGGTCGCCTCGGGCACGCTGCCCGAGCAGGTTTTGTGTCGGACGACGCTCGCCGAGCTGCCCGCCGCGGTCATGGCCGCCGGGCTCGCGGCCCCCGTCATGGTGGCGGTTGGGGCCGTGGTGGCTCTGGGTGACATCCTGGGTCGTGCCTCGATGGCAGAGGAAGAGGGCCATGTCCGGCAGAACCTGGGTTAGCTGTTTCGTGGCATCGGCTTTGCTGCCGATGGTCGCTGCCGCCGATCCCTCTGCGGCGAGACAGGGCGAACTGATCCATTTACTGCGCCACGATTGCGGCTCGTGTCACGGGCTGACGCTGAAGGGCGGGCTCGGGCCGCCGCTCTTGCCGGCGACGCTCGACGGACTGCCGGCCGAGGGGCTCGTGGCGATCATTCTGGATGGCGTGCCGGGCAAGCCGATGCCGCCCTGGCGGGGGCTCCTGCCCGAGGGCGAGGTAGCCTGGCTGGTCGAGCAGTTGCAGGCGGGGGCCATTGATGTGGAGTGACGGCGATGCGGATTGACCGGCGCATGCTCCTGGGAGGCGCGCTCGCCACGGCCTTTGCCGTCACCGCGTCGGCGACAGAGCTGCGCGGCACGGGTGATCTCGGTTTGGTGGTCGAGCGTGCCGACGGTGCGCTCCTGGTCGTCGATACGACCGAGCGGCGGACGCTCCGGCGCATCGAGGGTCTGGGCGATCTCAGCCACGCTTCGGTGGTCTTCTCCCGCGACGCCCGCTACGCCTTCGTCTTCGGCCGCGATGGCGGGCTCTCGAAGGTCGATCTCTTGACCGGTGGGATCACGCACCGGGTCATCCAGGCCGGCAACAGCATCGGCGGGGCGATCTCCCAGGACGGACGGGTGGTGGCCGTCGCCAATTACGAGCCGGGGGGAGTCCGCTTCTTCGCAACGAGCGACCTCGTCCCACTCGGCGAGATCGCCGCCACGTACGGCGCCGACGACGCCCGCTCGAAGGTGGTGGGGCTCGAGGAGCTGCCGGACAACCGCTTCGTGTTCAGCCTCTACGACGCGGACGAAATCTGGACGGCGACCCTCGGCGAGGACGGGCCGACGGTCACCGCGCGGTTCGAGGACGTCGGCACCCTCCCCTACGACGCGCTGGTCACGCCGGATGGTCGGCACTACCTGGCCGGACTCTTCGGCGAGGACGGCATGGCGCTGCTCGATCTCTGGGACCCCGCGGCCGAGCCGGTGCGTATCCTCGACGGCTACGGCCGGGGCGAGGCGCCCTTGCCGGTCTACAAGATGCCGCATCTCAAGGGCTGGAGCGTGGCGGGCGAGCTCGTCTTCCTGCCGGCGATCGGCCGGCACGAGCTGCTCGTCGTCGACAAGACGAGCTGGCGGGAGGTGGCGCGGGTGCCGGTGCACAGCCAGCCGGTCTTCGCCATCGCCCGGCCCGACGGGCGGCAGGTCTGGATCAATTTCGCCCATCCGGACAACAATGTCGTGCAGGTGGTCGACGTGCCCAGCCTCGCCGTGGTGGGCGCGCTCGATCTCGGTCCCGGCGTCCTGCACATGGAGTTCACACCCAAGGGCGAGGAGGTCTGGATCTCGGTGCGCGACGCCGACCGGATCGACATCATCGACACCGCGAGCCTGGAGCGCGTGACCTCGCTGGAGGCGAGAAGTCCGAGCGGCATCTTCTTCACCGCCCGCGCGCATCGGCTGGGGTACTGAGCGTGGACGGCGTGACCCCTGCCCTCCTGGACGATCTCGACCGGCGGCTGATCGAGTCCTTCCAGCGCGACCTGCCGCTCTGCCCCGAGCCCTATGCCGCGATGGCCGAAGCCCTGGACACCACCGCGGCCGATGTGTTGGAGCGCTTGGCGCGGTTCGAGGCCCTGGGCGTGGTGAGCCGGGTGGGCGCGGTGGTGGCACCGCATCGCACGGGCTGGAGCACGCTGGCGGCGATGGCCGTGCCGGAGGGTCGGCTCGACACCGTGGCGGCACTGGTCAATGCGTGCCCGGAGGTGAACCACAATTATGCGCGGCAGCACCGGCTCAATCTCTGGTTCGTGGTGACGGCGGCAAGCCGGGCCGGCGTTCGAGCGGTGCTCGATGGCATCGAGGATGCGACCGGAATCGAGGTGCTCGATCTGCCGCTGGAGCGGGCTTACGGCATCGATCTCGGGTTCAAGCCGTCATGGAGCTGAGCCCCACCGATCGCCGGCTCCTGGCCGCCCTCGAGGACGGGTTGCCGCTGGTCTCGAGGCCCTATGCGGTGCTGGCCGAGCGGGTCGGGCTGGCCGAGGCCGTGGTGATCGAGCGGCTCGAGGCGCTCTTGCACGCCGGTGTGATCAAGCGCCTGGGTCTGGTCGTCCGGCATCACGAGATCGGCTACCGGGCCAATGCGATGACCGTCTGGGACGTGCCGGACGCGAGCGTGGACTGGGTCGGCCGGGCGCTCGCCGCATCGCCGGACGTGACGCTCTGCTACCGCCGGCCGCGGCGGCTGCCGGCCTGGCGTTACAATCTCTTTGCCATGGTGCACGGGCGCGAGCGAGAGGCGGTGCTGGGCCGGATCGCAGCCCTTCGCGCCGCGCATGGGCTGGATGGCGTGCCGCATGCGGTGCTGTTCAGCACGAAACGCTTCAAGCAGCGCGGAGCTCGCTATTTCGCGGCGGCGGAGGTGGATGGGTGATGAATGACGTCGATCGTCGGATCATCGCGGGCCTGCAGGGCGGTTTTCCGCTCGGCCACCGGCCCCATGCCGAGGCGGCGCTGAAGCTCGGGATCACCGAGGCCGAGCTGATCGATCGCATCGGTCGGCTGCTGGAGACCGGCGTGCTCAGCCGCTTCGGCCCGCTCTTCAATGTGGAGGCCATGGGCGGCAGCTATGTCCTGGCCGCCATGGCGGTGCCCGAGGACGTGTTCGAGGCGGTGACGGCCAAGGTCAATGCGCATGTCGAGGTGGCGCACAATTACGAGCGCGAGCATCTCTTGAACATGTGGTTCGTGGTTGCCGCGGAAACAGCGGAGCGGGCAGCCGAGGTCATCGACGCGATCGCGCACGAGACCGGGCTCGACGTCTACGCCATGCCCAAGCTCGACGAGTATTTCGTCGAATTGAAGTTGGTGCCATGAGTGCGGCCGCGCTCGAGCGCCGGCTGGTCGAGGTGCTGGAGGGCGGGCTGCCGCTGGTCCCCTGCCCCTACGCCCATGTCGCAGCGGAACTCGGCATCGAGGAGCACGACGTGATCGCCACGCTCCAGGCGATGCTGGCGCGCGGTGCGATTCGCCGGATCGGGGCCGTGCCCAACCATTATGCGCTGGGCTACCAGGCCAACGGCATGGCCGTCTTCGATGTCGACGACGATCGCCTTGCCGAGC